>NZ_MEBQ01000003.1:0-262267 GCF_001722105.1 Salinivibrio sp. SS3 | reverse complement strand
CGTGGGCACGGGGAACACAGCCAGACCACGAAAGCCGATGTAATCCAGCTCGGTTCATCCCCGTGGGCACGGGGAACACTGACCGCCTACTTCATCCACATAATCGACGTTCGGTTCATCCCCGTGGGCACGGGGAACACGCAAACAGCAACTTTTCCTCCCGTTACAGCAACCGGTTCATCCCCGTGGGCACGGGGAACACAATGACGATGTAGTTTTGCTGAATTTGCACATCGGTTCATCCCCGTGGGCACGGGGAACACTGCGGCGAGATTGATGGCTGTCATCGTGACTCCGGTTCATCCCCGTGGGCACGGGGAACACACGATTCCAGAGAGCCTTCTTTTTGATTGTAGCGGTTCATCCCCGTGGGCACGGGGAACACTCATACGCTGTTTGGGTTGTGGCTGGCTTCTGCGGTTCATCCCCGTGGGCACGGGGAACACGGTAATTCGCTCAATGAATGGGACAATAACCCGCGGTTCATCCCCGTGGGCACGGGGAACACACGAACTTCACTGGCGTAGTTTTCAGTAAGCTCGGTTCATCCCCGTGGGCACGGGGAACACCTCGTATGTGATGCGAAATAAGCAGCACCCTACGGTTCATCCCCGTGGGCACGGGGAACACTAAAAACGACCGCAATGTTTTCAGTAATTTCTCGGTTCATCCCCGTGGGCACGGGGAACACTTTTTGACAATGTATTGCAGGTTAATAGGTGGCGGTTCATCCCCGTGGGCACGGGGAACACGCAACGCCTTGCCCTGCCATCACTGACTCCATCGGTTCATCCCCGTGGGTACGGGGAACACCGTACCATCCACCGCCACCACGCGGCCACCGGCGGTTCATCCCCGTGGGCACGGGGAACACGCGTAAAATCGAATACGTCGCAAGGTTTTGACCCGGTTCATCCCCGTGGGCACGGGGAACACGTGCGAACGGAAAGAGAAAGAAGCACTGGCCGCGGTTCATCCCCGTGGGCACGGGGAACACTAAAAACGACCGCAATGTTTTCAGTAATTTCTCGGTTCATCCCCGTGGGCACGGGGAACACTTTTGCACAAGCTCGTGTTTCTGCTCTGCCATCGGTTCATCCCCGTGGGCACGGGGAACACTTCAGTCACAAACCGCCGAAACATCTGCAACGCGGTTCATCCCCGTGGGCACGGGGAACACCAGTAGAGCTTGAAGATAGCGCTACGGCGGCGCGGTTCATCCCCGTGGGCACGGGGAACACGAACTGATAGAAGTCTTTACGCGCAGCCGACACGGTTCATCCCCGTGGGCACGGGGAACACGTGCGCTTCACGCTGGCGGCCGTCTCGTGTTACGGTTCATCCCCGTGGGCACGGGGAACACCACTACCAATCGGCATGTCTCAAGCACCCCGCCGGTTCATCCCCGTGGGCACGGGGAACACTGTCAAACGACCTACTACACAACAGTCAAGCGCGGTTCATCCCCGTGGGCACGGGGAACACCCGGGCCGAAGCGGAACGCGGTGATGTTACTACGGTTCATCCCCGTGGGCACGGGGAACACTCGAGTAGTGTCACATGGTTCACTTCGAGTACCGGTTCATCCCCGTGGGCACGGGGAACACAAACACCACCGCATCGGTGATGATTTGGCTGGCGGTTCATCCCCGTGGGCACGGGGAACACATGGCGCCACAAACCGAAACGCTGACGGTGAGCGGTTCATCCCCGTGGGCACGGGGAACACTTGCTGAAAAAATCGCCCAACGGCTCCCAATACGGTTCATCCCCGTGGGCACGGGGAACACAAACGGATTCGCTGTGAACATCCAACAGCTAGCGGTTCATCCCCGTGGGCACGGGGAACACACGAGGCCGCCGATTGAGCCTGTAAACATGCCCGGTTCATCCCCGTGGGCACGGGGAACACCTCAATGCTATATGCCATAGCATCGCCGATATCGGTTCATCCCCGTGGGCACGGGGAACACGGCACTGATACCAGGTCAACACATCGCCAACACGGTTCATCCCCGTGGGCACGGGGAACACCGATACATGAACATTACTCAAATTGCCGTCACCGGTTCATCCCCGTGGGCACGGGGAACACTGAATCATGAACGCGCTTAACGATTTCACAGACGGTTCATCCCCGTGGGCACGGGGAACACGGCGGTGGATACTCAAAAACCTCGATCATGCGCGGTTCATCCCCGTGGGCACGGGGAACACACGCTGGTATCTGCTGGCTCGATGGTTTGGCGCGGTTCATCCCCGTGGGCACGGGGAACACCAAAAAACCAAAATGCAGCGTCCAGACGGCAGCGGTTCATCCCCGTGGGCACGGGGAACACCACTTTATGTTGCGCGCACAGAGTACGAATAGCGGTTCATCCCCGTGGGCACGGGGAACACGGTGCTGTAAATCAGCAGCATGTCGCCCGGCGCGGTTCATCCCCGTGGGCACGGGGAACACGCAACTGGCCATCGCGGAACGGCGCGCTCATTGCGGTTCATCCCCGTGGGCACGGGGAACACTTTTGTCAAACTGAGAGTTGGGTGAAATTAAGCGGTTCATCCCCGTGGGCACGGGGAACACCCGCACCAGTGAAGGATGCTTTCGCTCGCATGCGGTTCATCCCCGTGGGCACGGGGAACACCGAAAGAGGAAGGCTCTGCTCTCGCAGCATCGCGGTTCATCCCCGTGGGCACGGGGAACACGTGATTGCAGTCTCGCCGCTGGGCAGCGTGACCGGTTCATCCCCGTGGGCACGGGGAACACGTCTTCTGCCAGCGCTTTGCCAACGGTCCAACCGGTTCATCCCCGTGGGCACGGGGAACACTACTGGATTTATCTGAAGCACTAGTCTTTGGTCGGTTCATCCCCGTGGGCACGGGGAACACCATCTTCCCAGCGCTGCCACGTGCGCGGCTCCACGGTTCATCCCCGTGGGCACGGGGAACACTCTAAACGGATATTACTGTTTTATATAACAAAAATCGACCTGCATTTTTCTACCAACTTTTTAAAGAGCAAACTAGGCTTATTTATCCTCGTCACTAGGCTTGAATACCACCAACCTTAGACCATCCAAATCGACAGGCTCCCGACGATTCTCACCATAGGTTTGAAAGTCAAAACCTGATTCATTATTCACCGCCCAACACATTACCACGTTGCCGACATCAGCGAGTTCAGTTATCTGCTCCCAAATCATTTCCCGCACGCGACGTGTTACATCGCCCACATAGACACCGGCGCGAACTTCGAGCAACCAGACAGCAAGCCTGCCACGTAATCTTGGCGGTACGGCTTCAGTGACGACAACAAGCATAGTCATTATCTAGCCGCTCCTATGACCACTATCACCGATTGATTTTGGCTCAGGTATAGCTGGTGGTTGGGCGTCATGAGGCGGTTCAGGCGGAGTAATATCACCTGCCGCCAATACCTCTTCGATCATCGGAATAATATTTTTCAATAACTTGCTGGTTCTAAAGAGTTCACGACAAGCAAGGCGTACTTGTCTGTCAGGTGCTGCGGGTGAAGAGGCAGCTACTTTGAAGGCGAGAGGTACGACCGTGTCAAATTTAACAATGTCTGCAATATCATAAACAAACGAAAGTGGTTTACCCGAGTGGATAAATCCAATCGCCGGCGCGTAACCCGCTGCTAAAATAGCCGCTTCAGTCACGCCATAAAGGCAACTGGTCGCCGCACTAATACATTGATTGGTCACATCGCCTTTATCCCAATCATTTGGATCATAGTTGCGGCCATGCCATTCAACGCCGTATTGCTTGGCCAATATTTTGTAGCTGTTGCGTACTCGAGCCCCTTCAATCCCACGTAATTGTTCAACACTACGTCTTTGAGGCGCCGGCTCACCAAATCGTCGCTCAAACATTTTACGCACGACTTTTAGACGTAAATCAGGGTCAAGCGCAAGCTGCGCTTGGTATAAAAGACGATCAGACCGCGCACCGCCAGGTTGCCCCACAGAATACAGTCTCACTCCTGCTTCACCGACCCAAATCAATAATGTACCCGTTGTTGCCGCGAGTTTAACCGCAGCATGACTGATGCGCGTACCCGGCTCCAACATAATGCATACCACTGAGCCCACTGGGATATGCATTCGTTCACCATTCACCTCATCAATCACAACAAAGGCACCATCACGCACATCAATGCGCCCCATCCCGACAAAAACCATCGAACGCCTGTCTTTTATCGGGATAGGTTTTAACGGAATGAACCCCATGGTGCCTCCATATTTATTGGCCGATATCTATGCAGGCCGAATCAGCATTAACCCACAACCCATAGCTTTGGCGCGCCCAAAACCTTTTGCGTATTGTTCCAAAAAGCGTTCGCTGTCTTGGAGCGTTAAAGTACCGCGAGCATCCACACTCGAAAACTGGACATGCGCGCCATTCTTTTTCCGACTTTGATGTTGGGTATATCCCTCAATCGTTGGTACGTTATCGAATGTAACACCCCACTGCGACAATCGATTTTCATCACAAAGCCATTGTTGCGCGGCCTGATCCATAGTTTCCTGCAGTGCGATAGCGCTCACTTCCCCCGCCTGCTTTTTAGCATGCATAAGGACATCGTGCCGCTGTCGCTTTCCTTTTGCATCTGTCACACAAATCGTCGGGTTCACTCTTAACTGAAAATGAAGCCGCTGGCCATTGTATAACTGGGGCGAAAATGGCTTGGTTTGGAGTTCAAACACGCCGGTGTCATCTTGTGGTGAAATAGTTGAAAGCACATAAAACAGCGGCCGTCCGGTGGCTTGATCTTGCTCCTCTCGATATATGAACGGTCGTTCACTCGCATGACGAAAGAGTTGCCAAATGATTTGGTGCGCACTGTATGCACCATTATGGCCAAACTTTGAGATCAGTTTAACTGCTTCTGCGGATGACAGTAGTCGGACTTTAGACAGGTACATCGTTGGCCTCCTCTACCGTCAATTGATGCATAACGCGTTGTTTAAATTGCCAACGACCGCGATTAATAGGCTCATCCCAAGGGTGGGTGGTTAATACGCGCTCATCATCAATTTCTCCCACATCGCCTTCCCAAAAGTAAGTCGCATAAGGTGTCGTTCCCAGCCAGAGTGCATCGCTTTTATTCGATGCTGTTATCGCTGGAAACTCCATATCCAATGCTGACTTTAAATCAGCATTGGCCACCAAGGTAGGCTGTAGCGGTAAGGCCGGTGGACATGCTTTTCTCCCTAAAGAAAGGGGATATACAGGCTTTAATAACGCCTTTTTTAGCTCGTTTAATGACATCGTAGCCGAGGGCGAGAGCCACACTGCAACGACCCACAAACCGTCACAACGATAATCACGTTTTGAGAGCACAGTTTGTAGTTTCTTTCCCGTTTTTAATTCACTTTGGCGCGTGCGATGTATGCGCTTTTTATCATGACTCGGCACCTGCGCGGTATGGTAGTCACGCAAAAGCGAACCCGGTACACACTGCTTGATGCCGATACATACGCTTTGTTGCAAGCTTAAAAGCTGCGTCTCATCATCCCGCTTTATGCCAAGTGCCGCCCCAAGTAATCCAAGTACGGCTGAACGCGACGGATACGCGCTGGTGGGTCTGTCGCCACCAACGGCTGGATCCCCCCAACTGGCTAGCGGTCCATATAGTCGAAAAACAAGATAATCTCGCATCTTGACTCCCACTTATTCTGTAACGAAGTTGAGTAGTTCATCAAACGAGCCGCTACCCTCAAAGACATTTAATGCATAACGGCTATCTGCACACTCACCATATACTTGATCGAATTTTTGTACTTGATCGTTGAGCGCCGCTACGGCCGCTTGACCTTGATCGGGATCGTTTACAGGTTTAAGAAACGCTACCGACAATTGTCTTGGTTGGTGTTCGCCTTTCTCGGCTAAAACAAAACTCGCGTAAGCACGTGAAGCAAAGCTATTTTGTTTACCTGAAGGCGCCACTTTCACCGCCGCTTCCGTCAGGGCTTTGATCGCGCTATTAGCAAGTGCCTCATCGCCCTGTAAGTTGTCAATCAACTGCGTCTTGTTGATGCAGATATAGGAATAGAATAAAGCGGCCGCAAAACCCGCTTCACCAAGGTGAGCAGAGCCCGCATCTTCCTCTTTGTTGTTCAAATCATCCACAGCGGTAAAATAATCATCTTCCACAACCACGCTATGAACACTCAATGCATGCGCAACTTGGCAGGCGGCCTCCACATTAAACGATGGCGAAGAGGCTAGCATACGGCCAAATAAGGCGATGTCGGCTGCTGCATGATCTGCCTTTAATAAGTCCAGTTCTTCTTTTTTTGGCGCACGATTTTCTTCTGCCAATATCGCGATCAAAGAGCGTGCTGCATCTTGCTCTTCTGGGCTAATATGAACAAGTTGCTCGATATCTAGTTGCTCTTTCTTGATTTGACCAAAAACCCCTGCTATCTCTGCCGCCCATGCTTTGGCGGATTTTTCGGTCACACCTTGTTCGATAAGCTCACTGTATAACTGTCGGCCGAAACGTTTGGTCCGAATCCCAATTTTACCTGCCAAGGCCGTTTCAAAGACTTCTGATGTCCGCCAATGGCGTTTTAAACTTTGCGAGCTCACACGCAAGCGCTCAAATCCGCCCATTTTTGCGGTTTTGGGCCGACCTAAATCGTCACGGTTCAGGTTAGAAGGCGCATAAGAAGTCAGTAGGTGTAGTTGAATAAATTGGCTCATTCTCTTTTCCTTTTTTCTATTTAGTTCCCGCTGCGCGGTAATAGTCCATTGCCCATTGAACAGTGATGCGTTTATCTGCTTGACGAGGATAAAATTGGCTGTGTTCCTCAAACCATTGATAGATATCTTTCGCCAAAGATGAAACCAAAACACTGTGATCAAGCTGATGCAGGATCCTTCTTAAACGGCGCAGAAATTCATCCGGTGTCTTGGTATCTTGCAGTTGTGCAAAGCGCAGCTCACTCACTCTCGATTTATCACTTTGTGCTTTGCTCCCCGCCGCCGTCGCCAGATTGTGTGCGCTATCATGCTTCACATGTACTAGCGCACCAGCAATAGCTGCCCAGCATTCCATGTCACTTGATGTGGCATGCTCCGTTATAGGAGCAGGCAAGCTTTGCCATAAGGCACGAAACCCCGGGGTCAGCATAACGGCGTCAAGATCTCGACAACGTTTTAGCTGTGCTTTTTGTGCGTTTGGGGCTGGCGTGATACCTTTTTTGTATAATTCATTCGGTGATAAGTACATACTTTGCCACCAGCGTAAAACACTATGTTGTAGTGTACTATCCATTAGGCGATCTCCTTATCAATCGCAATATCGTGTTCACGAATAAATGCTTTTATATCTTTACTGTTAAATAGCCACCAGCTCAGAGTCTGTCTCGCTTTAATCCGTCTCGCCATATTTCTCGCATTACCCAGCTCAGTCATGGCATAACCATCAAATAAGTCGAAACATACAGCGCGTAATGTATTGAGCCATTTTTTTGCTTGTTCCGGGGTTAAGCTCTCGTCTTCTTGCTCTATATTTTCAATCAACTGCGACACGGCAGTAAAAAAAGCAGACTCCGTCTTCTGCCAGAACGCGAGATCGATAAAAGATGTATCGCCTTTCGCATCCTTTGGACGATCAAACCACGCGTGTTTAATGTGGTCGCGTAGCTGCTTAAGACTTTTGACCGATAAATCTTGCAGTGTGTTTACTGCTGTTAGCACATCCTCTTGCTGCTCTTCGCTAAAAGCAAATAAAGGCAATTCGCTGTTATACCATCCTCTCGCTTTCATATTATCCATGTCATAACCGAAAGCTTTGAGACGTGGACTGTAACCTAATAACTTTCCGTGCCTTTGACTTAGAGCGTAATAGTGAGAAATCACTTTTGCACATTTATAGCCTTGGACGTCACTACGTAGTGTTAACGTGTCCCAAATTTTATAGGTGATACCGCCAGGTTGCGCTTTAACCGAAAAAGGGGGTTCTTCAGGCTTTTTGGGGTTAAACCGATATGGTGTTAGAGGATGAGACCATTCTCCATCATAATTGGCCCCATAGTTTTGCGTCCGGTAATAGTTAACGACTTGCTCAACCTGTTGACCTAGTAATTGACACTCTGCATCACGATGTTCAACTTCTAGGCGGATACGTCTTGGCATCGCCCAATAAACATGTAACGGATGAACAGCATTGGCATAAACTTCACTGCCCTTTTTCTCACTTGTCTGCGTAGGAGCAAGCCACGGGAAAACGGAACCATCTGTAAAATTGGGCGGTGGATACCGCCAAAAATCTTTATTAATAATATTAAGCCAAAGCTTTTCCCACAGACTGGCCTCGCTTGTTACTGGCATCACTAACGTTGTTAGCGGTCCGCCACCACGCAAACCGACACGATGTCCAGACCCACCAGCAGGCGCATTGATTTGCATAGTAAACAAAGCCAATGCTGCCATGTCGAGGGACAACACTTGGCCAATACCCCGCTTGATAAAATGATCGGTATTGTTCTTTATGCCGTTTGCGCCAGGCGCTTCTATCAATAGCCCTGAGACCGTGGTCGATGGCGCATCCTCGAGGGAGTCAAAATCCTGCATAAATAAGGGACCTTCTCCAACCACATTAAAGGCGTGACTGACCTGATTAACCGCTTCTTCCAAAACAACATCGGCCGGTGGCGTTTTAAAGTAATGGTGCCATTGTGACAAATCTTTTGGCGCAAACGCGGTTTGTAATAAGCTAATAGCAAACTGATACGCTGCGCCATAAAAATCTGCTCTTGGTAGTGAAAAATCTACGACGTCGGGATCACATATCGCAGTAATCGGCCGTTTCTTAATATCGCCATTACGATGGATATAATCCAACCATGGGTCTTGAATTAAATTCATGTCGCCTCCTGTGGCCGCTCGTAAAATCCTTTTTCCTCGCTATAAGCAAAACGAGAATCGTTTTCGGGCAACCAGATTTTCATATATTTCACATGAGGGTGTTGCTCGATCAACTTTGTTAATGCAGGCTCAAGCCGCTCGGGCAAAGGCGCAAGTTGTTCGGCGTACTTTCTTTTTGACAGCTTGACCGTACTCAGCGCCACTGCAAATCGATTGTCTTTTGCTATTGGCACTAGTTCACCTGCTTGTTCGTTAACCAGCAAAACGTCCACGGTTTCTATGTCGTTATAGCGGGTACTAATATCTGTTTCATCATCAAACCAATAGTCTGCACTGCGATCACAATAACCATATTGCCAATCAATACATTGCGACTGTGCTCTCGCGCCAATACTGTATGTTTTCCCCAAATACTCTTCTTCCATAGGTTGGAGCGCGGTTGGAATTTGTGCTAGTGCTTCATCACTGTAAACGGCTTCAACCAATTCACGTGCATGCGTTGGCATGCAGATTTCGCCTAATTGGCGTAGTTTTCTAAGCCCCAACCAAAGTCGTCCAGGTGAGCGATAAACAAATTGCGTGGGTTGAAAGTGACGACTTAGCCAGTCGGCTTTCGGCTCGTTTTCCCAAGAGGGAGCATGAATATAGAGAACGGGAGGATCGCGTTCGTCGTCACCTTGCGCAATATAGGCACCTTGTTTGTTTCTTTTATGACGGTGCAAACGTCCCGCGCGTTGGATCAAGTCATCAATCGGACAAATATCGGATATCATCACATCAGCGTCAGCATCTAAGCTCTCTTGAAAAACTTGAGTCGCAACTAATACACGATCTTGACGCTCTGATTGCGAACTGCTTTTTCCAAAATTGTCGAGAACGGTTTTCTCAATATTTTTTCGATCGGCTAAGATAAATCGGCTATGAAATAAATGGCACCGTTCCGGATGATCAAGCCGACTCAGTAACGTTTCATACGCTTCACGTGCATCATCCACGGTATTTCTTATCCAAACCACGCATTGCCCTTTAGCAACCGCCGTCAACACCGTTGCTAAACAGTCATCAAACTGAGTGAGCATATCTACTGCGACCGCACGTTTTTGTTTAGCTTGCCGAGCAATAGCGGTTTCTTTCAGCGCTGGGGCTTTATCAATCGCCACTTGGGTAGCTAAAGGGAAGTGATCCTGACTCGGCATCACAGGGGCTAAACCGGCGGCTTGCTGCCAAACTTGGCATAAGCGTTGCCGTTGTTGCTGAGATAAGGTAGCCGTTAACAATATAACCGAGCCGCCCTGATGCAGATGCAATGATAATAAGCTTTCCAACAAGGCGAGCATATATTCATCCGCTGCGTGGATTTCATCAAAAATCAGGATCTTTCGGTTCAACCCCAGCAAGCGCAAAGATTGGTGCCGACGAGGCAGAACAGCGAGCAACGCTTGATCAATGGTGCCCACGCCAACAGGTGCCAACAACGCTTTTTTGCGTGAATCCGCAAGCCAAGCATTACATTGTGCCGTCACGGTTGCATCACGCTGGTGATAGTTGCTATCTACCGTACCTGAGGTGTGCACCATTTCTCGAAATCGGTCATTCATATCACGGGCACCGTGTGCCAGCGTAATACTGGCTTGTTCTCCCTCACCAAGTTTCACCATTTGCGTATAGTGATCGGCGACTCGATCAAACATGGCATTGGATGTCGCCATGGTCGGCAAGCCAAAATAAAAACCATCGGCGGCACTAGTAGCCATTAATCGATGTGTGAGTGTGAGCGCGGCTTCAGTCTTCCCTGCCCCTGTCATATCCTCCAAAATAAAAAGCTGAGGCTGGTCGTTAATTTCTACCGACGCTGCCCAAGCCTGCAAAGGTGTTGGAGAAAAAGGGAAGATATCGGAAAAGGCACTAAAAGGTGTCACTGTCGGTGTGCGAGATAAGTCGGTATGGTCCAGCGCTTTTTCGGCACATACCAGCGCGTGAGGCCAATACTGTTCAAGCGGTTGAGGCTGAGAGACGTAGGGAAAAAAGTGAGTATCTGAACCCATCCAATCCGCAAGTACGGCCAGCCCTGCGAGTTGCCAGCTCACTTGTTCAAGTTTCGCTCGCCAATTATCAGACGATAATGTCTCTATGTTAATTTTTGGCTGAAAAAACTCACTAATATCGGCAATGAATGCTGTCACCGCATCATGATTGCGCGCTTCCGTGAATGATCTCATCCGCCTCGGCATTTGCCGATTGACTGGCTGACCGTGATGTCCCAATACACATTGCGCAAGCACGTCAACTGTTTCATAGACAGCTGTTTCATCATCCATTGAACCGAGCGAGTGACCACAAATAGCTTGAACTATCTCAATCTCATGCTGCTGCCAGAAATAATACCCTAGCCTGTCATGTCGGTATTCTCGCCCATCATATTCTTTTTTACTTCGAGGGTTTAATAGGGCAGCGGAAACACTGAGGTTCAGTTCCTGAAATGCGGACGCATACTTGCCTAAGTCATGAAGCGATATCATGAAACACCATAGGGTTCGTAGCTGTTCCGGAGAGAGTTCGAGAAATTCCGCGATGGCTTTCGTGAGCGGCCGCTCTTTATGAAGGAGGCGATAGCTAACGGCCGCTACGTCCAAACAGTGATAGGCCAGCTGGTGATAAGCATCTCCGCCCCCTAAATCAGCACTGGCTTTTCCCCAATAGGAAAAATAAGGCTTTTCGTTATCCACAACCCATACCTAAGTCCTACGCTTTTATAGACGCTAACATAGGCATATTCAGCCAGCAATTTAGCCATTTGAGTAATGTGAGTTAGAAACGAATCGAAACAGTCGCGGTATAATGTCATTAAAAATGAAGATGGCACATCGAACCCCTATTCACCATAATCAATAAGTGATGTGTGCCATCTATATGAGTAACAATCATTTAGCCGCGATAATACCGCTGCGGTACAAAGGGCATTTTTTCGACTGTCATGGGCAGCTTTTTGCCACGTACTTCCGCGTATACCTCGGTGCCGGGGGTAATGAATGCAGGAGGGAGATAACCCATTGCCACGGGCATGCCTTTGGTGGGGCCAAAGGTGCCGCTGGTGACCACGCCAATTTCATTGTCGTCTGAATCAAACAGCTTGCTACCTTCACGCACAGGGGCTTTGCTTTGGCCCACAAGGCCAATACGCTTACGGCTGACGGCTTTGGTCGCAATTTGTTCAAGGATTTTCCCCTCACCGGGGAAGCCACCCGCACGCTCACCATCCGCACGACGCACTTTACTAATGGCCCAAATCAAGGTTGCTTCAACCGGCGTCGTAGTGGTATCCAGATCGTGTCCATACAGGCAAAGGCCGCACTCAAGGCGTAGTGAGTCACGCGCGCCGAGCCCAATCCATTCCACCTCATCGTGAGCTAAAAGGGCTTTGGCGAGTGACTCTGCATGTTCGGCCGGTACAGACACTTCAAACCCATCTTCGCCGGTATAACCTGAACGACTCACCACGCAGTGAATGCCATCAATCTCAACAGGCTGAATGTCCATGAACACCATGTCATTCACCTTCGGGTTGAATGTCGCCAGCACTTGCGCCGCCTTCGGGCCTTGAAGCGCCAGTAAGGCGCGATCTTCAACCACCTCGACAGAGACATCCCCTTTCAAGTTATCGCGCAGGTGCTGAATGTCTTGTGCTTTGCAGGCCGCGTTGACCACCAGAAAGAGGTGATCGCCGAGGTTAGCAATCATTAAGTCATCCAAAATGCCGCCCTGCTCATTGGTGAATACGGCATAACGTTGTTTACCTTGGGGGAGATCCAACACATCAACTGGGACGAGCGCTTCCAGTGCTTTGGCCGCGTCCGCGCCATGAAGACGGATTTGCCCCATATGGGAAACATCAAACAACCCTGCATGCTCACGGCAATGAAGGTGCTCTTTGCGCACACCCAGCGGATACTGAACTGGCATGTCATAGCCAGCGAACGGAACCATTTTTGCGCCCATATCAAGGTGCAGGCGGTGTAACGGGGTCGTGAGTAACTCTGCCATTATTCTCTCCATATTGTGCCCGCAGGCATCTTGCCCACGTTAAGCAATGCGTTTATGTGGTTAGTTAAGACGCTGTTACCCATAAGATCAGTGCATCGTCATCACTGACGGAAGCTAGCATGTGCCCCATGGTGGCGTCGTAATATACGCTGTCACCCTCATTGAGAGTGATCGCTTCATAAAACTCAGAAAAAAATTGGATACTGCCTTCCAGCACCAATAAAAACTCTTCCCCGTCGTGTCGAATCCAGTCGCTATAATCCTCAAACGCACGTGCCCTAACCCGCGACTTAAACGGCATCATCTTTTTGTTGCTTAGCTGTGTTGCCAATAACTCATGTTCGTAGGTACCCGTAGGGTGTGCTTTTCCCTGACCCGCTAGCGTCACATCTCGCCGACCTGTTGCTTGCCGCTTTTTTGGTGGGGCAAACAGTTGCGGAATATCGATATCCAAGCCGTGCGCGAGTTTCTGCATCGCTTGGAAAGTCGGGGATATCTGTTCATTTTCAATTTTGGATAAGGTTGAACGCGCCAAGCCAGTGCGCTGGCTTGCCTCCTCAAGCGTCAGCCCAAGCCCGACCCTGACGGCTTTTAAACGCGGGCCCAGCCGCAATGGTGCAATGGGTTCGCGCGCGTCACCCTCGCGTTGCGATCGCTCAACCTGCATCGACGGGTACACATCCTGTGTTGATTGGTCTGTTGTCACCTGCTTTCGCCTCTATCGATTGTCCCGCTGTATTTGCCGCTTTAACACTTTTAACAAAAAAGTTTCCTATCGGAAAATACCGATATCATAAACGTGACCTAGCCAGCGAATTGATCAAGGTAGCCAACCTGTCACTCTCACCCGGCACCTTGAGTTCATTATGCTCTTCCTCGTAAAAACAAGGTATTACAGAGATATTCATTAACCATTCACTTAATAAAAAGCGAGTATATTCCCCGGTGTTACTGGCATTGATTTGCAATTTACCCTCTCTTAGGATAAAAAGGCAAACGTTTGCGCCGTTGTTAGGTAGTATCAACAGGAGGAGGTTTTGTCTCCAGGATCACAACATAGGTTTCTTATTGGAAATTTATTTTGCGGAAAAGTGAACGCTTAGGTACGTTAACAAAATGTTTAAATCAACAGTAAGCGCAATCATCGCCAATCTGTTGAATGCTACGTGAAGCAATGTCGGCATCGTCGATGTCAGGACAACAACAATCATGACAACAACGTACCTTACTGATTGAGGAGACAGGCCATGAGTCACAGCATGTTTGACCTGTTTAAGATAGGCGTCGGGCCATCTAGCTCACACACCGTTGGTCCGATGGTGGCCTGCGCACGCTTTAGCCACTATGCGGCGCAAACACTGTCCGTGACCGATATCGAGCGTGTCAAAGTGGACTTATACGGCTCACTGGCACTCACCGGGAAAGGCCATGCGACTGACGTGGCGTGTGTGATGGGGTTAATGGGCGAAATGCCTGCCACCATCGAGTCAGATGAAATCGATACCATGACCAAAATGGTCAAAAATGGTAGCGAGCTTCCTTTTACGGGGCGCCACTATATTCGATTTAACTGGGAGGCAGATATTGCCTTTCACTATGACAAGGTGCTGCCCGAGCACCCCAATGGCATGACGGTAAGCGCCTTTAACAAAGCAGGTGAGTGTCTTGCTCACAAAACCTATTTCTCGGTAGGCGGTGGTTTTGTGGTGGAAGAAGGCGAAACCGATGCCCTGGCGACTGATTTCACTCCGCCGTATCCATTTGAGAGTGCGGCGGAATTACTTGAGCAATGTACAAAAACGAACATGACCATCAGCGAGCTGATGTTTACGAACGAGGTCGCACGCGCCCAATACCACGATAGTCACGCCACACGTGACACGGTTAACCAGGGACTGGATCATATCTGGCAAGTGATGCGTGAGTGCATCGACAGAGGCATTAAACAAGGTGGCGTACTGCCAGGCGGTTTAAACATTAAGCGACGTGCCAAAGGCATGTACGACGCCATTCACGATAAACAAGCCCATGGGTTACCGACAGATACCAATGATTGGGTCAACCTCTTTGCGATGGCGGTTAATGAAGAGAATGCCGCCGGTGGCCGCGTGGTCACCGCCCCAACCAATGGCGCCGCGGGCGTGATCCCTGCCGTGCTTGCTTATTACGATAAGTTTGTCTCGCCCAATAACCCAGATGGCATCCGTACCTTTATGGCCACCTCCGCGGCTATCGGCTCTTTATACAAGACCAATGCCTCTATTTCGGCCGCAGAGGTCGGTTGTCAGGGCGAAATTGGCGTGGCGTGCTCGATGGCAGCAGCAGGACTAGCCGCCGCCATGGGCGCAAGTAATCAACAAATTGAAAACGCGGCAGAAATCGGCATGGAGCATAACCTCGGCCTTACGTGTGACCCGATTGATGGCCTGGTGCAAGTCCCTTGCATTGAACGCAACACCATGGGCGCCGTAAAAGCGATTAACGCGACCCGATTAGCCATGGGTGGCGACGGCGAGCATCACGTCTCGCTTGATAGCGTAATTAAAACCATGCATGAGACCGGGCTCGACATGATGAGTAAGTATAAAGAAACCTCACAGGGTGGCCTCGCCACCAATGTGATCCCGATTAATGTTGTGGCCTGTTAGCCACCATCGCCAATAAGGAAAGCGCAATGAAACCGAGCTACCCAAATGTAGAATTGGAGCAGTTTTTCTCCACCAACTTATCAGAGTCCGATGGTGCCGTGATGTCGGCCGTGCAGGCCGAGCACAAACGTCAACAACAGCAGATTGAGCTGATCGCCTCAGAAAACATCGTCTCGCAAGCCGTGATGCAAGCGCAAGGCACCTGCCTAACCAATAAGTACGCCGAAGGCTATCCGGGCCGTCGCTATTACGGCGGCTGCGAGCACGTCGATGAAGTCGAAGCCATCGCCCAGGCCCGCGCCAAACAGCTGTTTAGCTGCGAGTATGTCAATGTGCAGCCGCACTCGGGCGCACAAGCCAATGGCGCGGTAATGCTGGCGCTGCTGCAACCTGGCGACACCATTTTAGGTATGTCGCTCGATGCCGGCGGCCACCTCACTCACGGCGCGCGCCCTGCACTATCGGGTAAATGGTTTAATGCCGTACAGTACGGCGTGAGCAAAGATAGCCTAGAGATTGATTATGATGAAGTCGCGGTGCTGGCTCGTGAGCATCAGCCTAAGATGATCATCGCTGGTGGCAGCGCGATCCCGCGTCCGATTGATTTTGCCCGTTTCCGCGCCATTGCCGATGAAGTTGGTGCGTACCTGATGGTTGATATGGCGCATATCGCTGGCTTGGTTGCTACTGGCGCCCATCCCTCGCCACTACCTCATGCGCATGTGGTCACTACTACTACCCATAAAACCCTGCGTGGCCCGCGCGGTGGCATGATCCTGACCAATCACGAAGACATCAACAAAAAGATCAATTCGGCGGTGTTCCCCGGCCTGCAGGGTGGTCCATTGATGCACGTGATTGCGGCTAAAGCCGTCGCATTTGGTGAGGCGTTAGAGCCTGAGTTTAAATTGTATATTGATCAAGTAGTTGCTAACGCTAAAGTCCTGGCCGAGGTCCTACAAACACGTGGCTGCGACATCGTCACCGGCGGCACCGATACTCATCTGATGTTGGTTGATTTGCGCCCGAAAGGCCTAAAAGGCAACCAAACGGAGCAGGCGCTCGAGCGCGCTGGGATCACCTGTAACAAGAACGGCATCCCCTTTGATACCGAAAAGCCCATGGTCACCTCCGGCATTCGTCTCGGCACCCCCGCGGGTACCAGCCGCGGTTTTGGCACCGAGGAGTTTCGCCAAGTTGGCCAATGGATTGGGGACGTGCTCGATGCGTTAGTCGAGACACCAGACGGTAACGCCGAGGTTGAGGCACGCGTGCGTAAAGAAGTACAGCAGCTGTGTGCCCGTTTCCCGCTTTATCGCCAGTGATAACTGGTATGAAGCAACTCTTGGAATAACCGCTGCGTCGTCTATCACGATTACAACCAGCGCAAGTAAGACACAGGAGGTGGTGTGATCCCCCAGACGCCGTCTTAATTTACATTGTAAATCGCTCAACGATTGAGCAGCTCGTATTAAAGCAGGAGAGTAACAAATGGACGCGACACTAAAGTTTTCTGAAAGCCATGAGTGGGTCAAAGACAATGGCGATGGCACTGTCACTATGGGGATCACCGATCATGCCCAAGGCCTACTTGGCGATGTCGTGTTTGTCGATCTACCTGAGGTGGGTGACAGTACTGAAAAAGGTGAAGGCTTTTCATTGGTGGAGTCGGTAAAAGCCGCATCAGATATTTATGCGCCGGTTGATGGTGAAGTGGTCGCCATTAATGAAGATCTGGAAGATAGCCCAGAACTGGTCAACGAAGAACCTTTTGAGGGCGGCTGGATTGCCAAGATTAAGCTGGCAGACGACACCAACTTGGATCATCTGATGGACGCGGACGCCTATACCGCCGCAATCGACGACTAATTCAGGACGAATACCATGACGCAGACTCGTTTACTCGATAGCCTGGTGGCTGATAACGATTTTATCGCGCGCCATAATGGCCCCGATACCAATCAGCAAAATGCGATGCTAGCGGCGATCAACGCCACTAGCTTAGAGCACGTGATTGAAGAAACTGTCCCTGCTGACATCCGCTTACCACAGCCCCTTAACCTCAGCGCCCCCAAAAGCGAAACCCAGATGCTGGCTGAGCTTAGTGGTATTGCCGCGCAAAATACCATTAAGCGCAGCCTGATCGGCCAAGGCTACTATCACACACATACTCCACCGCCTATTTTACGCAATGTGTTGGAAAACCCGGGTTGGTACACGGCTTATACCCCGTATCAGCCCGAGATCTCGCAAGGCCGACTCGAATCCTTGCTGAACTTCCAGCAAATGGTGATGGACTTAACGGGGATGGATTTGGCCAACGCGTCGCTGCTCGACGAAGCCACCGCGGCTGCGGAAGCCATGACCCTGTGTAAGCGTGGCGGCAAGCACAAAGGCAACGCCTTTTTTGTTGCCAGCGACGTGCACCCACAAACCTTGGATGTGATTAAAACGCGCGCCAACTTCTTAGGCTTTGACATCATTGTTGATGACACGGACAAGCTGGATCAGCACGATGTATTTGGCGCCCTACTCCAATATCCTGGCACCACGGGTGAAGTGCGCGATCTCAGCGCGCTTATCGCGGAAGCACAAAGCAAGAAGACACTGGTTGCGGTCGCTACCGATCTACTTTCACTCACCTTGCTCAAAGCACCGGGTGAAATGGGCGCGGATGTGGTGATTGGCTCAGCACAACGCTTTGGTGTGCCTATGGGTTACGGGGGCCCACACGCCGCCTTTATGGCCACGCGTGACAAGCTCAAGCGCACCATGCCAGGCCGTGTGATTGGCGTATCGGTCGATAGTAAAGGCAACCAAGCCCTGCGCATGGCGATGCAAACGCGCGAGCAACATATTCGCCGTGAAAAAGCGACCTCCAATATTTGTACCGCCCAAGCCTTGCTCGCCAACATGGCTGCTTTTTATGCGGTATATCACGGTCCAGAAGGCTTAAAGAAAATTGCCCGCCGTGTGCATCATCTCACCGCGTTGTTTGCCAAATCGTTACAAGCGGCGGGATTGAGCCTTACTCACGACAGCTTCTTTGATACCGTCACGCTCAACACAGGCGAGCAAACCGATACCTTGTACCAAAAGGCGCAAGATGCCGGTTTTAACCTGCGTAGATTGAATGGCCAACTCGGCGTCAGCTTTGATGAAGCGAGCACGCTGGCAGAAGTCAATCAATTGCTTACCGCGCTCACCGGTCAAGGCAATGCAGAAGACGTGGCGAGCGACATTGAAGCTGATGAATTGGCCGCGATCCCTGCCGCATGCCGCCGCAGTAGCGCGTACCTAACGCATCCCGTCTTTAACCGCTATCACAGTGAAACCAAGCTGATGCGGTATATGAAGGCGTTGGAAAACAAAGACTTCTCTCTCACCCACGGTATGATCCCGCTGGGCAGCTGTACCATGAAGCTAAACGCCGCGGCCGAGATGATCCCTGTCACTTGGCCAGAGTTTGGCGCCCTGCATCCGTTTGTGCCATTGGAGCAAGCCAAAGGCTATCAAACATTGGGCAAATCACTGCATGACATGCTGTGTGAAATCACTGGCTACGACGAGATCTCCATGCAGCCCAACTCAGGCGCGCAAGGGGAGTATGCGGGCTTAATCGCGATTCAGCGCTACCATGAAAGCCGTGGTGACAGTCACCGCAACGTGTGCTTGATCCCAAGCTCTGCCCACGGCACCAACCCAGCCTCCGCGGCGATGGTCTCAATGAAAGTGGTGGTAGTTGGCTGTGATGACGATGGCAACATCGACATTGACGATCTGAAAGCCAAGATCGACAAACACCGCGATGCGCTCTCGTGCATTATGATCACCTACCCATCGACACATGGTGTGTACGAAGAAACCGTGCAGCAAGTGTGCGAGCTGGTGCACGAAGCAGGCGGCCAAGTTTACTTGGATGGCGCCAACATGAATGCGCAAGTGGGGCTGACAACGCCGGGTTACATTGGCTCAGACGTCTCGCATCTCAACCTGCACAAAACCTTCTGTATTCCACATGGTGGTGGCGGCCCAGGTATGGGGCCGATTGGGGTGAAGTCGCACCTTGCGCCTTTCCTTCCTGGTCATGTGGAGCAAGGCGACGAATTTGCCGTCTCGGCTGCACCAATGGGTAGCGCCTCGATTTTGCCTATTTCATGGGCGTACATCGCCATGATGGGTGAACAAGGCCTGACGCGCGCGACCGAGTTAGCGATTCTCAGTGCCAACTATGTGATGGAGCGTCTGCGTCCCTACTACCCCGTGCTTTATCGCGGCAAAAACGGACGCATTGCGCACGAATGTATTATCGACATTCGTCCGCTCAAAGAGGCATCCGGTATCAGCGAAGAAGACATCGCCAAACGCTTGATGGATTATGGCTTCCACGCGCCGACCATGTCATTCCCCGTCGCGGGTACGCTGATGGTTGAGCCGACCGAAAGTGAAAGCCAAGAAGAATTGGATCGCTTCTGTGATGCCATGATTGCCATCCGTGAGGAAATTGCCAAGGTGCAAGACGGTGAGTGGACGCTGGAAGACAACCCATTGGTCAATGCGCCTCACACCCAAGCGGATATGATGGCAGACGAGTGGTCACACGCGTACTCACGAGAGCTGGCTTGCTTCCCATCCGCCCACAGCAAGGCAAGCAAATACTGGCCATCGGTCAACCGTGTCGATAACGTCTACGGTGACCGTAACCTGATTTGCTCTTGCCCTAGCATTGAAAACTATATGGATGAGTAATCCTCTAATCACAGATAACCAAGTTAGAAACTAACTTGATAAACGAAAGGCGAGCCATTTGGTTCGCCTTTTTTATGAATGGCTTTCTCTGGGCAAACGCTGACATAAGGGTATGAACTTTTAAATGTCGCTGACATACGCTTGACAGATTGTTCTGCTGACATCGCTACATTCTGTGCCATCTGAACAAGCAGTTTTAAGGCACACTATGAAACCTATCGCTCTCGGTCTTCTACTTGCACTGGGTCTCACTACTCAAGCGGTGGCGAAAGAAAAAACCAATATATCGGCAGGCCTTGCCGTTGACCAACAACTGAGCGCTGTCCTAGAAATCGACGATCACTATCGATTTACCCTAGGCAATGGCGGCACCGCATTTGATTATCTTTTTCAACACGGCACTTTTGATAATCCCGATATCCCGGTTGATTGGTATGTGGGCGCCGGTGGCTGGGCCGAGTGGGATGACGACTATGGCGTGCGTTTGCCGATTGGACTCGATTGGGCCATCAACAAACAGATCAGTGCTTATGGCCAAGTACATCCAGAGCTTAACTTCCACGGCGGTCCAGAGTTGCAACTTGGCGGCGCACTGGGCGTAACCTACTCGTTTTAATCCGCACTTTTTTGCATCAGTCTCCCGTATTGACAGCCCCCACAGAGGAAACATACCTTTTGACGCCTTACATACAAGTTAATCTGCCTATAAGATAGCCATATTATCTTGAAAGGACATGTTTATTCGACCAGACTGTTAATCTGAAAAAAGACAAACAGAATAAAGTTTATCATTTTCTTCCCATAATACTCCTTTTAGTATTTTTTCTTTATAAACATGTGAAAAACGGTTTGTTATAACTTTCCCATTCCAATGTCCTCTCTGGTCAACTTCAATAATTTGCACCTCAAGAAAGTCAATGTATTTACCAATAGTTGGATAAATTGCTTTAAAAATACTCTCTTTTATACAAAAAATTGCCAGTAAGGGATCTAGATAGCCTAACTCTAAGCATTGAAATAACACACGTTCAGAGCGATACGATACTAAATCAGCAGCACTCGCCAATGTTAGAGCCTCACTTATACATTCAACATCAATGCCTAAACCTTGGAGGGGTATTGAATTAGCTGTAAAGATGTTTTGGTGCAAAATCGCGACGGCCTCCGTTCGACAGTGGGCGATACTCCCTAACCAGCATGGTGGCCACCGCGGACTACCATCAGATTGACGCGGCACAGAAAAAGCGTCTTGTGAAAATAGGCTCTGCCATTTTGCTACAGCAGCTCGACCTGCCAGAAAACTAGCCTGACGGGAAGGCTTCCAATCACTGAAAACAGCAGGGCGGTATTGGCTCAACAATTGTTGGCGCTGTATCTCAGTCACCGAGCTAAGCGCTACCTTTGCTACATGCAATGCTGTATACGAAGGAATGATAATAGAGGTAAAAGACATAAAAGATCATCAATAAATTAAAACCGAGCAATCACTCATCTTATTATAAGGGCTCAAGCGTTTAACGTAGCGCCACCATCTACGACAATATCTTGAATAGTTATATGTCGAGACATGTCACTGGCAAAAAACAGTATCGTTTGTGCGATATCATTTGGATCAGCAATACGCTTTAACGGGATACCTAATTTGTATTGCTCAGGCAGTCCGTCAATCGTATGTTGTCGCCCTCTTTCATCTCGCCAAAGTTTGCGTAACATAGTCGTATCAGTGGAACCCGGACACACAACATTACAACGAACGCCGTACTCAGCTAATTCCAGTGCTACTGTATGACTTAACGCCGTCAACGCTGCTTTCGACGCACAATATGCCGCCATACCTACTCGTGGGACCTTTGCAGCATTGGAACTCACATTCACAATCGACCCGAAGCACTGTTGTGTAAACGTTGTGTACAGCACCTGCATCATATTAAATGCGCCCCCAGTGTTTACCGCAAAACAATCATGCAGATCTTGCCAACTCGTTTCGCAGAAAGAAGCTGTTTTTAATATTCCAGCAGCGTTAATCAAGACATCGACTTGGGGCGTTTGAGCAAGCAATACCGCAGCTACTTGATTAACCTGAGTACGATCCGTAACATCAAGCTTTACACAATGGTATGGAAGATAGGAATCATCAAAATGACGGTCAAAACCTATTACATCCGCTCCCAATTCGACACACTGACGAGCAACTTCGGCACCAATACCTTGTGCAGCACCTGTGACCCATATCTTTTTATTACGCAGATTAAGAGTAGTCATTACACACTCTCCAATATTTGTCGCTGAGAAATTATCGACCACCAGTGATTTAAAGATCCGGCTTGAGCCAGTTCCATGAAATCAACTTCAATGCCTTGTTGACGTAAACGAGTAACGATATTCATGATCTGTAATGAATCTAAGCCGAAGTTTAATAAGTCTTCATCGGGATCGAACTCTTCCACATCCTCTTCGTCCAAAAACGACAATACTTGTGCTTTTAATTCATAATACGTCAAGCCTTCTACACGATGATTAGCGCTGTTAATAACAGTTTCTGTAGCGATCACCGCCCCCGCTCTACCCGCTGTATACATCAAAGCCTGAAAATGCTCTTCCGCACTAAAATCGGCGAGGGCATCCCCCACCATAAAAGCTTCTATATCACGCATAAATGCGTCGGTGGCCGTAATCATGCAACCGATATGGGCGTATACGCCACCTATCAACAACTGATCTCGCCCCCAACTCTGCATCAATTCTTCTAACCTTGAACGATGGAAAGCACTATAACGCCATTTCACCAACACAGTATCCTCAGCGGTAGGTGCTAATTCAGACACAATCGGTTGCAACTCTGGAAAATCGTTAACACCATTCCCCCACATGTCATTAAGGAGCGCTCTATCCTCTGGGGATTGGTCCTTTGGCTGTGCGGTATAAACAACAGGAATATTGTGAGTGCGGCAAAACGTTTTTATCGCCACTAGGTTACGTTTTAATGTTTGAATAAGTTCGGAATCTTGATCATAATATCGCAGAAAATAGGCCTGCATATCGTGAATTAAAAATACCGAGCGGTCAGGGTTCAATGCCCAATTGACCTTATTTTTAGGGAATTGTGCGGGGCTTGGCATTTTATAGGATTTAATGCGAGGTATGCTCATTTCAATATCTCCATTATTGACTTTATTTTATCGTTGACTTAATTTTCTCACGAAGGCGTGCCTTATTGGGTTTGCCAACGGGGGTAAGTGGTAATTTTTCAATAAACTCAAAATGATCTGGGATCTTATAATCCGCCACTCCCTGTTCACGTAAGTATTTTCGCAGCGTGACACTTTTAAGGGCATGATCTTTATTCAACGGTACGATAAAAGCACAGCTCTTCTCACCCATCATCGTATCGGGCATAGCAATTAGAGCAACGTGCATAATCGCCTCGTGTTTAAGAAGCAGATTCTCAATTTCTTCCGATGCTATTTTTTCACCGCCACGATTAATTTGGTCTTTCTTACGCCCAACAACAGTTAAATAGCCTTGAGCATCGCGAACTACAAGATCACCAGAATAGTAAAAGCCTTCCTCATCGAAAGCTTCCAGATTATGCTCGGGCGCATTGAAATAACCACGAATGGTATAAGGCCCTCGTGTTATTAACTCTCCAGCAACACCATTAGCAACAGGTAGGCCATTTGTATCTACCACTTTTACTTCATCAAGCGAGCACATTGGCCGACCCTGGGTCGTACAAATAGTTTCTTTATCGTCATCTAAACGCGTGTAATTCACTAACCCCTCTGCCATCCCAAGTACTTGTTGAAGCTGACAGCCAAGTACTTGAGGAATGCGTCTGGCAACCGTCTCACTTAGCTTCGCACCACCAACTTGCATCAGAGCCAATGTCTTAATTTTATTTTGGTATGCTTTAGCCGCTTGAATCCATAAAGCCGCTGCAGGTGGTACCAAGGCGACCATAGTCACCTGATACTGCTCAATAATATTGAAGCAGGTTAAGGCATCTGGACTCGGAGCCATCACAACACATCCGCCGGCCCACATGACACCCAATGCACCTGGAGAACTCATGGGATAGTTGTGACCACATGGCAGCGCACATAGGTAACGCGTACTAGCGTCAAGCTGACAAATTTCAGCACTGCGGCGAATACTAAAATAATAATCATTGTGAGTACGTGGAATGAGTTTTGGTGTGCCAGTGCTACCCCCCGACAATTGGAACAAAGCCACATCATCAGCGGAAGATTGGATAAATTTATAAAATTTCGACGCGACAATTTTGTGACTTAAAGAGCCAATATCCTGCTCTACCCACTCTGATGCTTCTAGCAATAGTATGTGTTCAAGTCTTGGAGCTAGCTGTTGCAACCGCTTATAAAACGCGTCAGTTTTGAATAGCTTATGTCGTTTGCTCGCAATAACAATACTGGGCTTGATTTGTCGAGTATAAGATACTAATTCTCGCTCATTATGGCTAAATAGCGCATTCAACGGTACCACACCAATTTTTAGAAGAGCAAAAAAGACAATATAGAATTCCGCTACATTAGGTAATTGCACCAAAGCTGTTTCACCGGATTTAAGGCCGAGCTGTTGTAAATTAGCGGCTAAATTATCCGACTGTCGACGTAAGGACTCGTAGGAAAATATCCTTCCCTCACAAATTAGCGCCGTCGCATGTGCTTTACCAAACTCTAGAGTTTCACTTAATAGCCGGTCGGTCCAATAGCCTTTACTTCGATAACACTGAGCAAATTTAAGGGGCCAAGGGGTATAACTTACACTCATAAATTCCTCACCGAACACCAAATGCATTCAACATGGTTCGCATCTTATCACCGGTTTCCTTCCACTCTTTATAGGGGTCAGACCCTGATACGATACCGGCCCCTGCAAATAGTCGAGCCTTAGTGCCCGAAACGTGCGCACAACGAATAGCTACCGCCCACTCTCCATTTCCTTGGTCATCACACCATCCTACTAAGCCACTGAAAAACCGACGCTGATATGGCTCTATTGCTTGTATCACTGACATCGCGGTGTCTTTAGGTGTGCCTCCCATTGCAGGAGTCGGATGCAGCGCTTTAATCAATTCGAATAAACATGTATTCGAGTCGTTTAACTCTTCCTTAATCTGGGTGGACAAATGCCACATAGTGGGCGTATGAATAAGGCTTGGAACATGTGGAATCCGATCATTTTTTACGAAGCCTTTTAAAGCACTACGAATACTATCAACGACCAAGCGGTGCTCATAAAGATCTTTTTCCGAAACAGACAAGGCGTCAGCAATCGCTTGATCCTCTTTTGGATCTTGACTTCGATTAGCAGATCCAGCTAAGGGATTTGAATAGATATTAGCGCCTTCTTTACGTAGCAGAAGTTCAGGACTTGCACCAAGTAAAACGCCATTTTTTAGAGGAACTCGAAAATGAAATGCATTGGGGTTTTGCGCCATGATGTTACTCATCAAACGATCTATGTCCAGTGCTGTATTAAATTCAATATCGAGTAGACGAGAGAGAACCACTTTATCCAAATCCTGTCCCTTACAATGAGACAAAACCTCCTTGACCCCCGCAATAAAGTAATCATATTCCGGAATGTAATAGTAGTTCTTCACATAGTTCACGAAGCTTTTATCGTTAAAGCGCGTGATATCAAAGGTGGGTGTCTTTTGGGTCGAACTCCATTCGGGTACAATCAAATGGCAAGGCTGGCCTAAATCAAATGGAATAGCTCCAACTACGATTGGACTTTCATTACCCGCCAAACGTTCCCGTTGAAATAACTCTTGTAGTTTATTCTGAAAATGGTTGTCATTGACCGGTGTAGTAAATAACGTTTTTATCCCTTTCGAACGCACTGAACTCGTATCGGAATAAAACAAGAATGACTCAGATGTGGCATTCAATGCAGAGTGGGATGAGGAGCTATTTGAAACAAGCATATCCATTTACACTTCTCCTAAAAGTCGCTTGCTCACTAACAAGCTTTTGTGATGATAATGCATATCATTTGCATGATCCACCTTGCAATGCAGAAAAGTAAAGCTTTACCAGATTTGTCCTACCGGAAAGCTCTCACCACCTAACAGTAAGTAAAGAAACTAAATCTACATAAATAAAAATTGGGAGTACACCGGTTAACTAAGGCGACAAATCATTCTTCCGTTATCATAAAAACTCATAACGGATCCTGGCCATATTGAAGTATCTATGGCCAAGATTATACTATATGTACTAAATCCGATTCTTAACCCAAAATCATTACTTTTAATTTAAAACATCACAACAATTAAATTTATCTACCATTATTACTTTTAGATCAGTGGCATACATACTTATTATTATTTCATTCAATGTTCTCGAAATCTTTTCAATTACCGATTTTGAGTAACGTTCTTTTTGATACGTTATCACAACACGAAGAAGGTGGTCTCCATTGGGTAAAATATCATCCATAATTTCGAAGTGAATACCAAACATAGATTCTTTTTTTTCCGGTGGAATTTGCTGGTAGAAGATATCGCCTGAAGGATTCTTCAAGGATCCAGTCAAAGCATTATTTGAGTGAATATGTACGTAAACATCAAAAATCAAACCACCTTCTATCGGGCAACCCAGAGCTTCCTGAATTAGATTAATAGGAATATCCGCATAGCTCATCGAGTCATTTATCTGTTCACTCACGTTCATTACCAAGTCTGCTAACGAACCGTTCTGGTCAAAATCTATACGGTGCGCGACCATTGTTGTAAAGTAGCCGACGGTATCAAAAAAATTGGCATCCGTTCGACCTGATGCTGACGTACCGATAACCATCTCGTTAGCATCGCTATAACAGCGCAGTGACAGTGCTATAGCGGAATACAATAGGCCAAAAATCGAGGCTTGGTGCCGACGTGCTACCTCATTCAACTTCGGAAATGCATCGAGATCTAAATGGAGTTCCATCCAGTCAGCTTCGGTGCTCGCTCCCCTGCTTCGTTCAATTGACAATTGATCAGATTTTAAATGGACTAAATCCAGACCTCTCGGTGCACCTGCAAGTCTCTTAGTCCAATATCCAAGATGTTCTCTGTTCACACCCTGTAACGCTTGCAATTGAGCAAATTCATGAATACCGGGGACCGATGTCTGCCAGTGAGGTGATTCATGCCTGGCTCGTGATAGGTACGCTTCCGAGAGATCTTGCATGATCGTAGCCAGCGACCATTCATCAATCACCATATGATGAATTAGCATAGATAATATTTGATGCTTATCTTCATCTCTGTCTATAAAACGAACTCTTAACGGTAACTCTTGGGTAAGATCAAACTTATAATTGGCTTCATCCGAGAGCGTTATTCCGTTACTTTCTTCACTTCGCCAGAACCACTGATAATGACTAAGGTCATGTGCAGAAACAGTGTGTTGAGTCACTTCTCCTTTATGTACCTGAAAATGAGTACGTAAACCTGTATGACGTATCAGCACATCTTCGAAAGCTTTACAGAAAATATCCTCGTCTACTTCGTTTAGAAACATGATTGCAAACGGAAGGTTATAGATGGGACTAAAGTCGTAACCCGAGTAGGCCTGCCAAAGAAAATTCTGAGCTAGGGTAAGTGGTGCTGAATCCACGTGAGGCTCAAACGGTTCTTCTTGCGGAGCGAGCATGCCTTGATGAATTGTCACTTCAGAAGCTAACCCTTTTGCTGTAGCAGAGCGAAAGAAGTCATTAAATCTCAATTCAAAACCATAGTTTTTATTCAACTTACCGATGACACGAGTAGCCAATAATGAATGTCCCCCCCAATCAAAAAAGTCATCGTTTATCGACATGTCGGGCTCATTCAGTACCGTTTTGAACTCATCAAGAATCAGGTTGGCAATGGAAATCGAATCTTCAAGCTGAAAAATATCCGTTCCTTGACTGCCTCTCAACCGGCATTTGAAAGGCGAAGTAACATCTAAATCAGACCTTTCATGACAGACTAAGTGCTGGTATCGATGATCTATTTTTTCAATAGTATCTTCAAAAGATATAATTTCATTGAGGATTGGATGAAACTCTAATACTAAAAATCGTTCTTTATGAGTGTCAGCAATGGTGGCAAAGAAAGGAGGGTGCTGGTCAGCCTGCCAATCAAGAGCCTTTCGTTGAGAAACGATAGTGAAATATATCTTTTCCTAAGGAGACAGAGCTCAAACAAAGGCTGTTATTTGAAACATGGTATTTAACGGCTTCTCCACCATCATTAAGGTCATATCGTGCGTTTAAGTTTGGCAATGAATCAATCACCCACAATATTGCTTCTTGTAGTGAACCAAGGTTTATGTCATCACCTAGCTCCCAAGTACAGATAGACCTTACGACTGCTTCGGGTTGTTGTAACTGTAAAAACCAAACCTTTTCCTCATACTCACTAATACGAGATACGCTCTCTTCGACTACACCAGTCGTCTGTATAAACATACCGGGACCTTCTATTGATAATATTGTAAATAATTGACCTTCACAGTCGTTTTTGACAATTCAGTAGGAGACACTGCAACCCAAATTGGCAGAAGGCCCCAATAAATCTTTAACAACGCTTTAGCCTGTCATGGCATAGCCTCCCATCCGTACAGCTTTTTGTCTTCTTTTATAGTCAGACAGTGAATAACATATTGATCATAATTTAGTTGATTCTCATTCTCATTATCAGTACAATAATCTCCGTTGTCAAGCAATCTCGGTGTTGAACTCAACGGAGCTGCTGGCTAATAAATTCAATATGTTAATGAACAGATCTTGGTGTTTCGGTTCTTCTCTGAGAGAGAAGCGTTTTACTCACTAAATACCATCAAATACATACGGAGATGCTCATGAGTCTTTCAGTCGCACATCAAGAGCAGCTAAATGACTTTTGGCAGTACTGTCTCGATCATCAATATTTTAATATTGGCTATCCTGAATCTGCTGATTTTGATTATTCGCACTTATTTAAATTTTTAAGGTTCTCTCTAAATAATTGTGGTGACTGGCGAGAGCCAAGTAACTATGTCCTCAACTCATTCGATTTTGAGAAAGATGTTTTAGCCTATTTTTCAGGGATTTTTAAAATAGATACAGAGGAAAGTTGGGGATATGTTACCAACGGTGGAACTGAAGGGAATATGTTTGGCTGCTATTTAGCGAGGGAACTGTTCCCTAACTCCACACTTTACTACTCAAAGGAAACACACTATTCGGTCGCGAAAATAATCAAGCTATTAAGGATGAAATCCTGTTTGGTCGAGACAACTGATACAGGTGAGATAGACATTAATGATCTTATTTATAAGATAACATCAAACCAAGAAAAAAAGCCCATAATATTCGCCAACATTGGCACAACCATGTTAGGCGCGATCGATAACATAGATAAAATAAAAAAAAGACTGGAAAACATTAATATTGATAGAAGTAACTTCTATTTACATGTTGATGCTGCGTTAAGCGGTATGATTCTACCTTTTGTCGACGATCCTCAACCTTTCACTTTTGCCGATGGTATCGATTCGATCAGTGTATCAGGCCATAAAATGATCGGCAGCCCAATCCCCTGTGGCATCGTAGTAGCCCGGCGCAAAAATGTTGACCGAATTTCTGTCGACATTGACTATATTTCCGGAAAAGATCAGACAATTAGCGGTTCACGAAATGCTCATACAGTCCTAATGATGTGGACAGCTATTCAATCTACTTCTCGTCACGTCTGGCAACAACGTATTAAACAGTGCTTGTCACTCGCCCAAGCTACTGTAGAAAAGCTTCAGGCCGCAAACATACAAGCCTGGCGTAATCCTAACTCTATTACTGTCGTTTTCCCACGCCCATCCGAGCATGTTTGGCGAGCATTTCACCTCGCAGTGTCAGGTGATAACGCGCATTTGATTACGATGCCGCATCACAAAGACACAGGAACCCTCGATAAGTTGGTTGACGCCCTCATATTCGATCGGGCAACGCTTCCCCATGCTCGACCTGTCTTTGAGTCAGTTTAGGACAAAATCATATGCGCTCATCCTGTTGCGCTAGTGACAACAAAGCCACTTAATAACTAAAGGATATTCCCTCTATGAATACGCCTAATCATGGACAATGGAGGCCATTTGCATGAGTAAGTCTTCTTTACTCGAACTTATTAATCATCCCTCTTTGGCGCGGGCCTTACAACCAGCCTTAACTAAACTGGTCACGGGCTCAGTTATATCGTCGCTATCCGGATTAGCTATGTTGGCAGCATTATGGTGTTTAATACAGTTACTTGATGATTTATCACCTTACTGGGTTATCAGCGCACTAGCATTATGGCTGTTAGGCGCTATTGCATCAGCCCTTGCCTCATGGCTTGCTCATGATGGAGAAGCCATTTTTTCGGCTAGATTGCGCCGACAAATTGCTAATCATTTAGTTCGTCTTCCCAGTCATTCTTTAGCTAAACACAGTGATCAGAGCTTACGAAATTTAGTCTCAAAAGACGTCGAAAACTTACACCATATGATTGCTCACTTACCGGCGGAGGTCGCTAATTTTATTGTTGTCCCTCTAGCTGCCATTGCTTTGCTTATTCATATGGTCGGTCTATCTGCGCTTTGGGTATTACTGCCTGGAGTGTTGGCTTCACTTTACTATCTAGTTGTCGTACCCCATATTAATGCTCGGGACGGAGAAGCCCGAATGAAAGTGATGGGTGAAATCATTGCAGCTGTCGACGACTATGCCCGCGGCATCCGAGTCAATCGAGTATATGGCCGACAATCAGGCGCGCTTGCTGCTTATGATGACGCGACCAAACGTTTTACTCGGAGCATGATAATGTGGGTCAGTAAGGTCGCGACACTCGCAGGGATGGCCGTTGCCTTATTGCAACCCGTCGCCACGTTTTCTATCGCTTACTTCATCGCCTTCGATACCAGCACTCAAACTCTGGCTGCGACGTTGTTTTTTAGCCTCGCCATTGTGACGCCTGTGCTAAGGCTGGGACACGGCCTCGATTATGTCAACATAGGTCAAGAAGCTATGGGAAGAATCATATCGCTCTTAAATGAGGCGCGCATTCCCAGTGGAGAAACTACAACGCTAGAAGAAACCTCACCTCTCACCTTAGCAAACGCGCAAATGTCCATCGATGGCGCACGATTACAGGATGTGCTTAATTTCACTTTCCAAAGTGGCGCCTTGAACATCATTACCGGACCAAGTGGTGCAGGTAAGACTACGTTGCTACGCACCATTGCAGGTCAAGAAACCTTACAATCAGGACAACTTGTTTTAGCTCAGACCGATATCCAACAGTTGCATGAATTGGCCCGACATAAAAATTTCTTACTCATCCCCCAAGGAGGGGACGTACTGCCTGCAACAATAGCAGATAATTTACGACTATCTGCTCCAGATGCTAGCGATGAAGAGCTTAGCGCCGCACTACAACGTGCCCAGCTTTTCCTGCCATTAGCAACACCAGCCACCACTATCTCGGGAGGTGAACGTCAACGACTTGGAATCGCAAGAGCATTCTTATCCGACGCCAACGTTATCCTATTGGATGAACCGACTAGCGGCTTAGACAAGGAGAAAATCGTTTCGTTAATGACTGAGCTCAAGTGCCTAGCGGAAGAACATCACAAGACACTTATCATGATTACGCATGATGATTCCTTACGCGAACACGCCGCCACACAACTTGAATTGAAACAGATGATTGCAGTGGAGGATCAACAATGAAAGACAGGCTTAAACGTTCTCTGAATACGATGTTCTCATCCTTACCTACCGCCGCCCGCCAGCGCATCATAAATGTAAGTCTAGGGTGGGCATTAGTAGCTGCATTAGAAGCCTTTGCGTATACCATGCTTGCTGTCGGTATCGTCAATCGAGAAGCACCTTTTTGGGTTTGCGCAAGCGCCGGAGTAGCAGTGCTATTCACAATAATAGTTAACCGATCGGGCTATTTAACAGGTGTCAAGCTAGCAGGTGATCTATATTTTGCCTTAGGTCATGCCTTAGCACGAACTAAACTCTCTTGGTTTAACCATGATCAACGAGCACAAGTCGCTCGTATAGCAGGCCAAGGGATACCCGGTTTTATGAGCGTTCCCGCTCATCAACTGCAAAGCTTTATCCATGCACCCTTGTTACCCATTTTCTTAATTCTAGGAATGGGATATGTCGCGGGACTTGAGATAGCGCTCGGTGCTAGTGTTTTATTAGCCCTCTCCTTGATAACACAGTTTTTTTCACAGCAAGCCTTAAAGCACTCCGATGCAAAGCGCCATCAGACCGAGAACCAAACAACCGCTGCAACACTAGAGTTTGTCGACCATCTTGAATTGTTGCGCAGTGCTGCAGGACCAGTTGGTGCAATAGAGCGAATTGAACGGCGTTGGAAAACACAGGAGGCTGCGTTGGTTAAAACCAACTTAGCTTCAGCGTCAGCTATTTTCATTTCAACGCTAGCCAGTGTTTTACCGATCGCTGGTATGGCCTGTCTTATGATCTTTATGGGTGATATACCCCCCTTAGTGATATTAGCCATCATTATATTAACTGGACGAGCTTGCGCACCACTGATTGAGCTTACTTCTGCGGGCCTTGGATTAAACGATTTGAAAGCCTCCCTCGAGACTTTTAAAAATACAACCAGTGCACCTCAATTGGCTGAGCCTGAGCAACTTAAGTCAGAACCTCAAGACTACACACTGCACATAGAAAAGGTGACTCAGTCCCCTGTATTAGAAGACATCAACGCCACTATTCCATATGGAAAGCGAGTGCGTATTCTTGGCCCTAGTGGAAGTGGAAAAAGCACATTGCTTGAACTCTTGATGCGATTTGATGACCCAGAATCAGGAAAGATCACCTTGGGCGGTGTCGCACTAAGCGATATGCCTTATGAAGAACTAGCCACTCACATCGCTTACGTCCCACAAGAATCCATCGTGTTTACCGGTACCCTGGCCGATAACATACGCATTGGTAACCCCGATGCCAGTGATAAAGAAGTCGAATCGGCCGCGAGAAAGGCCTCTCTAGATAGCGTAATCATGCGTGCGCCAGAAGGCATTCATCAACCTGTCGGACAGCAGGGCGCTGCTCTATCTGGCGGTGAACGCCAGCGAGTCACCATCGCGCGAGCGTTACTTAAAGGCGCACCTCTTCTAGTGCTGGATGAGGCAACCTCTGCATTAGACAGTGCAACGGAAGAGGAAATAATTAAAACAATACACTCACTAAAGGCCACCGTTATTTTTGTAACTCATCGCGAAGTAGAGCTTTGGAGGCCGGATCTGACGATTGATTTAACGAATTAAAGTGCTGTTCCGTTCACCCCTTAAATGCGTGATACATTCTTTCTTGTGTCACGCATTTAATTGAATGACATAATCCAAAATTCTAAACAGCACAGCCTTGTTTATTTAAATATATTATGACGTCTTTCAATGTACGACATTTGGCAATCTTGTAAAATTCAATTGAAACTTGGAGAACGTCACTCAGTTTTTTGGTTACCGTCATCAACTGCTGGGGTCGTAAGCTAAGGGTTGATAACTCTGTTCTTTCACTGATAGATGAATATTTTTCAGCTTCGATAACACCTTTAAAGCTATTTAATACTACCTCACCAATATCATATCCTACGAGAGATGAGTCTATCGATGAGGGGAAAAAGTGTTCTTTTGCTTTTTTAGTCAGTGCGTTCCGGTCTACTTTACCGTTTGCTGTTAACGGCAAGCATTCAATACACAACCACTTCGTGGGAATATGTGAATAGGGCAAATAACGACTCATGTGCTCTTTCAGAGCGGCCTTAGTAATCATTGCAGACATCTCGGTAGGTTTAGTATACAACGCAACCAACTCAGTCAAGTCGTTACCGGGATGAGAACAGCTAACCACGATAGCATCTTTAATGCTTGGATGCTGAGCCAGCGTATTTTCGACTTCAACCGCTGAGATTCTGACACCTTTAATTTTCAAGTAGCCTTCTTCTCTTCCTGCAAAGATAATCAACCCATCATCTCTTACATAGCCCAGATCAGACATTCTAAATACGGTCTCAACATGCTGCCGTTCATTGCGAATTTGAAGGAAGTCATTTTTGATTAACCGGCCATTTTTTAAATAACCGTTTGATAGGTTAATACCTGACATATACATTTTTCCAACTTCACCGATTGCACAGGGCTGCAGTTGTTCGTTCAAAATATAATAGTGATTATAGACTAATGGCTCTCCATAGGGGACCGAGTCAACATCACATTCTCGAATTTCATACCAAATACTCCAAATAGTCGTTTCAGTCGGTCCGCCTAATGAAAATAAACGAGTGTTGGGCAGCAAAGACCTTATCCGTGTCAATAGCGACGGCTTAATATAATCCCCACCTTGAGCAATCAGTCGTAATGAACGTAACTGAACAGCATTGCCTAATGTAAACAGCATATCCACAATGGCAGGTACACTCACCCAAATTGTAATGTGATGTTGCGCAACTAAATCAATCCAAGCTTGGGCATCTTTTTGCTGTTTTTGACTAGGTAATACCAACGTTGCTCCACTAGACAACGTCGCAAAAATATCGAATACCGACATATCGTGATGGAAAGGCGTAACCGCCATCACACAATCCTTTTCAGTTATGTTCCAACGTCGTATGGTTTGCTGCAACACATTCGCCGTCGCACGATGATTAAGCACCACACATTTAGGGGTTCCCGTGCTTCCCGAGGTATACAAATAGTAAGCTGGTGTTTCATCCAAACGATAGCGAAAACGTCCTTCTATCTCAGCCTTAGGCATACTCAGCAAAGACTCTATATATAGGTTGACTGGTCCATCGATCGGTGTTTGAGTAATCACGCGGTCCACACCGCTATTTGCTAATAAATAGGTCGTTCGTTCAACAGGAGAGTCCATGTCAATAGGAAGCCAGATCACACCCATCAGTGTGCACGCCAATACTGTGTAAATAAAATCTGGGCTCTTACCTAAACAAACGGCCAATACCATTCCAGCGCGCAGTTCCTCTTCTTCAAAACCCGCGATGATCCTTAAAACTCGCTCTCCTACCTCGGCATAAGAGATAAACTGGCCATCAAAAATCAACGCAATTTTATCTTCTCTAGCGTCAAATAAGCGATGTGCTAAGCGAGCAATGTAGTCCTCAATTAACGAATCACTTAATGCTTCCATAACTGGAAGAGCTACTATTCCCGTTTGCTCTTGGTCATCACTAGAGCAAAGTCTTTCATTTTTCTCCACTACATATGTCATATATCCGTACGTCGCCTATCCGCTATCTGAACTTGAGGAAATCAATCAAGCCAAAGGGGCTAATTTCGATACAAAAGTATCAGTTGGGCATCAGTGCTGCTGACTAGCCTTTGCCGATGTATGAGCAATCATCGACAACAGCCCCCTTCTTTATTGATCTGTGCCGAAAGAATGATAGATTAAGCAGAAAAATATTGTTAATCATTATCATTTGCATGTAGCATTGCCTATCATTATCAACATGTCAACCGAGTATTCCATATGAACGATCTAACCCCGATGCAAGCAGCATGCTGGTTTGGGCGTGAAACTCACTCAGGTTTTCTGGATGGTGTCTCGGCCCATCTATACATAGAATTCAATACACAATCACTTGATTTACATAAGCTTGAATCAGCAATTCAGCGCCTTCATCAAGAACACGCCATACTTAATTTAGTATTACAAACAGACGGTCAAGCCATCGTTCGTGACGTCTCTACTCGTCGTACGCCTGTTCTCGAAATAGAAGATCTAACTGGCCTCTGCGAGCGCGAGAGGCAATCTAAACTGCTGCAAAAACGCGACCAATGGACGCATCAACAATTGGAGTTACGTCATGGTCAAGTAACTAGATTTTCGGTAAGTTTGGTAGGCGAGAATCATGTTCGCCTCCATATCGACAGCGATATGATTGCAATAGATCCCTCGAGTTTTCGATTGCTCATGGAAGATCTTGCTCAGTTTTATCTCGATTCGGACGCACAGTTTCCTGTTGTTCCCTCTTTTTTTGAATGGCATGCAGCGCTCAAAAGTAATCCTAGTTACCGCAAGCTTTCTATTCGTGACCGTCATTGGTGGCAAGACCATCTAGACGATATTGCTCCTGCGCCTTCTTTACCCTTTACTACTAGTATTTCAAGAACGGCACAAAGCCACTGCCTGACTAATAAACTGTCACTGAACGACGTAGAATCGCTAGAAAGGTTAGCTCGGCAGCATAAAATAACCTTATCCAGTTTAATTATGGGGACATTTTCCTTTACGCTTGGTCAGTTTATTCAAGATAGTCATTTCAGACTCAATGTCCCAACCTTTTGGCGTGCACCTGTTTTAGAAGAAACCGAACGCTGTGTGGGTGATTTTGCAAACTTCGTATTATTGAGCCTCAATACTAAAAGGCATCGTAGCCTAGCTTCTCTATCCCTAGAAATCAGTACCCAAATGGCACAGCTGCTTGAACACTCACATTATTCAGGCGTTGACATTCTTCGCGATCTATCTCGGCGCCGTGGCAATACTCAAGTCGCACCGGTCGTGTTTACCGCTGCGTTGGATTTACCTAGGGGAGCACTGTTTTCCGAAAGGGTGACACAAACGTTTGGTTCAATGGACTGGTGTATTTCGCAAGGACCTCAAGTCGCACTCGATGCTCAAGCAGTGAGAATTCATGATGGCGCCTTAATCAACTGGGATATTCGTTTAGATTACCTAGAACTGCATTGGGTCAAAGAAGTATTCACTTTTTTTATGCAGTCCCTAAAAATGCTTAGTAAAACTCCGGCGCTATTTGATCGTGATTACCATGCCTTACTTGATACAATTGGCCAGTCAATTTCACAGAATAAAAATGATAATTTTAATCAATGCTCCAACGAAGAGCCTTTGTCGAAATTGCAAAAAGCGTACTTGCTAGGGCGCACAAATCAGCTCCCCATCGGCGGTGTCGCTATGCAGGAATTTCGTGAGTACACTGGACATTTCTGTATCCGAATTCTACGCGAACGTCTAGGCTCACTGGTCGAGCGACATGACAGCCTTCGAACCTATATTGATACCCAAAGGCTAACGCAAAGTGTCTCAAAACGAGCTCTTATCAATTTAACTGAGATAGATCTGAGAGATATGTCAACTCAAGCGGCCTATATTTATATTAACCGCTACCGAGAGAGCTATACACATGCACTATTCAACCTAGATAGACCGCCATGGAATATTACTGTGTTCCAAATCCACGATGAAAATCTCGTTGTATTTTCACGTTTCGACGCGTTAATTCTCGACGGTCGTGCCATTGCCACACTCATGAACGAACTGTTTATACCTACAGATTTTCTTTCATCAAAAGAAAGCTATTCAGAGACCGTGTGTTTAGAAAAGGAAAAGTTAACAAATACACTCTCTCGAGCACAGGATAAAGAATACTGGCGTTGTAAGTTAGAGAATATTAAAAACCCTCCTCAAGTCCCTTGGCTTAAGCCTTTAAACAGCATAAAAAGTGCAAGATTCAAGCGCCTCAGTACATGCATTGACGCCAGCACCTTTCGGAATTTTTATAAATTGTCTGCCAAACGAGGATTGTTTAAAAACACAGCTATAATGTCTATTATTCTAGAAATACTATCATACTGGTCTAAAGATAATTTTATCTATACAGCAATTCCTGTGCTACCTCTTTATTCTGGTGCGCTTGAGAATAATTCGACATTTATTACTGTCACTTGGAAACACAACAAACTTAAATTTATCAACCAAGCTAAAAAACTACAAAATGACATTCATCATGGACTTCAACACCTAGAATTTTCTGGTATAGACATTGCTCGACAGTTGATTGAAACCTGCAATACCAATCCTATTCTACCTATTGTCATCACTAATGGGTTGTCTTGGCCGGAGGTCCCTGAGAGTCACACTATGTATTTAGAAAATGGATTGACACAAACGCCCCAAGTAGCAATAGACATCCGGTTCACCAAGCAAAATAAAGATGAATTAGTATTTGATGTTGATTATGTTACTGATGCTGTAAATTCGACTATAGTCATGTCCCTCCTTGAATCCATAAAAGGCGCAATTCAAGAAATCGTTTCTAGAAAAGAGTTTTGTTTTGACATTTACAAACATTCAATAACCGAACAAGATAACTCGTCGAACATAAGCATAAGTACGTCTAAAGATGAAGAAAAATCCACACAAGATAAAATAATGAAGGTTTATTTAGATGTAATAGGAATACAAGAGTCCAGCCTCATCAATAGGGATATGAACTTTATGGATATTGGACTTAAGCCGCAACATTTTAAAAGTATAATAATAAAATTAAATAATATATTTTCTGTGAAAATGCCGGCAAAGGATATCATAAAATGCCGTAACGCAAGAGAAGTTGAAAAACTATTAAACAGTTAAGGTTTAAAAAAACCATAGATTAATTTTATTTATAGAGTTTGAAATATATGGATACAGTAAATACTATTACAGGAATTGGTCTTGGCCCATTCAACCTAGGATTAGCTGCATTACTATCTAAACATGGTGATATAAAATCTTTATTCCTAGAGCGTCATAAAGAGTTTAACTGGCATAAGGGCCTTCTATTATCAGGCACGACACTACAAGTCCCCTTTTTTGCTGACTTAGTGACTATGGCTGACCCATGTCACCCTTTGAGCTATTTAAACTATCTTCATAAACAAGATCGCTTATATAATTTTTATTACTATGAAAAATTTCTAGTTCCGCGCATTGAATACAACCACTACTGTCGTTGGGCGGTTAAACAGCTAGATAATTGCCGCTTTGAAGAATCGGTCAATCATATCTCTTATGATCATACTCACGATGTTTTTTCTGTCCAAAGCGAGTTAGCTTCTGGTCCAAAAAAGACATACTTTAGCCGACACCTAGCAATCGGGATTGGCACTCAGCCCAATATTCCTCAATGGCTTGAAAAATGTGACCATCCGTTAGTACGTCATGCCTCTGAGTTCGCCAACTTGAAAAAAAAACTCACACAATGTCAACAAGTCACCATTGTGGGTTCTGGACAAAGCGCTGCAGAGTGCGTGCTTAGTTTATTTCGTTCTTTGACGCCAGAGCAAGTTGAGCGGGGTGCTTCCATTAGATGGGTGACTCAGTCGGCAGGCTATCACCCTATGGAATCCTCCAAACTAGGACAGGAATGCTTTACTCCAGCCTATATGGACTACTTCCAAACCTTAACGCGGAACCAACGCCGCGACGTAGTCCGTCACCAAGGGCTATTATACAAAGGTATTAGTTGCTCGACGATTGACGATATCTTCGAACTTTTATATGAGCGTTCTATCGGTGGTCGTGTACCAGGGTTAGTGCTGAATCCAAACTGTCATGTCAAATCGATTAAACCAATAGGTTTAACGCATGGATTAAAAATGGAATGTGAGCATACACAACTAAAAAAAATCTACTTTCTGGAATCAGATGCAGTTATTGCCGCGACTGGATATCGCCATCACTGGCCTACCTGGCTAGAAAAATTGAAAGGTTCTGTTCTGGATACCGATGAAAATAATGATTTTATTGTTAACAATGACTTCAGCGCCAAGCGCTGTGACAAAGGTAGAGGAAAAATATTTATACAGAACCCTGAGATATACCAGCAAGGTGTAGGAGGCCCCGATCTTGGCATAGGTGCATATAGAAATGCAAAAATTATTAATAATATCACTAATAAGCCTTACTACCGAATTTCAGAAGAAACTTCTTTTCAACACTATGGCATTCCTAAAGATGCAGTATTTTGTGACCTAGACCAATTATAAAGTAGTCCCCCTAGACATTATCCTTTTGCATAGAAGGTGATTTAAGCTTTTTATTTATTAATAGGCCATGAATTCCATCTTAGCTAATAAATTAAGTGGATATATTTATAATGACATTAAGGTTAACTATAGTAGTTTCTCTACTATGCGTGGTATCACTCATGGTCGGTTCTCAACCAATCTCATGGCAAGGATTATTAGATGGTTCACAAACCGCATGGCTAACACTTACCGCTAGCCGCCTACCAAGGTTAATCGCTATTGCTCTAACAGGAATAGGCCTATCGATAAGTGGGATCATCTTGCAGCATATTGTGAACAATAGATTTGTAGAGCCAGCGACGTCCGGCGGATTAGATGCTGCGAAACTAGGTATACTGGTGTCACTGACTACACTATCAAGCGCTAGCACAGCAAGCAAGGTACTGTTTGCTATGTCTTTTTGCTTAGTCACCAGTCTAATCTTTATTATCATCATTCGCCGTATCGAGTTTAGAAATACAGTATTGATACCGGTTTTAGGGATAATGTACGGAAGCGTATTAAGTTCTATCGCAGAATTTTATGCCTACCAAAACAATATATTACAAAGCATGCAAGGTTGGCTACTAGGCGACTTTTCAAAAATCATCCAAGGCCATTACGAGTTAATTTACCTTATCATACCTATAGTCATTTTGACTTATATCTACGCTCATCGTTTTACCGTTTTAGGTATGGGCCAAGATGTGTCAGCCAGCTTAGGACTCAATTACGCTTGGATGTCGGCACTAGGACTAATTCTTGTATCAATAACAGTAGCAACTTCAGTAATTACTGTAGGTGCTATACCATTTGTAGGTTTGGTGATCCCTAATCTTGTAGTATTGAAATATGGTGAAAACCTATCTCGCACGCTACCTATTGTGGCTTTGGGAGGGGCTTGTTTATTACTAATATGTGATATTTTAGGTCGGTTGATTTTATACCCATATGAAATTCCAATTGGCTTAACTGCAGGAGGTATCGGCGGGTTAATCTTTTTAGTGTTAATTTTAAAGGGTATACGATGAGCCAAAAATTTATAGTGTCAAGCACAGTAAGCATTATTATTTTATTAATAGTATTATTTATATTTATAGGCTCTGGATTCGACTTTGACTATCTCATTCCAAAGCGAGTAACACGAGTGATTACGATCATTCTAGCAAGTATATGCTTGGCCGTTTCCTCCATTATCTTCCAAACCATCGTTGGTAATCGTATTCTAGTTCCCTCAGTGATGGGCTATGAAGCGGTCTATCTTTTGTGGCAAGCCCTATTGTTGTTTTTTCTGGGCACTCAAGGGCAAGCACTACTGAGTAGTGGGAGTAACTTCTCAATTTCTATGGTGTTAATGCTTGGATATTCTTGGGCAATTCATGCTTGGTTAATATCCCGCTATAAACAAGACATTATTCAGTTACTGCTATTCGGTCTCGTGCTCACTATGGTCATCAGCACTTTCACACAGTATATTCAACTTAGTATCAGCCCAGGTGAGTTTTCGATTTTTCAAGGATTTAGTTATACGTCGTTCAACCGTTCTAAACCTGACGAGCTTTTCTATGGTTCGATGGTGGTATTAGCAACACTATGTGTTGGCTATAAAACTTTGCCCGTGCTTGATGTCATGGCTCTGGGGCGGGAACAATCTATTTCTCTTGGGGTGGACTATCATCGCTATGTAAAATTCTTTATTGCATTGATAGCCATTCTCGTTGCAGTCTCTACCAGTTTGATTGGCCCGACTACCTTTATGGGTATATTTGTTGCCAATATCACTTATGCCTTAGCAATCCGGCATCAACACAAAATACTCTTACCACTTGGCTGCGCTATATCGATCATCATCTTCCTTATCGCACAGTTCTTCATCGAGCATGTATTTAACTACAGAACCAGTGTCAATATCCTTGTTAACCTTTTTTGCGGCACTTATTTTATTATTTTTATCATCCGGTCCAGAGGAAAATAATGAGTTCTATTTACAGAGCTATTACTAACAATCTAATTAACAGGAGAATAATATGAACTTATGCAAAAAAATTTTTTCTATCTCTACTTTGGGCATAATGGCTATTGTTTTACAAGGATGTGATAATCAATCAGATCCTATTCAAATCTCTGAAAAAGAGAAATTTATAACGCCAATTACCATCACTCATGAGTTAGGTAACACTGTGATTGAATATCGCCCAAATCGAGTCGCTGCGCTAGATATGAATGAAGTGGATTTCCTCGATCAATTAGAAGTTCCTATCGCAGGAATGGTAAAAGACTATGTTCCTCATTATCTGAGCGAATACAAGGTTGATCAAAACATTGAAGATTTAGGTGCCATTGTCCAACCTAATATAGAGCGTGTATATATGCTAAAGCCCGATCTTATCCTGATGACGCCTTTACATACAGAGAATTATAAGGAACTGGCGAATATTGCTCCGACTATACATTTTGATGACAGTATCCAAAATCATATTGAAAAAGTAGAAGAACATCTCATTACATTGGGACAGATTTTCGATAAAGAAGCGTTAGCTCAGCAAAAAGTCAAGAAATTGCAGCGCAAGGTACAAGAAGTACAAAAATTAACAAGCACGCGCTCCGAAAAAGCACTGGTCGTACTGCATAATAATGGCGCATTTCGAAACTTTGGCCCTCACTCACGCTATGGCTTTATCTTCGAAGAGCTAGGCGTTAACCCTGCCAGTGCCGCAGCTGAAAACTCGCTTCATGGACAACCGATTTCTAGTGAGTTTATCCAACAAGCGGATCCAGATATTCTCTACATTGTTGATAGGACAGCCGTCATGGAGCGTCGCTCAAAGATTAATTATGACGACGTTAGCAACCCTCTGCTACGACAAACCAAAGCATGGAAAAATCATCGTGTGGTATTCGTGGACGCAGACGCTTGGTATATAGCCGCTGCCAGCCCTACTGCAATCAATATTATGCTTGACGACATCACTAAAGGATATCGATAAAAACCAAAAAAAAACTCAAATGATAATGCGTATCGTTTGCGTTTGGGTTATCGTATGTATTAGTAACTCGTGTTTTGGTTTTGAGCTCCACAATGATGACAATAGGATATTATATGCAAGATCTTTTCTCATATATGCAATTACACTCTGCCGATATAAGTAGTAAACAAACAAAACGTTCATTTACGCAACGATCTCGTCGATTTAGTAAAAATGCCATTAGCTTTGCAATCGCTGCCAGTAGTACTTATTTGTACCATCCTACAGTGCTCGCAGACACTAATGAGGCTGCGAATGTCGCCAATCATAAGTCTGCTTCAATGGAGGTCATTTCTATCTATGGCTCACAAGACAAAAAGCCAGTCTATCCCGGTACAGACGGGCAGATTTTAGAAACAAACCGCGCGGGTTTTTTAGGTGATAAGTACGCTTTAGATATGCCGTTTAGTGCTATCAGTTACACCGAAAAATACATTAAAGATAATCAAGCAAGCGACATATCTGCAGTTATCAGTGTCACCGATCCCGCAGTCAATATTAGTAATAACAGTGGTGAGAGCCGTGAAAGCTACTCTATTCGGGGCTTCTCGTCCAATAGTAATGATGCAACTGTCAACGGTTTGGCTGGCATGGCGCCTTATTATCGCAGTGCAACAGAAATGTACGAGCGCGTTGACGTATTAAAAGGTCCCTCGGCAATGCTCAATGGCATGGCACCAAACGGATCAATAGGGGGAGCAGTCAATCTAGTGACAAAACGAGCAACTGAGAAGCCACTAACTCGTTTAACCACCAAGTATATGTCAGACTCTCAAGTTGGTGGACATTTAGATATTGGCCGACGTTATGGCACGAATAAGCAGTTTGGAATACGTGTTAACGGTGCCTATTTATCGGGCGATGGAACTATCAACCACCAAGAAAACCAATCGCAATTGGGTGCCATTGCACTAGACTGGCGTAGTGATGATATCCGTTTATCAGCAGACTTTTACCACACTAAAGAAACCGTCGATGCCCCAACGCGTGGGATCACTTTTGCTCCTGGAGTCGATATCCTCAATCCCCCCTCAAACGAGACACTGTTGAACCCGAGCTGGAATTTCTACAAGTCCGAAACCAAAGGGGCAATAACTCGAGCGGAATATGATATCAATGATCGTGTTAGCGTCTATGCTAGCGCAGGCATTACCGAATGGGACTATCACGGATTGAGCGCTGATAAAGCAGAAGTTTATAACAATGCCGGTGACATGAAAACGACACTTGGTGGTGTCAGTGATGATAACGAAAGAAGGGCACTTGATTTAGGATTAAACGGTCGCTTCGAAACAGGCAGCATCGGCCATGATCTTGTCACCAACATCACGCGCTACGACGAGGCGTACAATCTCTATGCTACGCGCTTCCGCGGCATTACCGTGGATTCTAAACTGTATGACCCTCATTGGGGAACTCGACCGGAACTCGACTTAAACTATCCTTTGCTCCTCACAACTGAGACCACACTTTCTAGCATTGGATTCGCCGATACTCTGTCTTTCAACCAAGGACAGTACCTATTTACCTTGGGCGCGCGTTATCAACAAGTCGAAACAGAGCAAACTGGAGGAATGTTGTCAACCGGTGCCGAATATGACGAAAGTGCAGTTACACCATCCTTCGCCCTGCTCGTTAAGCTGACTGATAACATTTCGGCTTACGCCAACTATATTGAAGGGCTTAATAAAGGCGCTACAGCACCGACTACGGCAAACAACTCTGGGGAAATTTTTTCGCCCTATAAAACTAAGCAGAAAGAAATGGGATTAAAAATTGATCACGGCACTTTCACTCATTCATTAAGCCTTTATGAAATCACACGTCCAAGTAGTTATACCGACAGTGAGACCAATGTGTTTGGCTACTACGGTGAACAACGTAACCGAGGCGTTGAGTGGAGTTTCTTTGGCTCACCCCTTGATGACATTCGCCTAATTGGGGGGCTGGCTTATATCGATGCAGAATTAGTCAAAACAAAAGATGGCGGGAATAATGGCAATCAAGCCGCTGGTGTACCTGACTGGCAAGCTAAACTCGGAGCTGAATGGGATCCGCTGTTTATCCAAAACCTTACATTAACTGCGAACGCAAGTGCTCTATCCAAGCAGTACATTGAAAATGAAAATCTACGTTCGATTCCTGGCTACACACTACTGGGGATTGGTGCTCGCTATACAACCACCGTGAACGAACTTCCTTTTACCGTGCGCGCCAACATCAGCAATCTGACCGATAAAGACGCTTGGACAACGGCAAGTTACAACGATCTCAGTCTCATAGAAGGTCGTCGAATCACACTATCAGCATCAGTGGATTTTTAATCTACTATCGTGTTCCACGGGTTAAGTGAACACAATTTAAGAGCGACACGAACGATTCGTGTCGCTCTTTCTAATTCATTTTGTATGGAGTGTCTCAGTGCTCGCCGTATTTTGAGGAGTGATTTATCAATCGGCTATTGCATCCGGCATGAAGAAAATATGTCATTATCGGGCTGATAGACACGTGTTTCTATGTCCATCACGCCAAGTAACGAATGAAAATATTATCGTGAGAGTAATGGCCTATCTCCATCGCCTTTTCACGCAAACACGAGGCGTTGATAGACTTGGCTTGCTTAAAACCATCGGAGAGCCATACCATCAACGGTACTTTCTTCTGGTAATCAGGGGCAAAGCGATAGGGAAGGCCATGCAAGTAAACGCCATTTTCACCCAATGATTCACCATGATCAGAGACGTACATCATCGCGGTATTATACTCATCACTTTTATCTTTAAGTGTTTCAATCACTTTGCTCAACACATAGTTCGTATAACGGATGGTGTTATCGTAGCTGTTGATGATAGTTTCTCTTTCACAGTTTTCGATATCTGAACGCGCACAGTCAGGTTGAAAATACGCCATGTCTTTAGGGTAACGCTGAAAGTACGTTGGACCATGACTACCAATCAGATGCAAGAATATAATCCGATTGCCTTGCATTTCATCGATATCGTTATTGATGTGTTCAATCAAGGCCATGTCGTAACATGTACTTCCATTACAAAATGCGTCTTTTCTTCGTCTATCGATTTCTATTTTTTTGACATGTTTAGCTACCCCTTTATCACCGCCATTATTTTCTTTCCATAAGATATCTACCCCAGGGCGAGCGCATGAGTGTTCACTTTTCAACCATCGTCGGTATGCCTGCGGCTAAAACTTTCTCTAAGAAGCTGGGATTCATGAGACAGCGCTTCTGTTTGGCCACCAAGCTGATCTTGGTCGGCTCAGCCTGCACCATGTTTGAGGCCATGTGTCACAAGCAGCCAACGTTTACTAACTCATTGTCTTTATAAATTAAGTAATCGCCACTTTGCTCAAGAATCGCATTGGTCTTTATCCTTAGTTATAGTCAGGTTATTTAATGGAATATATTCGCATGGCGAATAATAGAGATAATTTTTTAGAATTTCATAAATACAGTTAATCATGAAACAATAAAATTAGAAACTATATAAGGGATTAATAATATGCATTACAACTTTTCAATTACTCTTTTTCTTTTTTCACTTGTTGCTGTTATTGCTGGTGCATTGGTGCCTTTTCAGGCGGGGAGTAACGCATTTCTTGGTAAAGAGCTAGGGCATCCTTTATGGGCGACAGTTGTGTCGCTTGTTGTAAGTTTGGCTGTAGTAGTACCGATTTTAATTGCATTGAAAGTTCCAGAAATAAATCTTGAAAGTGTGGGGAGGTTACCCTGGTGGGCTTGGTTGGGTGGGCTGGCTGGTGTTATCTACATGACTGCAGCGTTAGTCCTGACACCCAAGCTAGGTGCTACGACCTTTATTGTCTGTGTCATTACTGGGCAAGTCATTATTTCACTATTTATTGATAATTTTGGATTAATGGGGTTGCCAGAAAAAGAGATAAACTTAGGACGAGTGATGGGCGTCATACTCATTATTTCAGGAATGGTGATGGTACAGTTTTTTACGGTAAGAAATACAACAATCTCAGTCAGCGCTGACAATAATGATCAAGAAATATCAATTGCGGAATATAACAAATAGGGGATAACTATGAATAATCAATTTTTGTCAATTTTAGAGAAAAGACGCTCTATCTATAGTCTAGGAAGCAACGTTACTTTAGCTAAGGATTATATCTCAGAGCTGATTAACCATGCCGTCAAGTTGACACCTTCCGCGTTTCACTCTCAAAGTACGCGTGTGGTGGTATTATTTGGTAATCACCATTTAAGACTTTGGACATTAGTGAAACACGAGTTGGCAAAATTGCTGACTCCAAGTGAGCTAGATATCAGCGTGTCGAAAATTGACGTATGTTTTTCTTCTGGTTTTGGTACTGTATTGTTTTTTGAAGAGATAGACGTGATTAAAGAGCTTGAGCAAGCTTATCCTCTGTATGCAGACAGCTTTGAAAAATGGTCTGAACAGGCGAATGGCATGGCGCAGTTAACTGTCTGGACTGCACTTGCTGAAGAGAATCTTGGTGCGACGCTACAGCATTATAACCCATTAATTGACACCGCAATTTCTGATGAGTGGCAGTTACCTAAAAGTTGGAAGCTTATCGCCCAAATGCCATTTGGCACGATAGAAAAAAGTCCTGATGATAAAGAGTTTATTTCCGATCAGCAACGACAGATTGTGTTTGAATAAACGCTATACGAGCTAGGGCTATCGGTTCTAGCTCATAAACTAACCTAGCAGATGGTAAAGAATATAGATTTGTCTAGAAATTTATATTCTGTACAATGAGTTAAATTATCATGCTCATTCAAATGCACAATATGAATTATCTGAGACGAATCGATCTTAATCACTTGGTTACCTTACAGGCTTTGTTGTCTGAAAAACACATTTCACGGGCAGCGGTAAGGCTAAATAAAAGCCAGCCCGCAGTTAGCCATTCGCTGGCTTATCTAAGAAGAATATTTGATGATCCTTTACTGATTAGGAAGTCTGGCAAACTTGAACTGACGCCTAAAGCAGAGGAGCTTTTACAACCGCTAGACGAAGCGCTTTCCCAGCTGACAACGCTCTTTGAACCGCCAGAGTTTGATCCTAATCTGACCAGTCGTACTTTCCACGTAGCTATGTCGGATTACGGTGCGAAAGTTATTCTGCCTGAACTTTCACGTCAAATTAGAGCCATAGCTCCCAATATTAAGCTTGTTGTTACACAAGGTAGTAGAGATGCAATGATCGCTAGTATAATTGATGGGGAAACCGATCTTGCGTTTGGCGTATTTCCTGAAGTGGGTAAAGAGTTACAAGTCGAAACACTTTTCAATGAAGAGTTTGTCTGTGTCGCCGATAGTTCAACGATGCCCGAGTGCGGTTACTTAGATTTATCCGCTTGGTTGGCGCGATCTCATGTGCTTGTGGCGTTGAGAGTAGGTACTGACAACGAAATTGATCAATCACTAAACAAAATAGGCCACAACAGAAATATCAGTATGGTCTTGCCACATTGGAGAACGGCCGGTGAGTTAGTGACCGGAACAGATCTCATCCTAACGGTAGCAGCCAGAGCATTGGAATCGGGCGAAAATAATCAGAAACTGACTATTTTTCGGCCTCCTTTCCACATTGATACCTTTGACTTCGATATGATTTGGCACCGAAGAAAAGCGACGGATCCGGCTCATATTTGGCTGAGAAAAATGGTCGGTAGAGTACTAAACCCGAGTTTTCGCACCTAATTTAGGAATAAACCGCTTCGCATAACTGACCCAACAGTTTCATCGATCGCATTTGATGTTCTCGCACACCGATCATTTGTTTCTTGTTCATGATGCACTCCTTTTTATAATCCATCAAAATATTAGCATATACTAATGATTGACATTATTTGAATCCAACATTGTGTTAACCCGCTAGAAAAAGCGTGATGCTGAATGCAATCAACTTACATACAACCAATAAATCGGTCATCTAAGTGGAGGTTGACGTCGTAGTGAAAACGACCATTTATTTATAGGGATCCACTATGCTCTCGTTTCTAAAGCCGAATCCGGTTAAAAAGCTAAAAAAACAGTACGACGCCAAACAACAACAAGCCTTTGAGGCCCAGCGCAATGGCGATATCAGAGGTTACTCACTACTCACCGAAGAAGCGGAAAAGATTGACCAACAAATCAAAGAATTGGAAAACAACGCTTAGGAATGCGATGGCTGACTAAATTGCCGTTTTACCAAGCGTTGATACAGAGGGCAGCGCGCCAGCAAGTCGGTATGGCTGCCTACATCCACCAACTTACCTTGATCCATCACTACAATGCGGTCAGCATGCTGAATGGTCGATAAGCGGTGAGCGATAATCAAGGTAGTACGGTCCTGCATTAAAGCCGCCAAGCCTTGCTGCACCGCATGCTCACTTTCACTATCCAGCGCGCTGGTCGCTTCATCGAGCAATAAAATACGCGGATCCTTGAGAATTGCGCGGGCAATCGCAATTCGCTGTCGTTGGCCGCCCGAAAGCCGCACGCCTCGCTCACCTAAAAAGCTGTGATAACCATCCGGTAATTGCTGAATAAAGGCATCAGCGTGCGCTTGAATGGCCGCCTCTTTCACGGCTTGGTCACTGGCGTCTGGCCTGCCGTAGCGGATGTTACCTATCACATCATCGCTAAACAGAGCGGGTTGTTGTGGCACCAATGCCATTTGTTGGCGCAACGCTTGCGGGGATAAGCGGCGAATATCTTGCCCGCCTAGCATAATCGCGCCTGACTGCGGATCATAAAAGCGTTGCAGTAATTCAAATACGGTGGTTTTTCCCGCCCCCGACGGTCCGACTAAGGCGACGACTTCACCGGGCTGAATAGCAAGGTTCAGCGTATCAATCGCCGGTTGATGGGGACGCGTGGGATAATGAAAGTGCACCGCTTCAAAACAAATATCGTTGCTTAATGATTGGGCATCGACACTCAGCGAGTTGGCGGGAGTACGAATATGGCTATGCACGTGTAAAAGCTCCACCAAGCGCTCTGTTGCGCCTGCCGCGCGCTGCAACTCCCCCATCACTTCCGACAAGGTGGCCATGGAAGAGGCAACCATGATGGCGAAAAATACAAAGGCGCCCAAATCGCCTGCCGACATGGTGCTTTGAATCACATCGCGCCCGCCGACCCATAACATGCCAGTAATGGCGCTGAACACAATCACGATCACCCCGGAAATAAGAATGGCTCGTTGTTTCACGCGCTCGCATCCGATGTGATAGGCACGCTCCACCTCTTGCCCAAAGGCGGCTTTGGCGTGATCTTCTACCGCGAAGCTTTGCACGGTTTTAATATTGGTGATGGCTTCGCCGGCATAGCTGCCTACATCCGCCATCGAATCTTGGCTTTGCCGCGACAACGCCCGCACACGACGGCCATAGATAAGTATTGGCACCAAAATAAAAGGCACGGAGGCCAACACAATCAACGTCAGTTTAATATTGGTGGCAAACAGCATGATGATCGCGCCCACACACATTAACGCACTGCGCATTGCCATGGAAAAGGAAGAGCCGATAATATTTTGCAGCAAGCTAGTATCTGTGGTGATACGCGACATGATCTCGCCACTGCCATGGGTTTCAAAATAGCTCGGATGCAGGCCAATCACATGATCAAACACCGCTTGGCGAATATCAGCACTAACCCGCTCACCCACTGACGACACCAGATAGAAGCGGAAGAAGGTGCCAATCGCGATTAATACCGTGATCAGCAAAATAAACTGTACCGCATTCCCCAGCTCAACCAGTGATTGCTGTGCAAAGCCTTGGTCGATCAAAAGCCGAACGCCGTGTCCGACCGACAGCGTTAACGATGCAGTAAACACCAAGGCCAACAAGGCCGCACTCACTTGCCAGCGATAAGGACGAATAAACGCAATCAGCTCCCACAAAACGGTCAGGTTTTTACTGTTGCGACTTGAAGCAGATGGTGTCGAAGCTGTGTGTGTTGAAGCGGAATTGGCCATAAGCTCTACTTAGTGCTGTCCTTGCACATTTAGGGGCGGGTGAGCAGGATCATTAACTCGCGATTGTCGTTGATAAGCGCATCGATGGTGCATGCATCCAACTCTTCTAAAAAGGCTTGCTTGGCTTTTGCTAAGCGCTCTTTCAAACGGCACGCTGGGGTGATATGACAAAACTCAACCGAGCAATTGACGAGTTCCAACGGTTCAAGGTCGCGTACCACTTGCCCCACCGTGATGGCGGTCGGCGCTTGCAGTAGACGAATCCCCCCGTTCTTCCCGCGCACCGTTTGAATATAGCCTAACTGCCCTAAACGGTTGATGACTTTCACCATATGATTGCGCGACACCCCAAACAAGCGTGTCACCTCGGTAATGTTGGTGAGCTCACCCTCTGGCAAGGAAGCCAGAAAAATCAAGGTGCGAAGTCCGTAATCTGTAAAGCTGGTTAGTTGCATGTGCGCCTCTTGCTGCTTGGCCGAATTGTAAGTCTTCTATTGATTAAAAGATATATTTGAGATACAACTTAAAACATGCATTAAATATACATGTTTAGAGAGATGCTGATGTTAAGCCAACAAACCATTGATATTGTTAAATCAACTGCCCCTGTACTCGCCGAAACTGGCCCGAAGCTGACAACCCACTTTTACCAAAGACTGTTCCACCATCACCCCGAGTTAAAGGATATTTTTAACCTCCGCCACCAGCAAAATGGCGATCAGCGGGAAGCACTGTTTAACGCTATTTGTGCCTATGCACAGAACATTGACAACTTGCCTGCTTTACTGGGTGCGGTAGAGAAGATTGCTCACAAACATACCAGCTTGCTGGTCCAAGCTGAGCACTATCCGATTGTCGGTCAGCATTTATTGGCTACCATTGATGAGCTACTTTCGCCGGGACAAGCCGTGCTCGATGCGTGGGCTGAAGCCTACCAAGTGCTCGCGGATGTATTTATCGCCAAAGAGCAGCAGCTTTATGAAGATAGCCACGCCCAAATCGGTGGCTGGCAAGGGCAGCGAGCCTTTACTTTGATTGAAAAACGCCCCGAGAGTGAACAGGTCACCAGTTTTGTGTTTGCCCCTCAAGACGGACAGCCCGTCGCGCCTTTTACGGCCGGGCAATACATTGGCATTGTCGTTAATCATACCGGCTTTGAACATCAAGAAATTCGTCAATACAGTTTGTCACATGCGCCTAACGGCCAGCATTATCAGATCTCGGTAAAACGGGAACCACAAGGTCAGGTCTCCAATTACTTACATGATGAGTTGGCCGTTGGTGGCACTGTGATGCTCACCCCACCGGCCGGCGATCTCAAACTGAACGTGGATCAAGATACACCCGTGGTATTAATTTCTGGCGGGGTGGGCGTAACGCCAATGTTGGCGATGTTACAAAGCCTGACCGAACATGACGCGCCCGTCACTTGGCTGCATGCTACCGAGAACGGCAAACTGCATGCTTTCAATCATCCTGTCCGCACCCTCGCGCGTCAGCACGCGCATATTCAGACGCACATTTGGTATAACCAACCTCAACCCACGGATACGCTTGGACAAGACTTTGATCATACCGGATGGATGGATCTCACTGCGGTGAGCAATACGTTCAGCTCAGAGGTACAGGTGTATCTCTGTGGCCCAGTTGGCTTTATGCGCCATACTCAAGCACAACTTCGCGAGCTTGGCGTGCCTGACGAACAGTTCCACTATGAGTGCTTTGGGCCACACAAAACCTTGTAGTGCGTTTTTTCTATTTTTGGGTGGCTTCCCCCAAGTTTATTGGGTGTAGTTGAAATTATACAAAACAATCAATAGAATCGTCAGACCAAATTTTTGGCGTCGCTCTGTCTATTATTCTCACATTTGAGAACGAATACGGGGAGAGAAACGCTGAATGCCAACATTTTTTATCAAAAGGATTACCATGAAAAAACTAATTGCAATCGCTGCTCTTGCGACTCTTCCTCTTTCTGGCGCTGCAATGGCAGACTCTGATATCGGTTGTGGTCTGGGTACAATGGTATTTGATGGCCAACAAGGCAAAGTTTACAAAGTTCTCGGCGCCACCACTAACGGTACTTCAGGTAACCAAACCTTTGGTATTACCTTTGGTACATTGGGCTGTGACGGTACTGGCACCATTGATTCACAGCAGAAACTAGCTATGTTCATCGATGGAAATATGGACAACCTAGCTCGTGATATCGCACGTGGTGAAGGTGAAACCTTGGCAACGCTTTCTGAAGTATGGGGCATCAAAGATGCAGACAAAGCAGCATTTAACGACGTTGCTAAGCAAAACTTTGCGTCTATCATGACCTCAGAGCAAGTAACTTCACAGGAAGTACTGACCAACCTAAACACGGTTGTTGCTCAAAATGAGCAGCTTGCAGCGTATAAAATCTAAGTGATGAAACGCTAATAATATCCTCTCCAACTTGGTCAGGATAGAGTACGAAAGTGCCCTACTCGGGCACTTTCATGTTTTCATATATAACTCGTTGTACTGATATGAGACTTCTCAACGCTTTCGCCTCTCTATCTTCCTCTATTAGTCTCATTATTCTCTGTTTGTTTAGCGCGCCTACGTTTGCCGAGAAAAGTGACTTTGACATTCCCAATTTAGCTAAGCACACGTACTGGCTTAAACTTGGTCACTATTTACCCCAAACATTTTCTGGTTATGAGAGTACGATCGATTCTCAAACCTTCTTCCTTTCTCCTCACGGAAAGACACAGCCAAAGCAAGAGCTCACGGCGACCATTGACGCGCTTTATCATGCCGACACGGCTGTGGCACAGGCCACACGGTGCCGTTATCCAGCACGATATACGTGGCTCGAATCTCAAGCAGGTCGTACTGCCAAACTCGATTGCCCCGAACTTGAACGCTGGAAAAAGGTGCTTGACCCCAAGGCCATGACGTTAGTGTTCCCGACAGCATTTATGAATAACCCGTCATCCATGTTCGGCCACACCCTACTACGCATTGATGCTAGGGATCAGACCCGCAACAAAGAATTAGTCGCCTTCGCCGTCAACTTTGCTGCCGAACCAAGCGAAAACGATAACGCTGCTTTGTATGCCGCAAAAGGCTTGTTTGGCGCCTATCCGGGACAGTTTACCGTCATGCCTTATTACCGTAAGGTCCGAGAGTACAATGACATTGAGTCTCGCGATATTTGGGAGTATGCCCTTAACCTCTCCGAACAAGAGGTTAACCGGGTACTCCTGCACTTATGGGAAATGCAGCGCGCAACATTCGATTACTACTTTCTCGATGAAAACTGCTCATACCAACTACTTGCCTTGCTACAGCTGGCCCGCGAAGAGTTGCGACTAGTCAGTGACTTTCCTTTTCAAGCCATTCCTTCAGATACGGTTAAAACGCTCGCCAATAATGATTTGATTGAAAGGCCCAACTTCCGCGCGTCATTTGGCACTAGATTGTTAAATATGTCGCAGCAGACGTCTCCAATCGTGTTTGAAGCAGCACAAAAAGCAAAAAATGGCGATTTTCCTGACCACAAACAATATAGTGCGGAGCAGCTGGCAGCTATTTATGAATTTGCGTACGAATGGCTCAATTTTGATTTCTATGATCAAGGGCTTCCTCGAGACCCTTATGCACAGCGTCTTACTCAGCTACTCGTACTAAGGAGCCAAGTCAGCGCCGTCTCTCCATTTGAACCCGTCGCTAATACCAGTGTCGCACCGGATAAAGGACACGGATCTGCACGCGTTGGAATTGGCGCAAGGGCATCGAGGTATCGTCCGGATGCGTTAACACTCGAATGGCGCGCGGCTTATCATGATTTATTGGATCCTCAAGATGGCTTTGTCCCCGGCGCGCAAATCAGTTTTGTCGATGTGGCAGTGAGCCATGATGAAGACGGCGATACACAATTGGATAAGCTCTATCTGATCGATGCCATGACAATCGCCCCCAAAAAGCCGGTTTTTTCTAGCCTATCGTGGAATATCCGCGCAGGTTTTGATCGTCTACCCACTGCGCGAGAGCCATCCAGTCGTTGGTTTGCGCAAGGCGGTATAGGTCAGTCTTGGGGCGAGGCCGATGGTCTCCATACTTACGCTCTGTGGTCCACGGCACTCTCGCATGGCGATGCCAGTGATGACCAACTAAATCTTTCAACAGGGATTGAATCTGGCTTGCTTTGGCAGCTTGCTGATGACCACCGCCTCGGTTTACAAGCCCAATATCTTCCCCTGCTTAATCGTGATTCACTGTCACATTCACAAGTGGATATGACATGGAACTGGCGTGTGACTTCAGATTGGTCCATCCGCAGTAAAGCGCGCTATCAGCATTGGGACAGCGAAGAGATCAGTGGCCATCTTACTAGCTACTTTTACTTCTAGCTTCATCGCTTACCGTTCTCTCCATGATCATTCAGCTTTTTAGAACAAGATGCTCAATCTTACGCCGTGTTCGCACGGCGTTTTTGTTTATACACTGCAGCTATTGTTCAGCGTCACCGCTGTTCAACATCAAATCAGTGAGGAGAAGCATTATGATTACCGTCCGTCATGCCAGCGATCGCGGTCAGGCCAACTTTGGCTGGCTACAAAGCCGCCATACTTTTTCATTTGGTAGCTATTACGATCCCCAGCACATGGGCTTCTCTGCACTGCGTGTGATCAATGATGATATCGTCTCGCCCGCCGCAGGCTTTGATACCCACGGACACCGTGATATGGAAATCATCAGTCTGGTGCTGGAAGGGGAAATCGAACACAAAGATAGCCAAGGCAACCGACAAACTCTACCCGCTGGCGAGTTCCAACTGATGTCGGCGGGGCGTGGTATTTATCATAGCGAGTATAATGCCTCATCAACCCAAGCCTTGCGCTTTCTACAAATTTGGATTGAGCCCAATGAACAAGGCGGGGAGCCGGGTTATCAGCAAAAAGATTTTGGTAAGCAGGCTGGCTTTACCGTTATCGCGACCCCAACCGGAGAAAATGGCACCTTACGCATCAAACAAGATGCGCGTTTGCTACAGCTGATTCTACCGCCCAGTGAATCGGTTACCTTAGCATTGGAGGCAGGACGCCATGCCTATGTGCATGAGATCGCGGGCACGCTCGACGTTGAAACGACATCTCTGGGCCCCGGCGATGGCGCAAAAATTGAAGATGTCCTTCATGTGACCTTCAGTAATAAGGGCAACGAAACCAGTCAAGCACTGGTATTTGATCTCCCCTAACGTGATGACTCACCAACCAGCCGCCCTGGCCTGCCGGTCTATTTGCGCCGCAGGCCTTACTCTGTGTACACTGCGCTCTTTCTTCACGCATGAGAGGTTGTATGCTCACCCTATCAAATAAGGTAGCGATTCCTGACACTGAGATTGAGCTCACGGCTATCCGCGCGGCAGGGAAAGGCGGGCAAAACGTCAACAAAGTATCGAGCGCCATTCATTTGCGCTTTGATATCCAAGCCTCATCATTGCCTGATGCGTACAAAGCCCGCTTAATGGCGCTGTCTGATTCGCGTATATCTAAAGACGGTGTCGTGGTGATAAAAGCGCAAAACTACCGCACCCAAGAGCTAAACCGAGAAGACGCGCTAGAGCGCTTGCAAGCATTGATCAAAGGCGCGATGGTAGAGCAGAAAAAACGTAAACCCACTAAACCCACCAAGGCTTCACAACGTCGCCGCGTAGACGCCAAGAAACGCAAAAGCCAAACCAAAGCCCTGCGTGGCAAGGTCGCCCCTTAACACCTCGCATTCCACGGCTAAGTCCAGGCGTTTACGAAGCCACCATCTCACTTGCTTTACCACAACCGGTAATGTACTGCCCTCATTATCTAGCCAAGTATTCGCCCATTCACGTGACATAACGCATCAACGAAATGCACCGTGCGATGACACACTATGGCTTATGCACGCGATGAAGGAAGTAAGTACGTCGCCCCCTCGTCAGTGCGTGATACCTGCTGACGCGCCGCTACAAACAAATCACGTCCCCACGTTTGGGTAGCTTGGGGCGGTTCTGCCACAGGGCGCAGAGATAAATCAGCATGACACGTCAATACGCCAGCATTGGCATCCAATGAGATCAGATCGCCATCTTTAATAGCGGCCAGCACACCGCCATGCATGGCTTCGGGACAGACGTGCAAAGCGGCAGGGACCTTGCCCGATGCGCCCGACAACCGACCATCTGTCACCAGTGCAACCTGATAACCCATTTTTTGCACATTGCCAAGAATCGGCATGAGCTTATGCAGCTCTGGCATGCCATTCGCAGCCGGGCCATTGAAACGCACCACCACAACCACATCCTGGGTAAGCTCACCCCGTTGATAGGCCTGCTCGACCTCGTGCTGACAATCAAACACCCGCGCAGGCGCACTAACCACACGGTGCTCCGGAGCTACTGCAGAGACCTTGATCACGGCATTACCCACATTGCCAGATAGCATGCGTAATCCACTGGTTGAGCTGAAATGCGAGCCGGGAGCAGCTATCACCCCTGTGTCGTTTGATGGTGTGGCGGCTTCCCAAACAAGCTGCCCCTGATCTAATCGTGGAGTAGTCAATTGGTCGCTAAATTGGCCAACGGCAGGCAAGGTATCGGCATGCAATAACCCTAGCGCATGTAAGTGAGTCATCAGAGTGGGGACGCCTCCGGCCGCTTCAAAAGCATTAATATCAGCCGGGCCGTTAGGATACATTCGAGTCAATAAGGGAACCACATGGGATAACGCATCAATATCTTCCCACGTTAGTTTAATCCCTGCTGCCCGCGCCATGGCCACCAAATGGATGGTATGGTTGGTGCTGCCGCCTGAAGCCAACAACGCGACCACGCCATTAATAACGCTTTTTTCCGTCACCACATCGGCGAGGGCTCGGAATGTCGCACTTCCCGTACACTGGGATGCTAACGCTGTCGCAGCATAGCAAGTCAACGCTTGGCGCAACGCCGAGTTAGGGGCGACAAACGCAGCGCCGGGAAGGATTAATCCCATAGCTTCAAGCACCAGTTGATTGGTGTTGGCCGTGCCGTAGAAGGTGCAGGTCCCTTGGCTGTGATAAGCCTGACATTCCATCGCCAATAATGCCTCTTTTCCGATGTCACCGGCTGCATATGCTTGACGCACGGCCACTTTTTCCTCGTTGGTTGAGCCCGTGGGCATCGGGCCAGAGGGCACAAATAACGTCGGTAAGTGTGCATAGGTAAGCGCGCCCATCAGTTGCCCCGGCGCAATTTTATCGCATACGCCAAGCAACAGTGTGGCATCGTACACATTATGACTTAACGATATCGCAGTTGCCTGAGCAATCACATCACGTGAAAACAACGACATCTCCATCCCTGGCTGGCCTTGCGTCACCCCATCACACATCGCAGGCACACAGCCTGCCACTTGCGCCGTGTGGCCCAATGGCTGCAAGGCGGCTTTGATCTGATCAGGGTAGTAAGCATAAGGTGCGTGAGCGCTAAGCATGTCGTTATAGGCACTGATAATCGCCACATTGGCAGTGGTCATATCCAGCATCTGCTGTTTGTCTTGCTGGCACGATGCGGCGACCGCATGCGCGATGTTGCCACAAGACAAGCTTGCTCGCGTCTTACCTGCCTCGACTTGCCACTGGGTTTGGCGTAAAAATGCGGTGCGCGCAGATTCGCTGCGTTGGCGTAGCTCGTTAGTCACCGCCTCAACTTTAGGATGCATCATCAAGCTACCTCTTGGTTACCAGTAATGAGACACGCGGCGTACTTTGTTAAGGATTCGATGTCTCGATTGATATCAACAGAAATCACGTCTGATTCAATACCCGTCGGTTTTTCTAAAGCAGCAAATTGACTGTCAAGCATTTCGGTTCTCATGAAGTGGCCTTTACGCGCTCGCAAACGTTCAAGAATTAACTCATAGCTACCATCGAGAAACAGAAAAATGACGCTCTTATTCCCCTCTCGAAGCCTGTCCCGGTATTGACGTCTAAGCGCAGAGCAAACGATGACACCGAATTCATTTTTTTGCTCCAAACTAAACGCGACATCACGGATCCTCTCAAGCCAAGGCTCCCGGTCTTTATCGTTGAGGGGGTGTCCTAATGCCATTTTCTCGATATTTGCGCGAGGGTGTAAGTCATCACCATCGATAAACTTGGCCCCCAAATGCTGTGCCAACTTCGCACCTAGGGTACTTTTTCCACAACCACTCACGCCCATCACAATCACACTACCCATTTCCATACCGACTCCTTAGCGAGATTTTAACTAGATCTCATTTTTGGTCATGCATTCAATAATTGTCTTTATCTTAGTGTGGTTACCGGTAACATGTTACCGGTAACTTTTAACTTTGTGACGTTTAACACAAAACATCTTGGTATGAAGAGGTGAGCCATGGAACTACTCGCACAAAGCCCTGAACCCACCACCTTACTCTTGATAGCATTGGGCGCTATCGCGTTGTTATTACTCCTAATAATGAAGCTTAAGGTACATGCTTTTGCATCGCTGACGTTGGTCAGCTTGGCCACAGCACTCACCACCGGAATCCCTATCGATAACGTGGTGCCAACCATGATGACGGGTTTTGGCAATACCCTCGCGTCGGTTGCCTTACTCGTCGGGCTGGGTGCCATGATAGGCAAAATTCTCGAAGTCACCGGCGGTGCAAATGTCTTGGCCGATACACTGATCGCTCGGTTTGGCGAAGCCCGTGCCCCGCTAGCACTCGGTATTGCCTCTTTACTGTTTGGCTTTCCTATCTTTTTCGACGCGGGGCTGATTGTGATGATGCCAATCATGTTTAGCGTCGCAAAACGCTTAGGTGGCTCACCGATAAAATACGCCCTACCTGTCGCAGGGGCATTTGCGGTTATGCATACCTTTGTCCCCCCACATCCCGGCCCCGTTGCTGCCTCAGATTTACTTGGCGCAGACATGGGCCTACTCTTGGTGGTCGGGCTCCTGGTTTCGTTTCCTACTTGGTATTTGGGTAGCTACTTGTTTGGCCTGTATGCCGGCAAGAAATTCAACATCCCACTCGCGAAAGCGTTTTTAAACACCGAGGTCATGTTTAAAAGCAAAAAGGATTACCCCGCCTTTTCAACTGTGTTGATGATTTTATTGCTCCCTGTACTGCTTATTTTCCTCGATACGGGTCTGAACGCACTCAGTGTCGCGGGTATGGTTAACGGGGAAAGCACTTGGGTCGGTTTTTTGCGTATGCTGGGTAAAACTCCAGTTGCACTGCTCATCACCCTATTGACCTGTTTGTTGGTCTTTGGCCAAAAACTGGGTAAGAGTAAAATGGAAAAACTGTGTACCGATTCGTTAGCGCCAATTTGTGCGGTGATTTTGGTCACTGGCGCGGGCGGCATGTTTGGTGGCGTCTTGCGCGCGAGCGGTATCGGTCAAGCACTCGCCACCATGCTGTCAGACACGGGCATGCCGATAATATTGGCAGCATTTGTGATTGCTACCTGCTTGCGCGTTGCACAAGGCTCTGCCACCGTTGCTCTCACCACCACAGCAGCACTCATCGCGCCTACGGTGTCGCACACTGTGGGTTTATCTCAATTGGATTTATGTTTTATTGTCATCGCGATTGCAGGTGGAGCCACCGTTTTATCGCATTTCAACGACTCGGGCTTTTGGTTGGTGTCGCGCCTGCTCGAAATGGATGAAAAAACCACACTTAAAACTTGGACTGTGATGGAAACCCTGCTCGGAACCATCGCGTTTGTTATCGTTGCGCTATTAAGCATTTTACTGTAAGGGACCCCCATGACTGAACTGAATCAACGCCTTAAGGCAATTCGCATCGTGCCAGTGATTGCGATTAACAATGCGGATGATGCTGTCCCGCTCGCCAAAACCTTGGTGGATAATGGCCTACCGTGCGCCGAAATCACCTTTCGTACCGACGCGGCTGCCCGTGCTATTCGTCTCATGCGCGATGCGTATCCCGATATGCTCATAGGTGCGGGTACGGTACTCACTACTACCCAAGTCGACGCTGCGATTGACGCAGGCGCCGATTTTATTGTCAGCCCTGGGCTTAACCCCACCACAGTGAAACATTGCCAGCAACGCGGCATTCCTATCATCCCCGGTATCAATAACCCCAGTTTAGTCGAGCAAGCCATGGAAATTGGGCTTGATACGTTGAAGTTTTTCCCCGCGGAAGCGTCGGGCGGCATTGCGATGTTAAAAGCGTTATCTGCCGTCTACCCCGTCAGTTTCATGCCAACCGGCGGCGTGAGTGAGGCGAATGTGAGTGATTATCTCGCGTTGCCCTCGGTGCTCGCATGCGGCGGCACCTGGATGGTGCCCGGCAAGTTGATTGATGAGCAAAGGTGGGATGAGATCGCGGCACTGATTGAGGCGCTGTGATAGCTCTCGCATCCGTTAAGAAAAGATCGGCCCCACTTATTGAAGATAATGGGGCCGCTCGCACGCATACCGCCTGTGCTTGCAACCTCGGCACATAGCCGATACCTTTTCCCGCCTGTTCAAAAACAGACACTGGGTTAAAAATAGGGGAAAGACGGTATGTTGGCACAAGCACTTGAGGACGTTTTTGGGTTTTCATCATTTCGGACAGGACAAGAGTCGGTGATTTCTCAGATAATGCAAGGGGAGTCGGCCTGTGCGATTTTTCCTACCGGTGCGGGTAAGTCATTGTGCTATCAACTGCCCGCCACACAACTGCCCCACTTAACCCTAGTGATTTCACCTTTGCTTGCATTAATGCATGATCAAATCGCATTTATGCGCCGCAAAGGCATTGCCGCCGCTACCATTGATTCCACACAGACTCCCGAGCAAACTAAACAAGTGATGGAGCAGATCCGTCGCGGCGACATCAAAGTCCTGATGATTTCGGTCGAACGGTTAAACAACGAACGCTTTCGCCAATTTATTGCCCCCATCCCGATCTCTTTATTGGTCGTAGATGAAGCACACTGCATCTCTGAGTGGGGCCACAATTTTCGCCCCGATTATCTCAAACTCCCCGCCTACCGAGAGCAGTTGAGTATTCCACAGGTGTTGCTTCTCACCGCAACTGCGACGCCGGCAGTGGTTGAAGACATGCAGCGAAAGTTTGCGATTCCGTCAAATAACACCACGTTAACCGGCTTTTATCGTCCTAACCTACACCTGAATGTGGTCGCCGTGGAAGAGGCGCACAAACAGCAAGCGCTAATTAAGCAGTTGCAGCCCGACCCCCATTTGCCAACTGTCATTTATGTCACCCAGCAGCAGACCGCGGAGAATATCGCCGAGTGGCTACAAACCCAGCATATCCCCGCGACCGCTTATCATGCCGGCATGAATCACGAGACGCGTGTATCAATACAAGAGGCATTTATGTCGGGCCGTGCGCCGTGTATTGTCGCGACCATCGCTTTTGGGATGGGCGTCGATAAGGCGGACATCCGGCGTGTCATCCATTTTGACTTACCTAAATCAATCGAAAATTATAGCCAAGAAATTGGCCGCGCGGGACGAGACGGAGAAAACGCAACGTGCACAGTGCTCGCCAACCAATCTAGCCTGAATGTGCTGGAAAATTTTATCTACGGCGATACACCCGACAAGGCAGCGATTCAGGGCGTACTGGAAGAAATAAAACAAGCGGGTCAACAATGGGAAGTTATGCTGCACAGCCTGTCACGGACGTATAATATTCGCCTTTTACCGCTAAAAACCTTGCTGGTTTATTTAGAAATGGCCGGCGTGATCACCAGCCAATACAGTTACTTTGCCGATGTGAAGTTCCAATGTGTTGCGTCGCCAGACACCATTACGGCTAAATTTCAGGGTGAGCGGCGCGAATTTGTAGCCCAGCTATTTGCATGCGCGGTCAAAGCCAAAACCTGGTACAAGATGGATTTCCAACAACTGTGGCAACGCTTTGGGGCAGAAAGAAAGCGCGCGTTAAAAGCACTGGAATATTTTCATGAACAAGGTTGGCTGTCACTTGCCACTCAACAAGCTACGCAAGTCTTTTCGGTCAGCCCCAATGAGATTGATGTTCAAGCGCAGACCGAACAATTACATAATCTTTTTGCTAAAAAGGAAGAGAGCGAACTAGCCCGCATCAACCAATTACTGGCTTTATTGGCCTCTTCAACCTGTATTAGTCAGCGCCTTGCCGACTACTTTGGAGATCGCGACGCACCAACTACCTGTGGTCACTGCTCGGTATGCCAAGGACATATTGCTCATTTACTTCCCCGTCCAGAGTTACCCGCGATCGATGTACATGCATTATCATCATGGTGTCAGCACTTTGCCGCCGCTTGCGATGAAACGCCAAGCCACGCGGCGACCACGCGCTTTTTACTCGGTCTATCTTCGCCGCTCCATACCAAAATCAAAGCGAAGACAATACCCGGTTTTGGCGCCCTCGCGTCGTACCCCTTTCAAACAGTCAACGCTCATGTCCTCGCTGAGCACGGAGCCAAACACTAACGGATAACAATGTGGTGCGTCGGCAGCTTGGCAACGCCCGGTGCGCCCCCACATGCCTCTAAACTACCGAAATTTTTTGCATCATCGTCAACATACTATCCTCTCAGTATCGGGGAAAAGTGACATTTATCCCCAGCCGCTGAGGTTTTAATCATATACTGATCATAATGACGTGATGCGTTGGGCGGCGTCATTTGAATTCATTACCAGATTCAAGGGTTGTTTATGAGTCATTCTGGGGTGCTATGTATGTTGATTCGTCACATCATTGTGGTTTTGGGCGCCAGCGTACTCCTGTCGATCAGCCTAGCGCTTAATGCAGAGCAGAATCAGCAATCCAAGCCACAAAGCCCTGTATTAAAAGTCGCTAACTCACACGCTTGGCGGCCATTTTCCTATCTTGACGACAATCAACAACCGAAAGGGATCTTGATTGACTTTTGGAAAGAATTTGGCAAACGCAATGGCTATCAAATTGAATTCGTTTTGACCGACTGGCAAGACTCTATTGACGCTGTGCGAAACGGTGAAGCCGATGTTCACGCCGGCTTACTCCAGTCGCCAGAACGGCTAGCGTTTATGGATTTCGGCACTCCATTGTTCAGCATCGATACGCAAGTATTCTTTAGCCAGGCGCTCACGGGCGTATCAGCGGATTATGTGTTAGCGGGTGATACCGACCACACAGTCGGTGTTGTGCAAGGTGGGTACGAAGAAGAGTTTATGAGAACGGAATTTCCAAACGTAACGCTACAGCTTTTCCGCAATAACCAAGCCATGCTTGATGCGGCGTTATCGGAAGAGATCCAAGCCTTCGTCGCCGATCTACAAGTGGCCAATTATTACCTTTACACCACCACTAACCAAAATCTGTTTGTGCCTGTCAGACACCTGTATACAGAAATGTTGTATGCCGGTTTTGCAAAAGGGAATACGGCATTACTCAACCAGATTGATAATAAGTTTGCTTGGCTCGACGAAGATACCAAACGGCAGCTCTTAAACCGCTGGGTGTATTACGATGTCGAGACCGTCTATCCGGCGTATTTATTGCCAACGCTGTTCGTGTTTGGCGTGATCATTGCGATCAGCTATATCATGTTACTGAAAAGAACAGTTAAACAAAAAACCCGCGCATTACAAGCCGCCAACGACTTATTGCAAGACCAAGCCATTACCGACTCACTCACCTTGCTACACAACAGACGTTATTTTTATCAGTGCTTATATGGGCAAATGCGCGACATAAAGGGGGTAACTCTGATGGTGTTTGATATTGATGATTTCAAAGCCTTTAACGATGGCTTTGGCCACGCCCATGGCGACGAAGTCATTTGCTTTGTTGCCCAAACAGCGCGGAGTCTATTGACCAACGACGCCGTGGTGGCGAGGATTGGTGGCGAGGAGTTTGCCGTACTACAGTATTTTTCCTCCGCTGAACGCGCCCTCGCGCAAGGTAAGCTACTGTGCAACGAGATATCAAGACAAAGCCTTGGGTTATTTAACCATCCGTCTATGCCCGTTACCATCAGTTTGGGCGTGGCTTACTACCCAAATGGTATGCCTCACAGTGAAATTGTTGATGCCGATAAAGCTATGTATCAAGCTAAAAAGCAAGGTAAGAACTGCGCCGTTCTCAACGTGTTCGATTGATCTTTAATCGCGACTGCATAACCACTGCGCTAAACGCTGTACATGCTTTGACGAGAGAAAAATAATGGTGAATGCGATCGGCCAAGCGACGATAAAAGCCTCAACCCAACGCCAAACAAACCCATCACTTAACCCAGTATTCACAGCCGTAATTACCGCTGTCATCAGTGTCACCATTAACACTGACATTAAAAAAGGCGCAACAATAGGAAAAAATCGTTTAGGCAGCATAGCGACCTTTACATAAGAAAAAGCTAATATTTAGACTTTAGTGATACAAAAGAAAAATAGCAAGTACTGTTAGTGGTCTCTTAGTATATTATTGAGGGAGGGTTTAAGGGAGGGTTATCAGTCACTCTCCATAAAATTCAGTAGTGACGACTCACCATATGAAGCCGTGATCGCGTTTTTTACTTGCGCTTAGAGGCCTAAAAGCGCCCATTGGACGCTTTTAACAGGTTATAACGGGTTCTTCATTAGCCTATCAAGTTATAAAGCAATGCCGAAATCGCCAACATGCCAGTCACAAAGATAAAGTACGTCCCCGCTTTACCGCGATACTGTGCCAGTGCTTTGACTTTATAGGCCGCAACCGTTGGCATAATAAATAGGATCATCGCAATCACAGGCCCAGATAATGCGCCCATCATATCGAGGATGCTGGGGTTAATCACCGCACACCACCAAATGGCAAAGAACATCACTATCACGCCAAGTTTATCAGCCTTTTTGTAGGTCAATGTGCTGTGTTTGGTCACCAGGCCATTGAGGCTCTCACGCGCGCCCAAGAAGTGGCCCAAAAACGAAGAGGTGATCGCAATGAAAGCAACTAATGGCCCCAAAGTGCCAATAAATGGATTTTGGGTGACATTAGCAAGGTATGAGAGCACTGATACATTTTGCGCTTTCGCTTCCGCCATTTGTGCTGGAGTGAGCGTCAGCACGCACGAGAACACAAACAGCAGCACAAAGGCAACTAACATCACGCCCGCGCGTTTAAGAATTTGCTCTGACTTGCCATGGGCGTCATCACCATAGTGACGGCGTTGAATATTAGCAAAACTCGAAATTGCCGCGGCGTGGCTGAACGAAAAGATCACCACAGGCACCGCTAGCCATAGATTCATGCCCAGTTCTCCCATCCCGGGCATAGCGAGGTTCGGTGCTTGCCATGATGGTATTAGGTAAAAAGACAAAAACGCCAAGATAGCAACCAGCGGATAAACCATCGCCGCAAATGCACGCAGCATCAGGCGCTCGCCCCCCATCATGATCGCAATCATACCTGCGACTAGCACACCAGACAGCATGACACGGTTTGGCGACGCCCACCCGAGTTGATTAACCAAAAAACTATCAACTGTATTAGTCAGCCCAACGCCATATATCAACAAAATGGGGAAAATAGAAAGAAAATACAGCACGGAGATCAAACGGCCTGCATGGCTGCCGAAGTGTTCGGCAACCACATCGGTGAAATCGGCATCTTTGTGGCGAGACGACAACACAAAGCGCGCTAAGCCTCGGTGAGCCATAAACGTCATCGGAAACGCCAGTACGGCCATAATTAGGAGTGGCCAAAAGCCCCCCATCCCAAGATTAATCGGAAGGAACAGGATCCCGGCTCCCACCGCGGTACCGAACAAGCTCAGTGCCCAATGGGTATCATGTTGGGTCCAACGGTGGGATACTCTTTTTGAGGAGATATCTATAGTCTGGTTCACGTCAAACTCTCTTAGTTATAATATTTTGTGCGGTTGCATACTATCGAGTTCGACTTAAAGTATCACATAAATGTAATAGGTATATGTCCTAATTGTTTTGTTAAAAACTTGTCATATAATCTAGTTTAAATTCAAAATGGCAGTTTATATAACTATATAATGGCTAATAAAATGGAATTAAACACCAAATTATTAACCGAAGTTAGATTGATTGAATTGTTTGCAAAATAATGCAACAACCACATTTTCGTTCGCAACATGTTGACAATGTGTAACAGCTCATCTCTCAGTTTTTGATGATAAATTATTCACCTGTTACATTTCGCTCGCGTGAGCAATTAGCGAGGACGATCATACGCTGCAAGTGGCAAGGCGTTTATCCTGTGCTGAGCAGCATGCACGCCAATTCAGCGACAGGCCAGTTTATGCGTGAATCCATTATTATCGACTGCGATCCCGGCCATGACGAGGCTAGTGATGCCTGAACTGTTTGAGTGTGAGTCCGTATGGATGGATGTCGAGACACAAGGCGCGTTGACTACTGGAATGACGGTGGTTGACCGTTATCACGTCACAGGCAATCTCGCAAATACCGAGGTGACCATAGCCGTCGATCGAGCGGGCTTTCTCAACTTGCTATGCGATTGCTTACGCCAATACGACTAGAAAAAGCGCGGCTTTCGCCGCGCTTTAACGTCATCTTGGGTCATAAAACGGTTTCGGTCATAACGCGACCGCCTTAATGACAGCGCATTAGTATCGCGCTGTCACACTGACACCGTTAAAAGCAGTGTAACCATTAAGCATCACGTGATAGCGACCCTTTTGTGTGCTTTGTACCGTACACACTTCACTATTGCCGTAGTTGTATGGACGGCAGTCCCAGCTATTTAAAGTTGGTTTCGCCCCATAGCGTAGATACAAATCTGCATCGCCTGAACCACCGCTAATATTGACCGTTAGACGTTGCCCCGCGTCAACATCAACGTAAAAGAAGCGCTGCGCACCTTGAGCCCCAGCAATACCCGTGACTGGCTGGCCATTTTTGAGCTCGTTTTTTGGCCCTGGCGTCGGGCCACAATCAGGCTCACAGCTGCTATCCGCTTGGCTGTAGAGGAGTTTGTTGACCGAACCACGAGGATCACTGATTTTATTGACGCTAGCACGGTTGCTAATTAAGCTCTCGACTTGTGCTGGCGATAAGCTATTGTTTTCTTGTAAATACAAGGCAGCAACACCGGCAACATGAGGTGTGGCCATTGACGTGCCACTGATGGTGCGATAACCACCGTCATACCAAGCAGATTTGATTTGCGAGCCTGGTGCAAATACATCAAGACAGCTGCCCCAGTTGGAGAAGCTAGAGCGATTATCGCTGCTTGTTGTTGAGCCCACGGTGACGCCACTTGGCTCACGGGCCGGCGAGCTGTTACAGGCGTCGGCATTGGAATTGCCAGCCGCCAGCATAAAGCTCACGCCCGATTGCACCGCACTGGCAACCGCGCGATCCAGTGCTGTAGACACGCCACCACCCAAGCTCATGTTTGCCACCGATGGTCCACTGGCATTAGCAGCCACCCAATCAACCCCGCCAATCACACCGGACGTCGAGCCCGAACCACTACAGCTCAGCACTCTCACCCCAACAATGTCGACATTTTTAGCGACGCCATATTGGCTACCACCGATAGTGCCGGCCACATGGGTGCCGTGACCGTTACAGTCTGACGCGTCATTATCGTTATCAACAAAGTCATAGCCAGAGCGAGCACGACCACCAAACTCTACGTGTGACGTTGTCACACCTGTATCAATGACATACGCCGTCACACCTGTGCCATCAAAATTGGTGCTGTAATTGTTATCCAAAGGCAGGTTGCGTTGGTCAATGCGATCCAACCCCCAAACTGGATTACTCTGGTTGGCGTTTGGGGTGATTACCGGGTCCAAGGAAATCGTCTTATCTTGCTCAATAAAATCAACTTGCTCGTCCATACGCAACGCGCGCAGTTGCTCTGGCGTAAGCTTAGCTACAAAGCCACTCAGCGAGCGATCAAACACTTTCTCAACTTTAACCGCGTGTTGGTTGACCATGCTTGAAACGGTCTGCTGCGTGAAGGTTTGTCGCGCTTGTGGATCGTCGCTGAGCGTCATCGGTTGTTTGAATACCACAATGTATTGGTCTTCAATCCCCTGCTTGTCTGACGCGACAACGAGTGGCGCTAGCGTTTGCTGCTGAGAGATCGCTTGTTTACCCTCTTCCTGTTTTGCGAGCGCTGCAGGCGATGCAGCGACTAATGCTGATGCAATACAGCAGCTAAGAACATGCTTTAACATATTGTATTCCTTACAATGGTTAAACGTATCAAAGATTGATTGCCTACAAATAACAACAAGCACGTTTATAAAGCTATGCATCAACAGCAACTTTTTCCGCAGAGAAAATCGCTTTATTTGTCCAACCTACCAGCATTATTTACTATTACATCAGCAGCATCACTTTTAACTTTTTGTTTACAAAGTGTTTATATAGGCCATCCGTGAGCACTTAACACTTTTTTACTAAAAATGATTGATGAACAGTTCTTTGATAATGCTCACAGCTAAAATGAAAGTGAATTAACACATGCAGTTAGAGCGTGAGATTGATTGGCAAAAAAAGCCAGTGACAGAGCACTGGCCGGTAAGATACTCGGTGTTCAACCCAATTTAACTTGGCTGCTCATGCACCAACACGCCGCCTTCAAGCGCTCCAATTAATACATTCGGAACGTCAGCTTCATCAGAGGTAACAGCAATACGCGTGCCCGGCCCAATCGCTGAGATGGGGGCTGCCATCATCAAAGGACCACGCTCCCCTTCCTCAACAAGCTTCCACGATGGCGCGGCTGCCGCATGATCATTGGCATATAGCCGACACTTGTTTCTGTCAGGTTCAATTAAACAGTCCAGGCCATACTCAATATCGTCATAAAAAAACGACCACTGATAATAGCCCGCATTGACGCTGCAAGGGGTTTTGATAAAACTCAACGCCTCTGCGTTATCTTGGGTTAAGGTAATAAAGCGCTGCGCATCTGGCACCATCGCTAAATACCCCAGTGATTTGCCATTGGCATCGGTGACCGAGAGCTTTACCTCTTGCTCAACCATCGCGCGCTCATGATCGCCAATGTCTGGCAACATGGAATCGGGTTGTACTGAAAACGCCATTGTGTCGCTCCTTTGGTTGCTTTGCACCATTTTTAACAGTTATGTAACAACCAAAGATATAGATCAATTTTTCGGAAAAGTTTAGTGATTTGATCGCACACTATGTTGATGAATCGCTCGATACGATCATTGTGCCCGTTGGCCGAACAACGACGTTGATTGTGGCTTCAAAACGATCGCCGCCACGATCATAGTGTAGAGTGTCGCACCTATCGCAACCATGATTAACATCCCCCAGTCTGCGACACCATTAAGCATCGCAAGTTTGGAGCCCGTTAACGGTGGTGCTGAAAGTGCACAGACAAGGCCGACTACAATACTGAATACAAAAGCGCGCTTGGCGCTGCGCAAAGAAAAGCGACGAAAAATCACTAACGACACTATAGGCACACCCACTAAAAATAATAACCATCCCCAGTAAGGAGCGGCTGAGTACAGTAGTACGGTAAAAATTGCGTCAAGAGTCATGTCCGCCTCCATTAAATTTTTCCATCCAACATCGCTTGATAGGCTGGTAACAACATTTGTTCTTTCATTACCCAAGCCATCCACGTTTCTTCTGTTGGACTAATAAACGGGAAAGAAGGGAGTAATTTGCCACCGTAACCGAACTCAGCCAGAATCGCTTTGCCAAACCCAGTGATCAATGGGCAAGAGGTATATCCATTGAACTCAGCCTCTAAAGGCTTGTCGTTCAGATAACTTAAGAGGTTTGCCTCAACGATGGGAACTTGTTTTTTTACACTTGCAGCCGTTTTCGATAGCGGAATCCCAGTCACATCACCGATACCAAATACATTGGGGAAAGTGGGATGTTGTAGCGTATATTGGTCCGCTGCCATCCATTCAGCCTTATGAGGACCTTGGTTCCAAACCAGATCACTATGCTTGATCACATCGGGCGCACTCATTGGAGGCACGACGTGGATATAATCATACTCTTCGACCCGTGTTTTCCCCGTTGCTGTGAGTGAGAAGTGTGCTTTTTTATTGGTCGGGTCGATGCCAATCAACGTTTTCTGATCAGCAATGTCTACCCCTTGGTCACCAAAGCGTTCCATGACAAAGTCGTTATAAACGGGAATCGAAAATAATCGGTCTTTAAACGGCGTGGCGAAGTTCACATCATATGCTTGACGATGGCCAGTCTGCTCAAGACGTGCAAGCGAGGTAAAGGTCATTTTAAGTGGTGCGCCCGCGCACTTGATTGGTGTTTCAGCAAGAGTAAATATGGCTTTGCCTTCGCCTTTATTCATAAACTGTTTGAACGCCGTATCCGTTGCTAATGCACCCTCTGGCCCCGGATAAACGCTACCAATACCATGCTGACCAATAAGGCGTTCCTCCATTCCCTCAATGAGGGTGTAATTAAGTTGGGTGCCCATGGCAACGACCAGTACGTCATAGCTAAGCTTGGTGCCATCCTCGAGTACAACTTGTTGTTGTGCAGGTAAAAACGCATTGGCATTTTGTTGGTGCCATTTTATACCAGCAGGTAACCATTGTTCTGTTGTTGATAGGACTTGGGATACTTTCCATAACCCAGATGCCACCAAAGTTTGTCCAGGCTGATACAGGTGACGCTGACGTGAACCCACTAATGCTATCTGATCAGCGGAAAGGTGTTGCACAAGGCGATTAGCTAACGCAATACCGGCAGCACCATTACCCACAATAACCACCTTAGCGCGCGTCTGAGCACGTGAGGGTAAGCTTGCCGGCATCAAGCCTATCGCGCTCGCACCTGCCAGTAGTTTTAAAAAACGGCGTCGCTCTTGGTTCGAATTTTGATATGGCATGACCACCCCACTAATTAAGATAATGCTTAATTAGTAGTAGTGAATTAAAATGGGCGCAACGTTACCGGATAGCTTTTGTGGTTTTATTCACAATTCAATCAAGAGTAACTATCGCATCAGCCACCAGCGCATTAAGCGTTTGTACCAGCGGTTGTACGGAGGTTTGACTAAAAAGCTGGTGTCCCATTGATCACGGGTGAGGACGGTTTTGCTGTGGCTAAAGGTATAAAAACCCTCGACTCCGTGGTAATGCCCCATGCCAGAGTCACCAATGCCACCGAAAGGCGCATCTTCGGCAGCGACATGAAACAAGGTTTCATTAATCCCCATGCCGCCTGCGTGAAGCTGTGTGGTAACCTGCGTGCGTATCTCAGCGTCATTGCTCATCAAATACAACGCGAGCGGCCGTGGTCGCGCTTGAATATAACTCAGCGCCTCAGAGAGATCTTGATAGGTGACAATAGGTAGGAGCGGGCCAAAAATTTCTTCTTGCATCACCCGCATGTCATCGGTGACCTGGGTTAGCAGCTGGGTCGGCCAGCGCTGATTTTCGGCGGTTGGCACGGTTTGCTGGTCGAGTGCACACCAGCGGCGCGCACCTTTATCGAGCGAATCTTTGAGTGTTTCTTCAAGCCGCGTCGCTTGCGTTTGGTTAATGATCTGGCTGTAATCTGGGTTGGCTTCAAAGTCAGGATACATAGCACGAAACGCGCGTTGATAGGCGTGGATAAAGGCTTCTTGCCGATGTTCAGGACAAAGCACATAATCGGGCGCGACACATATCTGCCCAGCGTTTAAACACTTGCCGTAAATGAGCCGCGACACGGCCACATCCATATCAATTTGATCATCAATGATCACCGGCGATTTGCCTCCCAATTCGAGGGTCACCGGTGTTAAATTATCGGCCGCCGCCAGCATGACTTGGCGTCCGACTTGGGTTGAGCCAGTAAAAAAGAGGTGGTCGAACTCTAACTCGCTAAAACGGCGCGACACTTCGACTTCGCCCTCTACCACGGCGACTTCGTTTGGGCTAAATACCTCAGCGATTAACGCGCGTAATACCCGATTGGTGTTGGGGGTGAACTCCGAAAGCTTAAGCATCACCCGATTGCCCGCGGCCAACGCGCAAATCAAGGGACTCAGGGCCAGCATAATCGGGAAGTTCCAAGGGACGATAATCCCAACCACCCCTTTTGGCTGAAAGTGCACGACCAATTTGGTGCCTAGCAGGGTAATGCCTGGACGCCGTTTTTGCGGCTGCATCCATCGCTTTAATCGACGACGGGTGTAATCAATCTGGTGCAGCAAGGGCAAGATGTCGGCAATTTCAGTATCAACGGGCGCACGATAGCCGTAATCATCACTCAAGGCTTGTTGTAACGCAGACGATTTTTGCTTGATGGCCTGACGCAAGCGCAGCAGCGCGTCACGGCGATAGCTGTACTCTAAAAAAGGACACCGAGACACCTGCTCTTTTTGTGCGTCGAATGTCTCACGCATCTCTTTAACCGTTTCCAACCACTGTGAGCCTGGCTCCGTCATCCTTGCCTCCTCTGTCGATACAAGATCGCGACACACCACTTCTTCATTGATGACATAGTCTCACCAACAACGCAACTGGGCATGCTTCACGTCGTTGTGCGGGTATAGCGACCAAGGCTTACGCTGCCCGTCTGAGTCTTGACATGTTAAAGCCTTGTATATTCATCCCTGTTATTCATCACGTTTTTAGCGCCATAGCCCACAGAAAGCAGCTTGGTTGTTGAGCAAATATTGTCGCTTTATTGATCTCAGGCTTATACTGAAACAAACTCAGTTTAACGCCAGCTTTATTCGCTGATATCGAAAGGAAATGTGGTAGGCATGAACGACGAGCCAACAAAGAACGAAATACTGACGGAAAGTGGTACGAATGAGCTAGAGATCATTGAGTTTCACTTAATCAAGCAACTTCCTGACGGCAGTACCAAAACCTGCTATTACGGTATTAACGTTGCCAAGGTTCGCGAAGTTATCCAAGTGCCGGAAACCACTGACTATCCAAACGCCCAGGCACACATGATTGGGGTGTTTTCGTCACGCGACAAGCTAACGCCTCTGATTGATCTGGCGGGCTGGTTAGGCGTCCCGACGCGGCCAGAGAAAGACAATAAATTTGTGATTGTCACCGATTTTAACAACATGACTAATGGCTTTTTGATTGACAGCATTAGTCGTATCCATCGTATTTCCTGGGAAGCCGTTGAGTCACCGAGCCAATTCCTAGAGGCAGGCGAGCAAGATTGTGTGGTCGCAGTCGTCCGCAAAGACAAAAACCTGATCATGATCTTAGACTTCGAAAAAATCATCGCTGATATCAATCCTGAATTGAGCATGGAAAAATACGATGTCACTCAGGATAGAAACGTCAACATTTCCGAATCCAGCGCAAAAAAACGCGAGGCAAAAACTATCCTAGTGGTGGACGATTCCGCTTTCATCCGTAGCTTAATTGAAAACACGCTACGCTCAGCCGGCTTTAATATTATATCGGCCAAAGATGGTGGCGAGGCCTTTGACAAACTCACCGAATTTGAACGCATTTCCAAAGAAGAAGGTGTGTCGATTAATGAGTTTGTCGATGCAATTGTGTCAGATGTCGAGATGCCACGCATGGACGGCATGCACTTGGTCAAACGCCTCAGAGAGATGGATACCTATAAAACCATGCCTATTATCATGTTCTCGTCGATCATGAGCGAGGATAACCGTGCTAAGGCCCTCCAATTGGGTGCCAATGATACCATCACCAAACCCGAGATCGGTCGCATGGTAAGCCTGGCGGATACCTATGTATTCGGCACACCGCTCGACGATTGATCAACGATAAAAACGAGCAAGGTGAATACAACAAAGGCTGCACATTGGCAGCCTTTGTGGGTTTTAGCGTGACGCCAAGGTGGGTCGTCAAGCCATTAACTGTCGGTTCATTAGCTATCGGCTACCTGTGAACGATGGCTTTCACGGTAGCGGTGACTGGCGAAATACGTTTTCGCCGCTTGGTTTACCTTAGGCGCCAGCAACAGCGCTGAGACCATGGTGGGAACCGCCATCAGTCCATACGCACCAATGAGGAATAAGAACACCACATCCAGCGATAATACCGCCCCCAGTACCACGAGCGATAAGTATAGGTACTTATAATACTGACCCGCTTGCTCGCCAAATAAATACACAAAGCATTTATAGCCGTAATACCAGAATGTAAATACCGTGGTGAAAGATAACACTAACACTTGTGCCGCCAATAACCATGCACCAGGAGCGCCAAAAGCAGCTTTGAAAGCGGCCATGGTCAGGCTGACGCCTTGCATGCCCTCGGCTTGATCAAGCACACCGGTCACCAAGATCACCAGCGCGGTGCAACTACAAACAATCAAGGTATCAATGATGGGACCCAGGCTCGCGACTAAGCCCTCACGAACGGGCTCATTGGTTTTTGCCGCACTGTGCGCCATGACTTCGGTGCCAATCCCAGCCTCATTAGAGAAAGCACCACGACTCACCCCCACAATAATCACACTGATCAGGCCACCGAACATGGCATCCGGTGAAAAAGCGCTGGCGAAAATCGACTGAAAGACGCCAGGCACGCGCTCGGCATTGAGCGCCAAGGCGGCGATCGCCATCACCATATAGCTGCCCGCCATCAAGGGCACTAGCGCACCGGCAACATCAGCCACACGCTTCAAACCACCCCAAATCACCATACCGACGAAGACCGCCAGTACAATACCCAGCGCCCAAGAGAACGCGCTGCTTTCTAGCCAAGCGACCCCAGGAAAGAGCTGAGTTTGTACCACTGCGCCGAGTTGGTTAATTTGGAAAGACGGCACAAACCCCATTAGACCAGCAATGGCAAACATCACCGCTAGCCATTTAAATTTTGGCCCTAGACCATGCCGTACCGTGTACATCGGTCCGCCATGAACATTGCCATTTGCATCTTTGTGACGATACATGACCCCCAGTGTGCAGGTATAAAACTTGGTCGACACCCCCAATAATGCGGTGAGCCACATCCAAAACACCGCACCCGGTCCACCGGCACTTAGCGCCAGAGCCACACCGGCAATATTACCGAGACCCAAAGTGCCGGAGAGCGCGGCAGCAAGTGCTTTGCGATGAGATAAATCACCATGGCCACTACCATCGTCCACCTTACCGGTTAACAGCTTGATGCTGTGTGCCATATAACGAAACGGGGTGAACTTACCATAAAGGGTAAAGAAGACCCCACCGCCAACCAGTAAGATCAACATCGGCTTACCCCAAATAAAGCCGACAAAGGCATTAATCCATTCTTCAATCATGTTTTGCATCCTTTCTTGATGCTTGGCTAATTACTTTGCTTGCTAGACCACTGCCTAGCCGGTACACGCCAACTAACAAAATAATTAGACCATAAAGCAATAAACCATTCTGGCGTGACTAAAAACCCATTCAAATTAAGTCCAAATGAGGTTTCAGGCGATAAAAACACCGTTTATACGTGATGCTGATCTCACAAAAACCAGACAATAATGAATAACTATCAATGCAATTTGATTTGAACACGAAGTAGCGTGTTTGACGTGCTCTACTATCAGCGAGCGTGACATTTAACCTTACTTTTATCCGGTGTTTTGCGTCAGTGGCATTCGCTATACTCCGCGCTCACGTATACACACCACCCATGCACTGGATTTACGCTCCAGCCAGCAAGAGGAAACAAGATGTCTAAATATGTCATTTGTGCCTTATATAAATTTGTCACACTCGACGACTATCAGTCTTTGCAAGCACCACTGCTTGAAGTCATGGAAGCCAACCAAATCGGCGGCACACTCCTTCTCGCCCAAGAAGGCATAAATGGCACGGTAGCTGCGACAAGAGAAAACATGGATGCGCTATTTGCGTGGTTTAGAAAAGACCCACGCCTAGCGGATATTGACTATAAAGAGTCGTTCGAAGACAGCCAGCCATTTAGTCGCACCAAGGTAAAACTCAAAAAAGAAATTGTGACCATGGGGGTTGAAGGCATTGATCCGCGCCAAAGCGTGGGCACCTATGTCAAGCCAACAGAATGGAACCAATTAATCAGCGATCCAGACGTTTTAGTGATCGATACACGTAATGATTACGAAATCGAGATTGGTACCTTTGAGCGGGCTGTTAACCCACATACAGATAGCTTCCGTGAATTCCCTGACTATGTCGAACAGCAGCTTGATCCGACGAAGCATAAAAAAGTGGCTATGTTTTGTACTGGTGGGATCCGCTGTGAAAAATCGACCGCTTTTTTGAAAGAGAAAGGTTTCGATGAGGTGTATCACCTAGAAGGCGGGATCCTGAAGTACCTCGAAGAAGTGCCTGAGAGTGAAAGCTTGTGGAACGGTGAGTGTTATGTCTTCGACAGCCGTGTAGCTGTTAATCACGATTTGGAGCGAGGGTCTTACGCAATGTGTAATGCCTGTCGCCTACCCATCACGCAAGCGGACATGGAAAGCGAACACTATGAGCAAGGCGTCTCTTGCCCTAAATGCATCGACAAACACACCGACGCCCAAAAGGCAGCGTTTCGAGAGCGAGAGTACCAAGTCCGTCTTGCACGAGAACGGGGTGAACAGCACGTCGGCGGTGAGGCGAGAAAAATCATTGAACACCGTCGCGCCATGAAAAAATTCCGGCGCCAACGTCAAAATCAAGATAAATAATAATACAAAACGGCACGCCAGACGTGCCGTTTTTTATGATATTGGGCAGGGCTAACGTATAGTAAAAACTGGATTGTTTTACCGCTGGCGTCTGTGCTGAATAAAAAGGAGTGAATAAGCGTGTTGATGGGTCCCTTTTATAGCTTGGTCGCCGCGTGTTTATTCACCGCCAGCTGGTGGATGCCCAACCTCCTTCTTAGCTTGCTTTTCGCATGGTGCGCGGCAGCGTTTTTCGCCGTTAGCATCGCTTATTGGCGCAATCAGCCTCGCCTTTTTCGCAAGCGCCAATCCGGACAGTTGCCTCGCATCAGCCAGTGGATGTTTGCGCCATTTTTCGCCTTTACCCACCTGTATAACCGTTGGGCGAGAAAACGTGATATCACACCGCCCGTCCAGCAAGTCGCGCCTGGGCTCTATGTTGGTGCCCGTCTGACCGACAAAGACATACCCGATCTACAAGCGCAAGGTATTGACGGGATATTAGATGTTACCGCTGAGTTCGAAAGCATCGATCGCTTCACCCAATCACAGGCTGTTTCCTATCTCTCAGTACCCGTTCTGGATCACGCCTATCCCTCGCGTAGCCAACTGATGCGCGCGTTACAATGGCTGCATCAACAGCGACAAGCCGAACACAAGGTGGTGGTACATTGTGCACTCGGACGCGGGCGATCCGTGATGGTGGTGGCCGCCTATCTTTGGGCGCTTTCCCCTCAAAAAACGCTTGATGAGATGCTGGATGCCATCAAAACGATACGCCCTAAAGCACACTTAAACCGACGCCAGCGCCTCGCTTTAGTGCGTTTCCAGCAAAGCGGTGCGTTGAGGTTGGCGCGTCCCATTGCCTGGATCATTGCTAATCCTGCCGCAGGGGGAAAGAAATGGCGTAAGCACCGCGACTATATTCAGTCCTATTTAGGTGATGGGTATCGGTTAGTGGTCCATCAGACACGCCATAATCGTCGCAGTTATCAACTCGCTTGCCGCGCGGTTTCACAACAGGCTGATGTGGTGATCGCCGCCGGTGGAGATGGCACAGTGAACGCCGTTGCGCGAGCACTGATCAACACCTCAACCCCTTTAGGCGTATTGCCGCTTGGTACCGCAAACGCCTTGTGCCATGCACTGTGGGGAATAAAAACCAAGTTTTTAAATATTGATGCCGCTTGCGATGTGATTTTGGATGGCACGCCCAAAACCATCGATACTGCACGCTGTAACGGCAAAGTGGCGTTGTTAGTCGTGGGCGTTGGCTTTGAGCAACAAATGATTCGCCACGCCGCTCGAGAGCAAAAAAATCAACTAGGCCAGTGGGCGTATTTGCAGGGTTTATTGGGGGCCGCCAGTCAAAATCAAGCCATCGATCTCACCGTTCAATTCGACCAGCACCCGCCTCAGCTGATCCGCACCACCAGTATGGTGGTCGCCAATGCCGCGCCAATGACAACCTTATTAGCACAAGGGCAAGGCCAACCCAATTATGCCGACGGCAAACTCGACGTCACATGGCTCACTGCGAGTTCCACCAAAACAGATACCGCACTGTCCCTGATAGAACTAGCACTGGCAAGCCTGTTTGAAACACGGCTAGGGCGCTTTACACACCATCAACAGGTCACGCGCGTCTCGATAAGGGCCGCATCGGGCATTGACTATGTCATTGACGGCGAGCTATATCGCGACCGAAAGTTGACGATTGACGCGCAGCCTCAATCACTGGCGATTCTCTCACCTTCTCTCCCCGACGCTCATCAGACCGACTAACCGGCACTCACATCCCTCAAAGATGCCTACGATTCAGCCAAACAAAAATTCTAGCGAATACGATAGGATTGAGACAATTCGCTCCAAAATCTTCGCCGCTCTCTCATCGGAGCGGCTTTTTTTTGTCTCTATGTTAAGGTAATAACCCTATTTTACTAAAAGGAGGGATTATGCAGGCTCGTGCGCTTTTGGTGGCGATATTGAGTGTTTTTGGTGCCATGTGCGCCATTCAATTTGGCGCCTCCTTTGCCAAACAGCTTTTCCCTCTGGTGGGACCTATTGGGACCACTGCCCTACGTGTCGGTTTTTCCGCCCTCATTTTGTGGCTGGTCTTTCGCCCTTGGCGTCAGTGGCCACGCGCGCGACATTGGCGAGCGATTACGGTATATGGTGGGTGCCTGGGTGGCATGATGATGCTGCTTTATTTGTCTATCGAGACCATTCCGTTGGGGATTGCCGTCGCACTTGAGTTTACCGGCCCTTTACTGGTGGCCTTAATCTCGATTCGTCGCGCCAGAGACAGTCTTTGGATCGTGCTCGCCGTTGGCGGTGTTATTACCCTTCTCCCCGATTTGTCGGGTGTGGATGCGCTCGACCCGCGAGGAGTGGCTTACGCGCTAGCAGCGGGCGGCTGTTGGGCTGGCTATATTCTATTTGGGCAAAAGGCAGGGAATTTGGCGCCAGGCGGCGGGACGGTTGCTCTGGGAATGAGCGTTGCGGCCCTCTATCTCGTGCCCGCGGGCTATATTGCGACTGACGGTGCGATTTTTCAATGGCAGTTGATACCCTTGGGAATCGCCGTCGCACTCATCTCAAGTGCGATTCCCTATTCTCTGGAAATGATAGCGTTACGCAACATGCCCAAACAAACCTTTAGTGTGATGATGAGTTTAGAGCCTGCTGTTGCCGCCATGGCAGGGCTGCTCGTGCTCGATGAACAACTGGCCCTGCGTCAATGGCTCGCCATTGGCATGGTGATCAGCGCATCACTAGGCAGCACGTTATCGGCCAAAAGGCGTTAAAAGACAGTCGATCGAAAAGAGCGCCGACCATCGGCGCTCTTGTTTGTCATCCCATTGTGTTAGCGACACGGGCTCACTTTACCGAGTGTTAGCTCGCTTCACTCAATGGCAGTGCATGTACCTTGACGCGCTGTTGCTCGATGTACTGGCTAATCGCATCAGCCTGTTCTTCAGTCAAATAGAGACCAAGCTTAGTACGTCGCCATAACGCATCTTCCGCATGTTGAACAAACTCATGCTGTACCAAATAGTTGATTTCTACTTGATAGACACCCTCGGCAAATGGGTGGCCCATATCCGCCTCGCTCTGGCAACCTTTCAACAGCAGATGCGTGCGAGTGCCATAAGTATCGACAAATCGCTGCGCCGTCTCGGCACTCAACCATGGATAGCGCTGCTTAATCGACAGGGCTAATTCTTCACGTGTACAGCTAAAGTCTCCGCCGGGCAGTGTGCCGTCAGCTGTCCAAGGCTGACCCATTTTGTCAAAGAATGGCTCGAGTTTACGCATCGCGGACTCCGCCAGCTTACGATAAGTCGTGAGCTTACCGCCAAAGATGGAAACCAACGGCGCTTGATTGCCTTGTTGTTCCAACTCTATGGTGTAGTCGCGTGTCATCGCCTGTGGCGAGTCCGATTCATCATCACACAATGGTCGCACGCCACTGTAACTCCAAACCACATCCTGCGGCTGAATTTGGTGAGTAAAGTGCTGATTGACGACATCAACTAAGTAATCAATCTCAGCTTCATCAATTTTTGCTTCGCGGGGATCGGCTTTATGCTCCACGTCCGTGGTACCAATCAATGAAAACTTGTCGAGATACGGGATCACGAAGACGATACGGCCATCGTTATTCTGCAAAATATACGCTTGTGGATCTTGATGAATGCGTGGCACAACAATGTGAGAGCCTTTGATCATTTTGATCCCGCGCGGCGATTTTTCGTGGAGGCTGTCATCGTAGAATTGCTTCACCCAAGGACCGGTCGCATTCACCAACGCCTTGGCCTTGCGCTCAAAACGCTCGCCTGTCTGCGCATCCTCTAGTGTCACCCGCCATATGGTGTTTTCACGCTCTGCCGCCACCACTTGACAGTAATTACGGACTTCCCCGCCTTTCTCGCGCGTGTACTGGGCGTTTAACAGGGTTAAACGCGCATCATCAACCCATGCATCCGAGTACTCAAACCCGACTTTCATGTCTTTGTTCATGTAGCCGGTTTTGCGTAAATCAACCTTGTGGCTGCTCGGTAACGTTGAGCGCTTGCCTAGGTGATCATATAAAAAGAGCCCACAACGGATCATCCAGGCTGGGCGCAGATACGAGCGATGAGGTAAGCGGAAACGCATCGGAAAGGCAATATGGGGGGCCTTGTTGATCAATACCTCGCGTTCGGCCAGTGCTTCCGAGACCAAACGAAACTCATAATGCTCGAGATAGCGCAACCCACCATGAATAAGCTTCGAGCTCGCGGATGACGTTGCTGATGCGAAATCTTTGGCATCGTACAGACCCACATTGAGTCCACGACCCGCCGCATCGGCAGCGATACCGGCACCGTTAATCCCGCCCCCAACCACGAGGATGTCGAGAAGTACGTCTTGATGAGAATTATGCGTAGTCATTTTTAGCCGACCTTGTTCAAATATGAGCGAACGAACATTTACTGATGGGTATAACTGTATATCAACTTTCGTTTTCGGTCACTATCTATGTTCGAAAAATTATTATTGAGTGTGACAAGTGTAGAATAAGTGTTAATAAAAAAGCCTTCATGTGAACTAAAAAGCCGTCTAGCGAGTAGCGTGACACGGTGATAGGCAGAGAAAAGGCGCAGTAAGAGAGAGGGATACGATCCATAGACCGGTGAAAGAGTAATATGAAAAAAAGGCGCGAAAACGCGCCTTTCATTAAGAAAGAATGATACCAGGCTTACACATCTTCTTCTTCATTATGCAGCTCGGCCCACGCTTGCGCACATTTTACGGCACGCTTCCAACCACGATAGCGACGATTACGTTTTTCTTCGTCTCGATGTGGTTCAAAGCTTCGGTTCAGTTTGGCTTTATCTTTTAGCTCATCTAGGCCATCCCAGAAACCGACAGCCATACCCGCAAGGTATGCCGCGCCTAACGCGGTGACTTCTGTCACTTCCGGACGATGAACGTCGGTGTCGAGCACATCGGCTTGGAACTGCATCAAGAAGTTATTGGCAACCGCGCCGCCATCAACACGCAAGGCTTCAAGTTTGATACCTGAATCCGCCTGCATGGCATCCAATACATCACGTGTTTGATAGGCAATGCCTTCTAGGGTTGCGCGAATGATATGGTTAGAGTTCACACCACGGGTCAGCCCCACAATGGTACCGCGAGCGTAGGCATCCCAGTAGGGAGCCCCCAAACCGGTGAACGCTGGGACAACATACACGCCATTCGATGTATCAACTTTGGTGGCAAAGTATTCGGAGTCATGCGCATCTTCGAGTACCTTAAGCTCGTCACGTAACCATTGAATCGAGGCCCCACCCATAAAGACCGCGCCCTCGAGCGCATAGGACGGTTCACCCTGCGGGCCACAACCAATAGTCGTCAACAAGCCATGGCTCGATGTGACCTTTTCTTGCCCCGTGTTCATTAGCAAAAAGCAGCCGGTTCCATAGGTGTTTTTCGCTTGGCCTGCTTCCACACACATTTGTCCGAATAGAGCGGCCTGTTGGTCACCCGCGATCCCCGCGATAGGAATACGCGTACCGCCTTTACCACCGATGTTCGTTTGTCCATAGACTTCGGAAGAGCGACGCACTTCAGGGAGCATTGAAGCAGGGATCCCAAGCTCATCGAGCATTTTTTGATCCCAACACATATCATTGATATTGAACAGCATGGTGCGCGAGGCGTTAGTATAATCGGTCACATGCACACGCCCTTGGGTCATCTTCCATACCAGCCAGGTATCAACGGTACCGAATAACAGCTTGCCCGCTTCTGCGTCTTCGCGCGCTCCTTCTACGTTGTCCAAAATCCATTTGACCTTGGTACCAGAGAAGTAAGGGTCAAGGACTAACCCAGTATTATCACGCACGTAAGATGCTAACCCACGCTCACGCAAGTCATGACAAATGTCGGCAGTACGGCGACATTGCCACACAATGGCATTGTAAACCGGCTTACCGGTTTCTTTGTTCCACACAATCGTGGTTTCACGTTGGTTGGTAATCCCGAGCCCAGCAATCTCATCGCTACGAATGCCGGTTTTGCCCAGCACTTCCACCAGCGTTGAGCTTTGGGTGGCATAAATTTCCATGGGATCGTGCTCAACCCAACCCGCTTGCGGATAAATTTGCGTAAACTCGCGCTGAGACACACCGACGATATTAGCATCGTGATCCATCACTACTGCACGGGAGCTGGTGGTGCCTTGGTCGAGAGCAACAATATACTTGTTCGCTGACATAATAGGGTTTCCTTCTATCTCTCTTATTTTAGTCTGTATCGCGACATTTCGCGTCATGTGTCATTTTGGACGAGGCTCAATGTCGCGCATTGCTTGATTTCATGTTGCGTACAGTGCTGAGTTATGCGTTGACTTCTCGCGTTTCCGTCTCAGCCAGCTCATCATCGTCACACTGGTTGGGAATCGTACAACCATGGCCTGCCTGTGGCAGATACGGGGCAATCGCTTTCGGATACAACCAACCGCCAAAGCAGGCACCCAAAATAGGGGCGACGATAGGGACAATGAAGTATGGAATGTCACGCGCACCCGTCAGGGCGTAGTCCCATCCAGCGAAGTAGGCGAACAGTTTCGGACCAAAGTCACGCGCTGGGTTCATCGCAAACCCAGTCAATGGACCCAAAGAGCCACCAATGACGGCAATAAGAATACCAATTAGCAGTGGATTCATTGGGCCACGAGCCGCACCATTGTTTTCATCACCCAGTGCGAGAATCCCGAACATCAATACTGCCGTGATCACAAACTCAACCGCCATAGCCCCCATGAAAGACAAGGCTTGATGCGGATAGGTTGAGAAGATACCTGCGGTTGCTAAGGCTTCAGGACTGCTCCGCACAACATTATTGGCCATTTCCCACTCGACAAAAAGGTTACTATAAAGGCTATACACGAGTGCAGCCGAGGCAAACGCGCCGAGCATTTGCGAGATGATATAAGGAACAACTTTACTTTTCTCAAAGCCATGGAAAGCCGCAAGCGCAATGGTAACAGCTGGATTAATATGCGCGCCGGACACCCCTGCGGTGCAGTAAATGGCGATGGCGACACCAAAGCCCCATACAATACTGATTTCCCACTGACCAAAGTCAGCACCGGTGAGCACTAAAGCGGCCACGCAGCCCACACCAAAGAAAATGAGTAAGCCCGTGCCGATAAACTCGGACACGCACTCTCCTAATAGAGTCGACGATGCTTTTTTCATATGATTATCCTTGTCACTGTTAGTAGGGTTACACGTTCAAAACCACACTGTCATTTTGCATAATCACAGCATCTCGAAAACAAACTCACAACAAAAATGAGCGTTCGAGCATAATTTTGTGTCGCAATACTGACATTTTTGTTAACCACATCATCATTTGAGCAAGTTCGCGCACAAAGTGAGCAAGGAGAGTTTAAGCAGCTTGGAAGGCAGGCAGCGCGTCGTTCGCCCCGTCTGTTATGGTATGAGTCAACTTGAGAGGGTGTTTCTTATTTGTTAACTCATCGTTATTTAGAGATACCGATTGCATCTAGGTCAATTCCCTGCTCTTTCGCAAGCGATTCAAGGACAGGAAGTAAAGGGCCCAGTTGCTCATTGAGCGTTTCGCGCACCGTATCTACCATGACTTGCGTCTGGCGTTCAATTTCGATATTGACTTGATCCCCTTCCGACTTTCGCTCGAACGTTGTCATGCGACGCGTTTCAGGAATAAGCCAAACATCAAACCAGCCTTGGTCTTTGTTCACCTCGGCGATGGTCAAACTCGCACCATTGATGGCAATATAGCCTTTGGAAAAGACATAGCGCATCCATTCGGGCTGTACCGAAAAGCGCAAACGATAATTTTCTTCTTGTACCAGCACATCCGATAAGGTCGCACGGCAATCGACATGCCCCGATAACGGATGCCCGCCAATTTCAGCGCCATCTTTCGCGGCACGTTCAGCATTCACCGTATCCCCAGCTTTGATGCTGTTTAGCGTCGTAATCGCGAGGCTTTGTACCATCACATCGAAGCGAACCAGCGTCTGTTCAAGCTGCTCAGTCACTGTCAAGCACACACCATCAATAGCAACGCTGGCTCCTACCGCCAACCCCTCACAAAAGCCATCAGGGAAACGAATATCGAATGTTCGAATACCTTGATGATCGCGACAAACTTCAATATTTGCCACCGCTTGAATAATTCCGGTAAACATGGGCATATCCTATTGAGCATTTCCCAGTATCATACTGCTTGGCAACAAAAATGGCCAACACACATAACTGATAATCAATCTCATTAGCATTGCTAGTTATCAAGCGCTGGCGTATAGTGCGCACTTTTATACGTCAGTAAAGTATTATCAGTATGCCGTATCACTCTCTACGCTTTACCGTTTTGGCAGCCTTTGCCGTGGGCGCCCATACCGCCGGTGCAGCCACAAACCCCTCATCCAACAGCATTGAAACCATTGAGATACAAGGAGAGCAGTTAAACCACCCTATCACCCTTATATCCCCCGGACAGTCGACGTTAGAGCTGGACGATATCCAACGTGAACAGGCGCATAACATCGGTGAGTTGGTCATGAAGATGCCCGGCGTCTCACTCGACGCTGGCGCACGGCCAGGCAGTGAACGTATCAATGTGTGGGGCTTTTCTCATCCTTCGGCACTCTCTGTCCGGGTCGATGGTGCCCCCGTCGGTTTTCAACAGTATCGCTACGGTAGCTTCTTCCTTGATCCTCAGTTACTGCGGTCCGTGCGCGTGGTCAGAGGCGATCATAATGTACGTGCCAGTGTGGGGGCCTTTGGTGGCAGCTTTATCATGGAAACCAAAGAAGCGGCTGACTTTCTTGATCCTGATTCGTCGATTGGCGCGATGGCGCAAGCCGGCTTCAACAGTGTCAACGAACAATGGAAACGCAGTGTGACCACCTATGGTGCCTCTGACTCTGGCTGGTCAGTGCTGTTGCACGGCTCTCGACGTGATGCCGATGATATCGAACTGGGCAACGGTGATGTTTTTACGTTCTCTGGTTACCGTCAGCACAGTTTGTTGGGTAAGATTCGCTACCAGTCAGACGCGCACAGTATGATGCTCAGCCACACCCGCTATGACGATAAGGGAAGAAAGCCATGGGCGAATCGTCGCGGTGCCATGCCTTCAATCAGTGATTATAAAATCAATAAATATGGTAGCTACCAAGCGGCAGTGTTTGCCACTTCAGTAGATAATCATTATCGCGAATACACCAGTACGTTGAATTATCACTATCAACCGTTTAACGACAATATCGACACCCGTGTCGTGATCGCGCATTCACAAAACCATCGCTATTGGGAGCGCCCAGATAGTACCTATCAGTCTTACATCACATCAGGCCAATACGGCCACCAAGTTTGGTTGTCCTATGAGCGTTGGTTTGCCGAGCTAACCAACACCAGTCACATCGGTGATCATGAAATCATGGTGGGGGCGCAGTACCAGAACCAGGACAGAAACTCGCACGTTTACAATCACACTTATCGTAACAGGCCGGCGAAAAACAACGGCTACTACACGCCCAACTTTGAGCCATCAGGGGAGCAACAAACCGCCAGTGTGTTTGTACAAGATAAGTACTTTATTACCCCAGATCTCGAACTTACCGCCTCGCTGCGCTATAACCATATTCGTTCACAAGGTGTGCCAAATCCGGCGCCTGATTATAACGATCCATCGGTAGGTCATGATTATAGCGCGATAAGTCATCAGGGTTGGGAGCCGCGTGTTGCCTTAACTTATGATGTCAGCGCATCGACGCAGCTCAAAGCCGCGTATGCCTACGGCATGAAAGCGCCAACCATCGATGAGTTATATACGGTGCAATATGCCAAGGCCTCAAAACGGGCATAATCGAGTCGCGATCTTTCCGTCACGCGTATCAACGCGTATCTATTGGGTCTGTCTGATACACGTCAAAATGTGTTGACTGAAGGCGATCATCTCGCTTCCGAAGTCACACTATTCTGGAATGATATTATTCATGATGTTGCCCAGCGCCGGGGGGTCAATGCGACCAAACAAAAACAGGGCTATTACACCAACCTGGACGGGCGCTATACTTACGGCTTCGACGCACAACTGCAATATCGTCTTCGCGAGTGGTTTACCGACGCGTCTGTTTCCATGGTGAGAGGTAAACACAAAGGTTCATTGCGCGATAGCACCGGCGAGGACGAATACTGGTATGAAAACCCACCACTCAATGCCAAGTTAGGGATTGGACACCAATTGACGGATACCGTCCAACTCGGATGGCAAGGCCAATACTGGGATGAGCAGGACCGAGTTCCCGACGAGCCTTCTTTGCATACAGCCAACGTAGCCAGTGACGCCTACTTTTTTCAAAACCTGTACGGTGAATGGAAACCCAGCGATGATCTTGTGCTTCGCGCGACCATCGTTAATCTTACCGATCAGTATTACACGCCCTACCTGTCTGCCGGTGTGCCAGCCGCTGGCCGAGATATCCGTATTAATGCCACGATGCGTTTCTAACCCAGCGGGAAAGCCCAATTGTCAGAGCCGGACATAGGTTCGGCTTTGTTCGTTGATACATAGCAGGCACGATTATCCTGACAAATTTAAGGGTTTATTTTTGATGGAAATCACGTTATTGATACACATCACATTTCCTCCTCGACAGCTTCGGAGGCCAGTTAATGACGACCATAGCCGTATTTAGTGCCAAATCGTATGATAAATCCGCCTTCTCCCATGTGAATGCGGCGTTTGATTATACGTTTGAGTTCCATGATTTCTTACTCACTGAAAAAACCGCCAAGATGGCGCAAGGTGCACAAGCCATTTGTGCTTTCGTGAACGACGATCTTTCTCGGCCCGTTTTAGAAATTCTCGCAGATTCAGGCGTTTATTTAGTTGCATTGCGCTGCGCGGGATACGATCGCGTCGATTTAGATGCCGCCAAATCGCTGGGCATCACCGTGGTACGAGTCCCCGCTTACTCGCCTGAATCGGTCGCCGAACACACGGTTGGCATGATGATGTGCCTCAACCGCCGCTTCCATAAAGCATACCAGCGCACCCGAGACGCTAACTTTGAGCTGGAGGGTTTAGTTGGGTTTAATTTCCATGGCAAGACAGCTGGGATCATCGGCACGGGCAAAATCGGTATTGCTACCATGCGCATTCTTAATGGGCTAGGCATGCGTATTCTCTGCCACGACCCCTATGAAAACCCCGAAGCAATGGCGCTTGGTGCTGAATATGTCTCGAAAGAAACACTGTATGCCCAAAGCGACATTATTTCCCTGCACTGCCCGATGTCTCAGGATAACTACCACTTGCTTAGCGCCGACGCCTTTGCGCAAATGAAAGATGGCGTGATGGTGATTAATACCAGTCGGGGCGAGCTACTCGACTCGGTTGCCGCGATTGAGTCGCTCAAACAAGGACGGATCGGGTCATTGGGACTCGATGTTTACGATAATGAGCGTGAATTGTTTTTCCAAGATAAGTCGAATGATGTGATTGTCGATGATGTGTTCCGTCGCCTTTCAGCGTGCCATAATGTCTTGATCACTGGCCACCAAGCGTTCTTGACCAAAGAAGCACTGCACAATATCGCCGAGACGACGTTAATCAATATTCAAACCGTTCTGAGCGGGCAAGCCTGCCAAAACCAGATTGCCGAGGTGGAAGATCGTAGTGATTAATCGAGACTGGGCCATTGATTAATCTTGACCTCTAACTAAGAAAGCAGGCCTGAATCATCAGGCCTGCTTTATAATGGGGCGATACGCTTTGATACGTTACATGGCTTCCATGAAAATCTTGGCGATTTCGTCGTGTGTTGCTTGTTTCGGGTTAGTGAAACCACACGCATCTTTCAACGCATTTTCAGTCAGCACATCAATATCTTCTTGCTTGGCACCTAATTCGTTCAAGCCCGCAGGAACGCCTACGTCCGTTGAAAGCGACTGAATCGCTTGGATGGCGGCTTTCGCGCCCTCATCAGCCGTCATATTCTCCGTATCCACGCCCATTGCAGTGGCGACATCACGCAAACGCTCAGCACAAACCTGCGCGTTATAGCGCTGAACATGAGGCAGCAATACGGCATTGCACACGCCGTGCGGCAAGTCATAAAAGCCACCAAGCTGGTGCGCCATGGCGTGGACATAGCCCAAAGACGCATTATTAAATGCCATGCCCGCCATGAACTGGGCATACGCCATTTGCTCGCGCGCTTCGATGTTTTGTCCATCAGCGACAGCAGTACGCAGATGCTGTTGAATTAACGTCATCGCCTTTAATGCCACTGCATCCGTAATCGGCGTCGCCGCGGTAGACACATAGGCTTCAATCGCGTGAGTGAGCGCATCCATACCTGTGGCCGCGGTTAATGACGCAGGCTTAGCCAACATTAACTCAGGGTCGTTGACAGAAATAATAGGCGTGGTGTGCTTATCGACAATCGCCATTTTAATGTGGCGTGCCTCATCGGTAATAATGCAAAAACGCGTCATTTCCGATGCGGTTCCCGCCGTGGTATTGATTGCGATTAACGGCAACTGAGGTTTAGCTGATTGATCAACCCCCTCATAATCACCAATTTGCCCGCCATTGCTGGCCACCAAGGCAATCCCTTTTGCACAATCGTGTGGAGAGCCACCGCCGAGTGAAATCACGCAATCACACTGGTTCTCTTGTAACAGTGCCAGCCCTTGCGCCACGTTTTCGGTGGTCGGGTTTGGCTGCGTGCCATCATAGACCACACTGTCGACCTGTCGGCTATCAAGCAGGCCTGCAATTTGTTTTACCACGCCAATTTCGTTCAGCACCTTATCTGTCACGATCAGCGCTTTTTTGAATCCATGTGATTGAATCGCGTCTGCCGCTTCTGCAAGGCAACCGGCCCCCATCAGGTTAACGGCTGGGATAAAGAAAGTGCTCGACATAATCGTTGGCTCCTTTTGTAGGGATAATCGGGTTAGCACGAAAACGGTGCTCCCCTTTTGCTTTGATGCCTTTTTGTAACACGTGGTTTGTTCGTCACATTTTGATCCAGCGCAATTCGCTTGGCAGGATGCAGAGATAAAAAGGCAAAATTGAGAGTTATGTCATCGGCGCGCACCATATCGTTTAAAACGGCAGCAACCATTCATTTTTTTGACACTTTCTTGAAGAACACTGTCTAACGTGCGATAGGTTATGGAAGCTAACGCGTAAACAGAGAGAAAACCATGGGAAAAAAATACACACTAACCGCTGTGGCAGTATTGACGGCATCTTTGGCGCTCACCGGGTGTGAATCAATGTCCAACGCCCAAAAAGGCGCAGCCATTGGTGCCATTACTGGGGCTATCGCGGGTAAGTCAACATCCAACCACAAAGACAAGCGCGCATTTATTGGCGCCGCGATTGGTGCCATTGGGGGCGCAGCGGTCGGCAACTACATGGATAAACAAGAGCAGGCTTTTCGTGAGGAATTGGCTGGCTCTGGCATCCAGGTCGTTCGAGAAGGGGATAATATTCGCCTGATTATGCCGTCAAACATCACCTTTGGGCTCGACCAAGACGCTATTGCCGCTGACTTTTATCCGACCCTGAACGCCGTTGCTAACGTCATGCGTAAATACGATAAAACCTTTTTAAGCATTGAGGGACATACGGATAACACTGGCGCGGCGTCGTATAACCAAGGCCTGTCTGAGCGACGTGCGATGAGCGTTAAACGCTATCTTGCTAGCCAGTCTATCGACAATGCGCGCCTTTATACCTCTGGTTTTGGTGAAACGCGTCCTCTGGTCGCCAACAACAGCGCCTCTAACCGCGCCTTGAATCGCCGTGTGGAAATTCAAGTCGTGCCTAATACGCAATAAGCGTGCGCGTGGCGCGTTCATAGGATGTGCACGCGCCGTTTCCCAGCACTAGAGCGCATCGAGGTTGTCGAGTAAGTCATCTGCATGACTAATGATCTTGTCTCGCTGCCCCTCATCCATTTTGTCCCAATTTCTATAAGGCATTGCTGTACGTGGATTATGCGCAAATCGCTCGCGATGGCGGTGCATAAAGTGCCAATACAAGGCGTTGAGCGGGCACGCCTTCTCACCAGTTTTTTCCTTCACAGAATAGTGACAGTCACTGCAATAGTCACTCATGCGATTAATATAGGCGCCACTGGCCGCATACGGCTTGGTCGCCACCAGTCCATTATCGGCAAACTGTGTCATCCCACGGGTGTTTGGCATCTCCACCCACTCAATCGCATCGATGTAAATCGACAAATACCAGTCATCGACCTCATCCGGCGCGATACCCGCCAAGAGGCAAAAGTTGCCCGTCACCATTAAGCGTTGGATATGATGCGCGTACGCGGTCTGCAAGGACTGAGTGACAGCTTGGGAAACACAACGCATTTTGGTATCGCCAGTCCAAAAAAAACGAGGAAGCGCCCGCTGCGCGGATAACGCGTTTTTATTGGCGTAAGCAGGCATATTTGCCCAATACACCCCGCGTACATACTCCCGCCAGCCTAGAATTTGTCGCACAAACCCTTCAATCTGCGCAAGGTTGACGTCGTCGGTTGCGCGAAAGTGAGCGATGGCGGTTTCAATCACCTGCATCGGGTGCAATAGCTTGGCGTTTAAAGCAAAAGATAGACGGCTGTGATAGAGGCTCCATTGGTGTTCGCTTCGCCCCGTCATGGCGTCTTGAAATTGACCGAACATAGGCAGGCAGTGACGACAAAAATGGTCTAACAGCGATTTTGCCTGTGTACGAGTCACCGGCCAGAGCAAGTCTCGCGCTGGCTCGCCGATCGTCGCCACGTGATGCCGTTCGATACGCGCCAAAATATCGCGTACATCATTGCTAAATACTAAGGGGGTTGGAATGGCCGCTAAATCGCTTTTCTTGAGTTTATTACGATTGTCTTGATCGAAGTTCCACCGTCCTCCCTCTGGTGACTCTCCCTCCATCAAAATGCCAAACTGGCGTCGCATATCGCGGTAGAAATACTCCATTTTGCGATGTTTATCGGCAGTGAACTGCTTGGGTATTTGGTCGTACGGCAGTAAAAAGTGCTCGGTGTCCACACATGTCATTGTGACAGCCTGAGGTAAAGCCATCTCTTTTAATTGCTCGTCTAGCCGGTATTCGTCCGGGCGTTGATATTCAAACGTTTTGATCTGATAGCGCTCGCACAGATCAGCCACTAACGCCGGCAAGTTATCGTAATGTTGCGTGTCATCCAAGGTTAGATAGCAAACGTGATGGCCTGCTTGGCTCAGGGCATGGGAAAACGCTTCCATGGCAGCAAAGAAAGCGCTCACCTTTTGGATATGATGTTTGACATAAGTTGCTTCTTGATTGAGTTCGGCAACAAGATATAGCACCTCTTTATCCGTCTTTTTATACCATGAGTGGCTGGCGTTGAGCTGATCCCCTAACACAAGACGCAATGTTGAATACTGGCGGTTAGTCACTGGTACCTCGATATTTGTAAAATCAACCTTAAGCGATACGCAGCAAACCACATTTTCGATGATTAACCCTGGCGAGTGCTTGAATCTTAGGGAAAACCCTCTACATTAGAGCCAGTATTGATCACCCATGTGGCGGCGAGGCGATGAGAGCATTCTTTGTCGGGCTGTTTTTACTCCCAATTGCAATGATAGTGGCTGAGCCAGCACGTGCCATGAATGAACCGGCCAGCCAGTTTGTTCAAGATCTTCGCTTTCATGGCTATATCGACAATTATGGCAATGTGAAACTTCGCTTTGCCCCAATTACCGCTCTACCGGCAGGATTCAAGACCAAAGGTTACTTGGATATTGAAGCCAGTGATATCGTTCGTCTTCCGCGTGGGCTTGATGTTGGCGGTTACTTTAATGCCGCCAATACAGCGATTCGGCAACTGCCGAGAATGAAAGTGGGTGGGTATATTAACCTTACCAATACCGCGATTACCCGTCTCCCCCCAAACTTAGTCGTGCGAGGAGATTTAAGCCTCGTCAACACGCCGCTCACCCAATTACCGCGCCGTTTATTCGTCGAGGGAAACTTGTACCTGACAAATTCGCCCATCGAGAAGATTCCTGACGACATCTATGTAGGCGGCAACCTCTACATCCGCGGTACCGAGATCCAGTCAGTCAGCCCCGATCTTCGTATTGAAGGCCAGGTACTTCCTTCGGTAAGTCAATGATATCACGCTAGGCGTTGATCGAATTGGGTGCCAAGCCGTACCTTAGTTCCGAGCCTAGTTTTAAATTACAGTCAAAAAACGGTCCATTATGATTATCTTACATCATCTAGAACAATCGCGGTCGCAACGGATTGTGTGGTTATTAGAGTCGCTTGCGATTCCTTATCAGCTGGTACGGCATCAACGGGACCCGAAAACCAAGCTCGCGCCCCGCGAGCTAAAAGAAATACACAGTTTGGGGAAAGCGCCTGTTATTGAGGACGGCGATGTGGTGATTGCCGAGTCAGGGGCGATCATCGAATATCTTATCGACAAGTACGGCGATGACACGCTCACCCCTACCACAGATAATGAAAAAGGCCTGTATCGTTATTGGATGCATTATGCGGAAGGCTCACTGATGCCGCCGCTGGTAATGTCTTTGATCTTTAGCAAGATCCCAGAATCACCGATGCCATTCTTTATTCGCCCCGTGGCAAAAAAGCTGATGAAGGGCGTGACTGAACAGTTTCTCGCCCCACAGCTTCGCGATCATTTCTCAATGATTGATAAGCATTTAGCCAAACATACCTGGCTGTGTGGCGATACGCTGACAGCAGCCGACATTCAAATGAGTTTCCCATTGTTGGCAGCACGCAAACAACTCGACGCTCAGCAGCACGCCAATATTCTTCGCTACCTTGAACGCGTTGAACAACAACCCGGCTATCAAAACGCCTTGTGTGTTGTCGGCCCACTCAAAGCGATGTAGTTTGCCAAAGCGAGATCATTTGCCAGAACGCTTGCCCGGATCAATGGCTGAATCATGTGGGCAGCGTTGACGCTGCCTGCATCACCCAGCGCTGGTAACCGGGGCGCTCAACCAGTTGCTGATACCAACGTTCAACATTAGGCGGTAATGCCCAATCACTTTGCTGACTCAGGCGATGAATTAAGCTGCCTACAGCGATGTCTGCCAGGGTCATCCGATCGGAGGTAAGGTAACGCTGATCGTCCAACGCATCATTGATTCTATCAAGCTCATAGCGGCATTGTTCCCACGCTCGCTGCTGTGTTTGACGCTCCTCGGCGCCATTCGCTGAAGGCATAAATAACGCAGCCTTAATCACGGGCTGGAACGAAGACAAGCACCAGTCCATCCAGCGCTCATAACAGGAACGTTGAAAGGCACAATCGGGATACCACATTTTATTGCCATAACACGCGACCAGATAGCGCAATATGGTATGCGACTCCCAAACACTATTAGGGCCATCTTCAAGTACGGGCACCTGGCGCATCGGACACCGCTGTGCGAGCGCTTGTGCGTCATGTCGATTATGATGAATATCGACTTCTTCTAGCGCGATACTTAAATCTAACTCATCGATTAGCCACATCACTTTCTGAACGTTAATCGATAGCGGATGCCCATAAATTTTCATTTTGCTCTCCTTGTCACGCTACAACGCTTTTCCTTGCTCGTCTGCGTCTTCGAGGCTCGCATAATCCTCTATCCATAGCAAGTCATCGGGAAGACCTGCCAAAAACCTTAAGACTTAACCCATGATGTCCGGCAAACGCCATACGTTACACCTCGCTATACGCTTTTTGTGATGTTTCCTTCTGAAACGGATATGCCGAATGACGGAGGGCTTATCCCGCTATGTCACATTTCTTTCATTATGTATTGGCCTGCCAGTAAATCAGCGTTAATCTATTGATTGTTAAGGCTTATTAACAAAGAACTCAACCAAGGAAGGATTATGAAAAAAACGGTATTAGCCAGTGCGCTAGCACTCGCATTGAGCGGATCGGCGTTTGCCGCACAAGTCCCTGATGACGTCACCCTTGCCGAAAACCAAACGCTTATCTGGGGCGTCGCGGGGGAAGTACCCACGTTAGACCCCACCAAATCCAGTGATAGTGCCAGCAATAAAATCATCTCCGATTTGTTTGAAGGATTGATGGTACGCAATCCAAATGGCGACGTAGTACCGGGGCTGGCGAAGGATTGGGAGGTCAGCGAAGACGGGCTAACCTATACGTTTCACCTTCGCAAAGCCAAATGGTCTGACGGTGAGCCCATTACCGCCGCCGATGTGGTGTATACACTACAGCGCGTGGTTGACCCGGTCACTGGCGCGCCTTATGCCTGGTACCTAGGGACAGCCAATATCCAAAATGCCAAAGCGATCACCGACGGCGAAAAACCCGCGGAGCAGCTTGGCGTCAAAGCCATCGACGATCACACGGTGGAATTTACCCTTGAGCGCCGCACGCCCTATTTCCCGAATATGCTCACCCACTCGTCTACTTATCCGGTGCCACAGCATGCGTTGGAAGCCTTTGGTGATAGCTGGACACGTCCAGATAATATGGTCAACTCTGGCGCGTATAACCTCACCAACTGGGTGATTAACGAACGAATTGATTTAGCCCGTAACCCGCTTTATTGGAATAACGACGAAACGGTGATTGATAAAACCTCTTATGTCGCCTCCAGTGATGTCAACGCTGAATACAACCGCTACCGTACCGGTGAAATTGATATCACCTCAAGCTTTCCACTTGAGGCCTTTGATCAGATTAAAAAGGAACGCCCTGATGAGTTGATCACTATGCCGTCTTTGGGGACCTATTATTATTTGTTTAATACAGAGAAAGCGCCTTTTGACGATGTGCGAGTCCGTAAGGCTTTGTCGTATGCGATTGATAGAAACATCATTACCGACATTATTCTCGGTCAAGGCCAGCTTCCGGCATATAGCGCCACACCGCCAGCTATCAACCATTTTGAGCCACCTAAGCTCGAATGGGCGGAAATGAGCCAAGATGAGCGCTATCAAAAAGCCAAAGTCTTGTTGGCAGAAGCCGGCTTTACCCAAGATAACCCTCTGGAGTTTGAGCTGGTCTATAACACCATGGAGTCACACAAAAAACTGGCGTTAGCCGTGACGTCTATGTGGAAGCGTCACCTTCCTGTCAATGTCAACTTGGCCAACCAAGAATGGAAAACCTTTTTGCAAAAGCTTCTGCAAAAAGACTTTGAAGTTGCACGTTATGCGTGGGTTGGCGATTACAATGAAGCTTCTACATTCCTGAGTTACTTCAGTAGTGATGGCATGAATGAAACTAGTTGGGGCAACAAAGACTATGACAAGGCACTTGATCAGGCATTAACGGTCGCAGAGCCCGATAAACGCAAAGCTTACTACCAAGAAGCAGAGCGGATTTTCGCCCACGATATGCCGGCGATCCCACTGTATTTCTATACCCGCAGCGTGATTAAAAGCCCGAAAGTCGGTGGGTATAACATCGATAACCCTAACAAGCTTCGGTATACACGTAACCTATATATCACCAAAAATTGATCGCCACTGAATGAGCCGTGATCGATCACTAAGACCCACGCCACGCTTTGACGCGTGGCGTTTTTATTGATAAGCACAAACAAAGAAGCGCCAGCCTTTCGGCTAGCGCTTCTTATCAATTTGGCTCCCCCAACTGGACTCGAACCAGTGACATACGGATTAACAGTCCGGCGTTCTACCAACTGAACTATGGGGGAATCGTCTTTGCGACAACGAGCGAGATGATAGGCAATCCATTATCTCGGTGCAACCCTTTTTTCAATAAATCCCCACACACTCGGCTCGAATGGCTAAAAAGGCAACAAATCAGACGATTAAACGATCACCTTTGCACTGACGTAGGTAAAAGTGCAAATATACGACACTGCAGCTGACTTCGAGGACCCAGAGACATTGGACAAAGACACATCGCTCCCACTGTTTATTGCCGGCCCCATGCTACGGCGGACGACACAGCATGAAGTGACGTTATGGTCAGTGCTGACACAAAAGCCCGACGATGGCACCGTCTCCGTTTATCAGCACAACCAGATATTAGCATCCATGCCGTTGTCAGCTGGGCATTGGTTTCGTATTGGCGCGCATGCGTGGGTCGTGCTTCATCATCTCCGTTCAGCGCATGGGTTTCCCGTCGATCGACCATTGTCATACGACATACAGATCAACGGCAGTGGAATAGCGGACATCCAACCGGATGTCTTATATGACAACGAACGCGCTCCCTCTTTTTGTATTCCCTCAAAAGCCACCCATATCGCGCATGGCTCGTGCCGACATCCGCATCATCGCTGCGATGATGCCCTCGTGACCCTCGACCAACATTTGTCCACGACCCCGATGACACAATGGCCCAATATGTTGATCATGAGTGGCGATCAAATCTATGCCGATGACGTCGCCACGCCGATGCTGCAGCGTATTCGCCGGTTAATTGCCGTATTAGATCTCAAAAATGAGTCTTTTGAAGACGCGCCCATTGTCGACTGCCGGGCGTTGGATACACACCCGGACAGCTATGCTCAACGTGGCAAACTCCTCCCTAACCAGCGTGCAGAAAGGGGCAACCGCTTAGAAAAACTGTTTGGGCAACCACTGCCTATTTTTACCTCCAAAACCGTCTCTAATCACTTGATAAGCTTTGCAGAGCATGTCGCCATGTATTTGCTGGTATGGTCGCCGGTTCCTTGGAAACTAACAGACAGCGCTGACCATCAACCCCCCAGTGGACTCACCGACGACCAACGCGCGCGCTATCAACAAGAAAAAGCCACCTTGGATGTGTTTCGCGCTGGCTTGCCTCAGGTACAGCGACTATTCGCACACCTATCAACCTATATGATCTTTGACGATCATGACATCACAGATGACTGGAATATCACCGTCGGATGGGAGCAAGCCGCGTATTTTAACCCCTTTTCTCGCCGTATTATCGGCAATGGCCTCATGGCGTATTGGTTGTGCCAAGGTTGGGGCAATGCTCCCGACAACTTTAGCCAAGACTTTCTCACTACGGCCCGCCAAAGCGTCTATCAGCCCATTGATATTCGCTACTCGGACACACAAACAGAGGCTCATCAGGCCATGGTGGCGCAATGTCTGCGTTTTGAACACTGGCATTACACGGTGCCAACAACGCCACATCTCGTCGTGTTAGATACACGCACACGTCGCTGGCGCTCTGAGTCACGAATGAATAAGCCGTCGGGCCTGATGGACTGGGAAGCACTGATGGATTTTCAACATGATCTGTTAAGGCATGATAGCGCAGTGATTGTCTCTGCTGCCCCCATGTTCGGGGTTAAGTTTATTGAGGTATTGCAACGAGTCGCGACCTGGCTGGGCGTCCCCACTGTCGTCGACGCCGAGAACTGGATGGCCCACCCAGGGAGTGCCAACACCCTGCTGAGTATTTTTCGCCATCAACGTACACCCACCAATTATGTGATTTTATCTGGGGATGTGCATTACTCGTTTGCTTATGATATCCGAATCCGATTTCGCACCCATAGTCCGCGCTTGTGGCAAATAACCGCTAGTGGATTCAAAAATCGCTTCCCCGAGCCACTCCTCACCGTTTGCGAGTGGTGCGATCGCGTTTTATTCAGCCCACTGTCTCCACTGAATTGGCTCACTAAACGTAAGCGTATGCGCATTGATCGGCGCGATCCTGATACGCCAGGCCCTAAGCGGCTGGTCAATGCCAGTGCCGTGGGGTTAGTCACCCTCAATGAAGATGGCTCTCCACACACCATTGGCCTTCTGAAGACCGATGGCCAACGCGTCGCTTTCCCGGAAAAGACAAACACCGAGTCAACTCGCCAGCTAGGTTACCGTGATTCTCATCGATGAAATTTGGATAATAGCGTAAGCAGGCCTAACCTTAGAAGGAGTTGGCCGATAAAAGGAGGCTTTATGCAAGGAGAAAACCACGCACTCGTTTTTGATTTCCCGGAGCATCGCGATCGTATCCACCACCTTAAGCAACATGACCCCGCGTTTCAGCTCGATGCACACCGCTATCATCAGCTCGATCACCATATTCGTGGTCTAGAGATGAACCAAATTCCCACCAGCGACGATGTCTTTACCGCGATGAAACGACAGCGCGCGCACCTCAAAGACCGCTTGTACGAAAAGCTACGCACACATTAATGGGAGGTGAGTAATGCGTCTGTCGCATTCATTGTGCTTGGTGGTTCTGTTTCTAGGAACAATAGGGGCTGCAGTGGCGAAAACCATCAACACGGAGGCGGTGAGCCTTCGTGTTGAAACACTGAAATCCGGCTTTTCTCACCCATGGGGGATCACTGAGCTTCCGGATGGCGATCTACTGATTACCGAGCGCAACGGCAAGCTTAAACGGCTGACACCCAATGGATTAGTCGTCTCCATTTTAGGCACCCCAAAAAACGTGTTTCAAGAGGGACAAGGAGGACTATTAGATATTACCCTAGCACCTGATTTTGCGACCAACCAGCGTTTATATCTTTCCTACGCCGCCGTCGACGAGCGAGGACAAGCCGGGACTGAGGTAATGATGGCCACACTGTCTAAGGATGTACTGATTGACAGTCGTGTTATTTTTAAAGCCTTTCCCAAGCGCAGTGGCGGGCGCCATTTTGGCAGTCGTTTATTGGCCACCTCTGAGCACCTATATATCACGCTCGGCGATCGTGGCCACCGCGATCGCGCGCAGTTTGCCGACGATCATCTGGGCACGCTCGTGCGTCTTAATCTTGATGGCACAGTGCCAGAGACTAATCCTTTCACACAGGTGAATGACAAACGTGCTGAAGTGTTTAGTTTCGGACACCGAAATATCCAAGGTATCGCCCTCGATAACACAGGCACACGTATTTGGGCCCATGAGCACGGCCCCCAAGGTGGCGATGAGCTCAACGTTATCCTCGCCGGCGAAAACTATGGCTGGCCGACCATAACACATGGCGTAAACTATGGGCTGGGCACACAAATCGGAGAAGGCACATCCAAACCCGGCATGCGCCAACCTGTGTATTACTGGGATCCCTCTATCGCACCATCAGGCATGACGATGGTGAACAGCCAGCAGTTTCCCATGTGGAAGGAAGATTTACTGCTCGGGTCGTTAAAGTTTGGCTTACTGGTCAGGTTAGAGCTGGAGAACGGCCAAGTCACACATGAAGAACGAATGTTCGACGGTCAGTTTGGCCGCATTCGCGATGTGATCCAAGCACGTGACGGCAGTTTACTCATCCTCACTGATAGAAGAAATGGCAGTGTATTGCGGGTCACACCATTGTCTCAGTCGTAGACCATTATCTCAGTCGCAGATAGGCGCTAGGAAAGACTGGACGTCAGCTCGCCATCATTGTGAGGCATCGACAGACGATATTGCCCACCATCGTAGTCTAAATTGGTGACCAACCACGCGCTTCGTGACTTAGAGCGTTCATCAAATTGAAACCCACAATGATAGCGACCGCCCATCAAACGGCAGTTCATTATAACGCCACTGATACCCATATCTTGACTTGCAGTGGTGTCGGTCAAACTCAACGATGCCGTTTGCGCCTCATCGAGTTGCAAACCAACAGCGCGATAAGAAAACAAGCAGCCGCCGACAGAGAAGTCATGTATTGTCACCGAGATATCAGGTTTTCCATCGATGGTTAACAGCGCAGACAAGTCGACATTGAAACGCTTATCTTGGCGTAAAGGCGTCTCACTGGCCCCCTCACGAATAAGCTCGACACATAAAAGGGTGTGGTGGGCCTCCATCAAGCCTTGTACTTTTCCACCAAATCGAATCAGTGATCCATCGGCAGAAACACCATGAAGACGTAAACTATAACCGACCCCAAAATACTGCTTTTTCTGTTGGGCCGACAATTTAGGCAGTTGCAGATAACAAAAACGTTGCCCATCACTACCAATCAACAAGCCATTAAATCGAAATAGAGCTTTAGTCGGTGTCTGAATATGAACACGCACCAAGGTTGCCACCCCCAACTTCAGTATCGCTTGAGTGACAGCTAAAGCGATGACTTCTTGTTTTTTTTCTATCGCATTGAGTTGTTCTTTTCTGGGCATAATGACGTTCGTTATTCCGTTAATATGAATTTCAGTATTTTCATCAAGATCGGTTGCCCTGAGTATAGATCGCACTATTCACCCATGTTACTTTTCGGTTCATAACGCACGCATCTATCAAGGACACATCATGAAAGGGACGCTAAAACGGCTACTGTTCAGCACAATGCTGGTCTGCTCCCCCTTCGCCCAAGCCAGCGATCAAGCGGCATGTGGCAAGGTTTCTATCGCGGATATGAATTGGAACTCAGCCACATTAATAGCACATGTTGATCAATTTATCTTAGCGTATGGATATGGATGTGATGTCTCTCTTGTCCCAGGCGATACCATGCCTACCGGCGTCTCAATGACGGAAAAAGGCGAGCCAGATATAGCGCCAGAGTTTTGGACAAACTCGCACAAAGCGATGTTGGACAAAGGCGTGCAAGCAGGACGATTACGGTACGCAGGCGATGTATTCTCACAAGGTGGCAACGAGGGCTTTTGGGTCCCCAAATACATGGTCGATCAACACCCCGAGTTAGCGACGATTGAAGGCATCAAAGCGCATCCAGAGCTGTTCCCTCATCCAGAAGATCCTGATAAAGCCGCATTCATGGGCTGCCCGGCGGGGTGGACATGTCAAATCTCAGCCCAACACATTTTTAACGCCCTTGAGTTGGACAAAGCCGGCTTTGAAATTGTCGACCCTGGCTCTGCAGCAGGCTTAGCCGGCACCATCGCACGTGCCAATGAGCGAAAAAATCCTTGGTTTGGTTATTATTGGGCGCCGACGCCTGTGATGGGAAAATATGAAATGGTTGAAGTCGATTTGGGTGCCGATGTCAATTTAGCGCACTACAAACAATGTATCACTCAAGCGGACTGTCAATCGCCCCAGGTCACCGCCTTTCCCACCTCTCCCGTGCACTCGCTAACCACAGCATCATTTGCTGAGCAAGCACCAGCAGCATTCGAGTATATCAACCGCCGCGAATACGATAATCAAGTAATGAGTGACATGCTGGCTTGGATGGATACCTATCAAGCGGACGGTGAAATAGCCGCAGACGAGTTTCTTCGGCGCTACCCTGCCGTTTGGCATCAGTGGGTCGATGCACAAACCGCGCAACGTGTCGAAGACGCACTACGATAACGGTAGAATATACACTAAGAGGAATATAAGTAGACATGACTTGCCGAGGCTCCAATTGGCCTCGGCAAGCCTAAAAAGCGTGTCACTCGATCACGCCAAGCTCACGGAGGCGTTCCATCAAGTAACTGTTGGCCGTATGGCGATCAGACAGCACCACATCTGGCTTAGGGTGCAAAAATAGCGGCAACGAAATACGCGCTTTGGTTTTATCCGCGCCTTCCGGGTTCACGACACGGTGGGTGGTAGAAGGGAAGTATCCGCCGGATGCTTCTTGAAGCATATCACCGATATTGACAATCAAGTTACCAAAATCACAAGGCACATCTAACCAGCTCCCGTCTTTTGCTTTCACTTGCAAGCCAGGCTCATTGGCAGCCGGTAATATTGTCAGCAAATTAATGTCTTCATGAGCAGCCGCTCGAATCGCCCCAAGCTCTTCATCACCCTTTAACGGTGGATAATGTAAAACACGCAATAGGGTCTGTTGGCTGCCATTAATCATACTGGACAATGGCTGTGAGTAGTGCTGACTCACTTCAGACGGTGACTGACGTTCAACCCATGACAGCAAGGTTTCCGCTAAATGCGTAGCATGCTCGTAATAAGACTGTAGATCACTTCTCAGTGCGTCAGGACACTGCCCCCAAGGGTAGTAGTGGAAGAATTCTTTTAAATCGCGCTTAGTGTGACCTTTCGCGGTTTCTGCGACTTTGGCGGGAAAAAAGCCGTCTTGCGTATCGGGTTTATAGGTGAACAGATGCTTGTCTTCGGTATTAAAGAAACCTTCCCATTGCTGATAGATATCAGCGACCCATTGTTGCTGTAACGGGTGATTTTTTAATACACCAAACCCTGTTTCACGTAGGGATTTAACAAAGGCCTGCTCGGCATCAGGCGCATTAAAGTCAATGGCTTGCAGTGTCATAATGCTCTCGTAATCGTTTGCTTTTTATCATGAGGTAAGTGAAACAATAGTTTAACAGGCCGATCAGCGCACACAACGCAAAACTGTTCTCATAGAGAAACGCTTTGTTTTTCTACAAGCACGGTTGAGGTTAAATCATGCAGCCTCGAGATAGGCAAACAGATATCACGTGTTACACTCTATGCCGTTGTAAACGCATGGAGGTTATATGGGCGTTATTCGTTGGATCCTAGGCAAGATTATTCTGGTGATTGAGTCGTTGACTCAACCCAAGGCACCTCAGCTGAGCGCGACACAAAAACAGGCTATCGACACTTTGGCGCAGCAAGTTACCTTGTATCAATTTGCAGCCTGTCCGTTTTGTGTAAAAGTGCGCCAGGCCAGCCGCAAACTCGGCTTACCGCTGAACACCAAAGATGCGAAGCGTGATGTAGACGCGCGGCAAGAGCTTGAGCAAGGGGGTGGACGAGTCAAAGTCCCCTGTTTGCGTATTCAAAAGGCAAGCGGAGAGGCGCACTGGATGTACGAGTCAGACGATATTATTGCCTATTTAAACAAGCAGGTCGCGCCGATAATTGAAAAATAATTAGACACGGGTTGAGTCGGGGTCTATGGTCTTAGTGACAAGACTCCTTCGCTTGCCCCTTGTTGCCCGACTGGCTGATGCCTTTTATCGGGCTTGCTAAACTGCCCTAGCGCTACGCCTGGGCAGTTTTCTTTTTAAATCTAGCGGTTATCCATGTGACTATTGTCCACTCCCATCGATTCCATAAAGCACATTCATTTAAAAGCCATTAACATCACGTAAACCAAGAAAGGCGACATGCTTTCCCATTTTCTCTTGGAGCGTATATCATTGCGGTCATCGTTCTGTCTTGAGTTAGGTTGAATCACAAACTAGCTTTAAACAGATAAGGATAATAAGGAGTGTGACATGACAACGTACGATCTCAGACGCACGATCAGCAAAAGCCGTTATCCCAACCTGCTCACCTTGTTCGCGCTGTTGTGTCTGATGCTGGTCAGTCATGGTGTTAAAGCGAGACCCATTCTGACCCTTTATGGCGATGTCGCTAAGCACTCGTTTACCCGTGAAGAGCTGATGCAGCTGGCTGATCGTACGATTGAAACGAAAACCCCTTGGACGGAAGGTAAACAGGTTTTTCTCGGCGTGTCGGCACAAAAATTGTTGAAGACGCATGACAAGCAAGGTCATGCATTGAAAGTTCACGCCCTCAATGACTATTGGTCTAAGATACCGACTGACGAGATCAATAAGTACAACCCGGTCTTCGCCATAAAGAAAAACGGCGAATGGATGCCTATTCGTGACAAAGGGCCGATTTGGGTTGTCTACCCATTATCCGAGTTTAATCAATACGACAATGAGATTTTACATAGCCGCATGGTTTGGCAAGTGAACCGTATCGAAGTATTAGGAAAAGAATAACAACGGACTGATGGGCTCAATCCCGGTTTTTGCCTGCACCACGAGCCTCTAGACCAAACCACAAATTTGCTAGGCAACACACAGTAGTAAAGGATTGTAACGGCATGGTCAAGCGCCCTCTTATTGGTTTCATCATTTTTGTATTTACCACTTTAGCCTTCGCGGCCGGGGCGCTTTACCAGTTTCACAATGCCTACGCACGGCAAGCCCTTCATACCCAATTGTCCGCATGGGCTCTCGCACAAATGGAGCTTGAAACCTTAGAATTCCGTAATGAGCTCGCCTTGTACCTCGCCACCGCATCAGATAAACAATCTCTTATCCTCTCTTATGACATCTTATGGAGTCGCTATGATACGTTTTTAAGTAGCCAAGAGGCCGCGCCCATGCGCCGCACCTTTGATGCTGAGCCTGTGGTGCAGCGCGCGTTTCGTTTAATTCAGCAACATGAGCAAGCGGTATTGAATGGTGACAATCAGCGGCTAGAAGCCCTTCTGCATGAGATGGATATTGTTCTACCGCAAGTGCGTAACCTGATGGTGAATAACTTCACCGGCCCTGCCGCTATCGAGCAGCGCGCGTTTTTACAGCACCAGTTACAAACCATGTATGCGGCCATTTTTATACTGATGGTGTTGTTGATACTGTTTGCCTATCGCCTCTACCGTAATAGCAGTAAGCAACAGAAAATGGCATGGCACGACAGTCTTACCGGTCTACCCAATCGCAACTATCTGCTGGAATACCTCTACAAAGCCGCTGATAAAAAACAAATTCATACCTTGTTGTTGATCGATGTTCGCCGTTTTAAAGACATAAACGATCTGATGGGCTATGAGCAAGGCGATCTCGCGCTGACGCAGTTAGCCAATGAGCTGAAAAGCATGTGCTTGCCCTACGGCTATCCTTGCGCACGGATCAGTAGTAATGAATTTGCGGTTCTCGCATACACCGACAATCGCCACCTGAGCTTTTTTACTCAACCTTTGTGCAACGCGCTGCGAAGCGCGATCGACAGTGTCTATCCCGGCCATCGATTAGCGGTAGCCATCGGTGTCGCTAAGAGCCTCGATTTGGATGATAATGTCATCAGGAATCACCGCCAGTTTGCCAACCAGCTACTTAACAACGCCGATCTCGCCCTGATGAAGGCCAAGAAAGCGCCTGTGACACAAGATAGTGTTGATATCTTCAAAGCGGAGTATGAGCAAGAAGCCAAGCAACGTCGTCAATTACGCGATGAACTCAAGGCGCACCTCGACGACCCTTATCAAGATGCACTCTATGTATTGTTCCAGCCCATGGTGGCGGCGACGTCAACACGCCTTGGCTGTGAGTGTTTGATTCGTTGGGACCATGCTGAATTTGGCCCCATAAACCCAGCCCTCATCATCAATATCGCCGAAGAATCAGGCCTGGGTCGGGCACTAGGCGCTTGGCTTTTGCGCCAAGTCTATTTGGCATTAAACACCGAATGGCAGACCATCAATGAACGTATTGATATCGCCATCAATCTCTCCGATTCATTTTTCAACGAGTCCTTAATTGCCGATGTCATCACTGTCTTTTCCGACCACCCCGAGCAACGTAAGCAACTGATTTTTGAGGTGACAGAGACGATGACCATTGAAGATATGGGCCGCTTCAATCTGTTGATGAATCAACTGCGCGATGTCGGTATTCGGATCGCACTGGATGATTTCGGCACCGGTTGGTCATCCATGTCCGTACTCAGCCATCTGAATTTTGATAAAGTCAAAATTGATCGCTCGTTTGTCACCGGCATGGCCCATACATCGCGCCAGCATGTGCTGGTAGATACCATTTGTTATATGGCACACCAACTCGGTATTCGCGTGGTCGCCGAAGGCGTCGAAACACAAGAGCAACTCACCAGTCTAAAACAGATGGGCGTCGATGAATTTCAAGGCTACTTCTTCGCCAAACCGCTATCGGCGCTAGACTTTTATGCGTTCTGCATCGACCACTTAAATCATCAAGACAGGGAGTTGATTAATGATTAATCAAACACTTCTTCAATGTCGACCACTTTTGAACGGTTAACCGTAATTTTCCAACGCTGATATACCGTCGGCTGCCCCTTTATCCGCTGACAACTAACCAGGTTAAATTGATGCCGCTTCTCTACCGAGTCTTTGAGTACCTGACCTTCATTGAGCCGGTATAAGCGCTGACTACCGCGATCCATGAGGCGAGAAAAAGAGCGGAAGTCAAACTTCCACACGTCACGGGTGGTGTCATAGCCCGACAAAAAACGGGTCGTCTCGAGCTGTGTCTTCACTTTCAGCCTCACCACCGCTTCTTCTCGTTGACGAAGCTTACCACGCCGCAGTTTTTTCACTTCATCTGGCAGAGCAGCATAATCAATATAATCTAGCCACTCTAACTGCCGACCTATTTGTCGATTGGATGTAGGATCAATAAAGCGCTTTCGCCACTTGGGACGTCCTTTACGAATCCAGCGCCACAACGCATCACGTAGGTCATCTTTAAAGATCTCCCGCAACGCATACACACCCGCCATCGCCAACACGAACGATAACGTAATCTCGCCTAAGTATTGGCGTGCACGCACAATAACGGTAGTGACAAATAGCATCACAAACGCCGTCGCAGTGGCTTTAGCCAGTTTGTTTAGGTTTTTGCCTAGCGCCTGCGGCACTTGGCGAATCGTCACGGGAAACTCAATCAAACGGCGCGCAAGGCGCATCTTATTAACCATACGAGTGGGATCGCGGCGCGCTTTATCCGAGTTATAACGGTTGACGAGACGGTGCGCCTCTTCGGCTTGGCACAATTCAATCAATTGCTGGCGTACATCCTTGTAGACGTTTCCACGCGGCATATGGGCCAATAACGACAGAAAACGTTGTTCCGTTAACCAAGATAAATAATTATCTATATTATGGTAATACTTGAGTAGCTTGGTGTTTTGCGGTTTGTAGCGCCGGAGTCGTCGCAAAATCTCCACCGCCATCTCTATCGTGTCTTCTAATTGCTCTAGCGCCTGTTCATCCTCGAGCCCAGAAACGGATTCAAAAAAATCATGCGTCGCTTTTTCGAGCGATAGCGCATACTGATACGCATAGAGACTCAAACTGACTCGATATTGTTCGGTTGGCAGTTTGTCACGACTGGCCAGGCGAGCATGTACCAAGGGCAGATGATAACGAGACGTAAAATACGTCCGACTATTGGTGAGAACACGGTAATAGAATTCATCTTCAGACAGCACATGCTTACCAAACTTAAGCTCACCAGGGACAAAGAGATAAAACTCAACCTCTTGGGCACTGACTTCCTCGTTGAGTACAGCCACCCTAACTGATAAGCCCTCATGTTTGTCTACCGTGATCACGACTGCTCTCCTGTGAACGCCAATAAAGTTGCTACCAAGCGGATCCCCCATCATACCCATGCGGTCAAGGTGTTACGAGTATCGCACATTTATCGCAACACGAGTGAAAAACCGCCATATAGACAGTATTAAACTGTTCGTTTTTTAGTCAATCGATCGTGTTGGGGTTGCTTTCCACGACTCACGTGCATTGCCGCGATTGCTTACAAAGAAATTAACGGGGTTATCCACAGATACAGTAGATAACTTTACCCTCACAGCGCTAAATATAGTTTAGGTCGCACAATATCTAGTATGCATATGACGTCATCCTCTCCCAGATCCTAAACTAACCGCGAAGTCGCTTGGGCCAGTCGAGAAAGCAAAGCTGTGCATGCGTATTCGCGACCTCTGTCCAATGTTCGACCGGATACTGCACCACAGCCACCCCTGACGTCGGTAAGTTATCCTTAGTCATCCCCACGCCATATAGGTAATCGTTTAGTGCGGGGTTATGGCCAATAATCATCGCCACATCGTGTTCTAACTCAAGTGCTTGGATGGTATGAATGATTGCCGATGCATGCTCACTGTATAGCTTTTCCTCTAAAACAATGGGCGGCTTGTCGGCAAGCGTTTGTGCCACCAGCACGGCAGTATCTTTTGCCCGTTGCGCGGTGCTGGTCACAATCGTTTGCGGCTGATGCAGCCACGCGTTCAAGCGCTCCGCCATTTGTGGCGCTTGCCGAAATCCTCTCGGGTTGAGCGGACGCGCGTGATCATCAAGGCTAGGATCATCCCAACTGGATTTTGCATGGCGCATGAGAAATACCGTTTTCATCGTCTCCCTCCTTGTTCAATAAAAAAAGCGAGCCACGGCTCGCTTTTTGTTCACACGGGTACCTAGGCGGTTTAACTCGCCACAACTTGGCGTAAACGCTCCTGCACCACATTAACCAACAGGTCGGGCTGGAATTTAGAGATAAACTGATTACAGCCCACTTTCTCAACCATTGCCTCATTGAAGCTCCCGCTTAATGAGGTGTTCAATGCAATGTATAAATCACTCATCCGGCTATCAGAGCGCACTTCGTGGGTCAGTTTATAACCGTCCATTTCCGGCATTTCCGCGTCAGTGATCATCAGCAAAATTTCGTCACTCACGTTTTTACCTTCATCGCACCAACTCTTCAGCAAATGCAGTGCTTCCGCACCATTTTTTTTAATGATGCACTCGACACCAAACTGCGACAAGGTTTCACTAACCTGCGCCCGCGCCGTCGATGAGTCATCAACAACCAGGACTCGCTGTCCCGCCATATAAGGGGTCAAGTGGGGGTCGAGGACATCTTCAGAAACGCCAACTTCATACGCAACGATCTCAGCCAGTACTTTTTCCACATCGACAATTTCCACTAAACGCGTTTGCCCGTCAAAGTCTTGGCGAGTAATGGCCGTTAAGTAATTATTGCGCCCTGAACTGGAGGGCGGCTCCATGATCTCATCCCAGCCCATGTTTTTGATATTGATCACCTGCCCAACGAGGAATGCTTGGATAGTGCGGTTATATTCAGTCACGATAACGTTACATTCATCCGACATGCCTATCGAGCCCATGCCGATGGACTGGCGTAGGTCAATCACCGGAATAGATTTGCCACGAATCATGGCAACGCCACGAATATTAGGATGCGATCCCGGCATTTGGCTGAGCTTTGGCACTTTAATGACTTCACGTACTTTAAACACGTTGATGGCAAAAGGTTGGGTAGAGCCAAGGTAAAACATTAAAAGTTCGAGGCGGTTTTCACCCACCAATCGTGTCCGCGAATCTACCGAATCTAAAATATTGGTCATAGTTCACTCAACCGTCGTGTTACTGCTCATTCGCATTTATCCGGACACGTAAACCCTTGCTAACGTGCCTCAATGTTGGGGGCTTTTGTGTCGCGTTGCACTGTGACTTCACGTCCCGTGACAAAAAGCGTGTGTCATTCTTATTTTAGGTAAGATACAGCCACAGGCAACCTCTTTGCGTAAGGTGACGCCTAAATGACTGGCTCACCGAGTCTATATCTTTCGCTATCTTAGCAAAAGGCATGGCTTAAAAGCGTGGTATACACCACGTTTAAATGAGACTATCAATAAGTTTCAAATGTGAGACAATAGCAGGCAAAAGTTTTATCTTTTCGCCCGTTAGCCCTATCCTTGGGGGTAAGAATAGGTGATCAAAGACAACACTGTTACCATACTCAAAAGAATGACGATAACACGCAGAGTGATGCTATGAAGAGCAAAGCGAATCAAGCACAAGGCATGTTGATGTTCCGCCTCACCGCCACCCAATCTTTCGCGATCGGGACGCTAAAGGTACGAGAAATCATCCCCTTTCAGCCGCTCACGGATTTGCCGGGATCTCACCCAACGGTGATCGGAACCACTAGCTTCCGTGGCATCGCCACCCCTGTCATTGATATGGCAAAAGCGATTGGCTACAAACCCGTTGCTAAGTCAGAATGGGAGTCTTGCTACATTATCGTGACCGACTGTCAGCGTCGGGTGATGGGCTTTTTGGTACGTGGTATCGATAAAATCAGCGAGTGCGACTGGCGCTCTATTTCCGAGCCCCCTGAAACCTTGGGAACACGTGCTTTTTTAACCGGGGTGATGCACATCGACGATAAGCTGGTGCAGCTTCTCGATGTGGAGTACATCATGGAACACATTTTCCCCTCTGCGCCTGATAAATTACACCCCATCCTAGCTGACGTGGATCGTGAAAAGCTTAAACCGATGAATATCCTCTTGGTCGATGATTCACTGACCGCTAGGCGACAGCTTTCAGAGGCACTCGACAGTATCAATATTCCTTACTTTGTCACCAACAATGGCCTAGAAGCGCTGCAAATGATGAAAAATGCCGCCTCTGCAGGCAAGCCATTTGATATCATTGTCAGCGATATCGAAATGCCTGGGATTGATGGCTATGAGTTAGCGTTTGAAATCCGCAGCGATGATAAACTCGCCGAGGCGTATCTTATCCTCCATACCTCATTATCGAGTGATATCAGTGTTGATCGTGCGAAACAAGTCGGGGCGCACGAAGCACTAACGAAATTCGATGCCACTGAGCTGGTACAGGCCATGTTGCGCGGCGCAATGATGAAAACATCCGGCTCATCGGTCAAGCTCGAAGGCAGTCCAACCGATTACTAAGGGTATGACCGCATTATCGGTGAGCCTTGATATGTGTCATGACACTGTCAGTGCTCACCTGTTATCGTTGCCACCATCAATTAGCGAAGAAGGTAGGGTGACGGTTTAGCCAGCTGAATGGGGTTGTTGATAAACAGGCCTCACCATGTCTTTTCTTCACCCGCCTGTTTTATTCAAGTGTTTAAAAACTCCCCACTTCAAGCGCAAAAAGACTGGGTTTGCCGCAGCGCTTGTGGTTTAATTTTTTCATACTTCAAAAAATAGAAGGCGACTACTATGACCAGCGTATACGAGATTGTTAAGCACTCACGACAAAAGAACAAATTGAAGCGCGAAATCCAGGACAACGACAAGAAAATCCGCGACAACCAAAAGCGGGTGGTGTTGTTAGAAAACTTGCTCGACTACATCCAGCCTGAGATGTCGTATGAAGAAATCGTTGAGATCATCAAAAACATGAAAGGCGATTATGAAGATCGCGTTGATGACCACATCATCAAAAATGCGGAGATCTCTAAGCAGCGCCGTGAAATCAGCCGCACTATCAAAGAGTTAACCAAGCAAAGTAAGAGCGGTAAGTAATTCCGCGAGCACAAAAAAACAAAAGGTCTACGAGTCAGTAGACCTTTTTGATAAGCCTCCTAGCTTCCCTCGCTTCCCCACACGAAAACGCCTGACCTCATTGATGCGCCACCGTACCTCTGAACGATGATATCTATCAGAAAAATCTTTATTAATCCCTTACATTTACTACGCCTTTTATACGTTATTTTTCACCAATTTAGGTGAAATATGGCAATTCGGTTATCAATGTATTGACATCGTTAGTAAAGATCAATAATTATAATGATATCCATTATCATTTGATTTTGGAGTTAAGGTAGTGACGAAGAAGTACTGCAGGGACGCAGCCTCATCATGCCCTGCAGGGTTGTGACGTATAAGGATAATTATGAACACCATAAAAGCAGTCGGCTTTTCACTCTCGCCGCTGGCGTTAGTGATCAGCGCCCATCTCGCCCATGCCGCCCCTTCTGCGGCCAATACCGAAACCATCATTGTAACCGGTAGTAAGATTCAAACGACCATCGCCGATTCCGCCAGCACCAACTGGGTGATCACCAATGAAGAGTTAACCCGTGAAATTCAAGGCGGTGAGTCATTAAAAGGCGCGCTCGGGAAGCTGATCCCAAGCTTTGACTTTGGCAGCACCAACGCACGCACCAACGCCTCACAGAATTTACGTGGCCGCAGCGCGCAAATCATGATTGATGGCGTTGCTCTGAATGCTGCTCGAACCATCAGCCGCCAACTGGATAGTATCGACCCCTTTAATGTCGCGCGTGTTGAGGTACTGTCAGGCGCTACTTCCATTTATGGCGCAGGCGCAACCGGCGGTATTATTAATATCATCACCAAACGCGGTGAAGCGGGCGATGCGCAACTCGAGGTGCAGACTGGCGTCACCACTGGGTTTAACAACAGCGACGATCTCACCAAGCAAGCCGCGGTCGCGGTCTCCGGCGGCAGTGATAGCTTGCAAGGGCGCTTATCCGTCGCGTATGAAGGTAAAGGTGCGGCCTACGACGGCAATGGCGATCCTATCCTGCCCGATGTGACCCAAACCGATACCCAATTCAATGACAGCATTGATGTGATGGGTAGCCTCGATTATCGCCCTGATGACGAACAGCACCTCTCCCTAACCGCGCAATACTATGACAGTCAGCAAGATACGGATTATGGGATTGATTACGGGCCTAAAACTAGTATTCCAGTTGGTGCGATATATCCCAAATATGCTGGCTTTGGTAATGTTGAATTATATTCAGGACTACTAGATTCATCATATCTAAAACGTTCCAATGGTTTATCGTTAGATGAGCAGCCTTTTACCGAAAGGTTGATGCTTAACACTCAATATAGTCACGCTAATGTCGCTGGTCACTCCCTTTTGGCTCAAGTCTATTACCGCGAAGAGACATTCGGGAACTTTCCCTTTCCAATGATTTCCGAGTCATTCAAGCAAAAAGTTGATTACGCTCTTTCTGGTGATATATCAGCTCCCACACTAGCATTCGGTGCCTCAGAGCAGAGCAATGACGTACTAGGCGGAAAGCTGCTGCTACAAAAAGACTTTACTCAGGCAACACTAAACTATGGTGTGGACTATTCACATGAGACTTTTAGTGCATTTCAACGTATTTATGACCCATCGGTTAGTGCAGCTAGTCAGGGGTTAAACTTTAAACACAAAGCAAATATCGATCGTTATCCTGACTTCACCACACAAAATGTCGGTGTCTTCAGCCAAATTGATTGGGAAATCACAGATAAAACCAACTTGTTCGCTGGTATTCGCTATCAAAATACGGAGTACGATGGTGATAGTTTTGTCAGTGCATATAAGCAACTCGCTACACTGCTAGACGGAAAACCGCAGGCAGAAGCTATCCCTGGCGGTAAAGCGGATAAAGATATATGGCTCTTTAATGCCGGTATTAAATATGATCTTACTGACAAGCAGCAAGTATGGGCAAACTTTAGCCAAGGCTTTAACATGCCTGATCCCAGTAAGTTTTACGGCTATGGCTCATATTCTGGCTCTGCTTTAGATGATTACGTTAGCGTCAGTAATGTAGGCCTTGATGGTCAAAAAACAGATTCTTACGAGCTTGGATGGCGCCTCAGCAATGCGTCATTTAACACTCAGTTATCTGCGTATTATTCACTTTCTGACAAAACCTATAAATACTCTAATACACAGCTCGAATTAGACAACAATGAGCAGCGTATTTATGGCTTAGAAGGTCAAGTCAACTACTATATTTCTGATAATTGGTACTCTCGCTTGCAAGGTCATCTTGTCGAAAGTGAGGAAAAAGATAAAGGCACTTGGAAAGACTTGAGTATCTACACCGCCAGCCCATCAACTGCGATGGCAGCGATCGGATACGATAACTTCGATTGGGGCACTGAGCTTAACCTGCAACATGTTGGTGACTTATCAGATAAAGAGGGTGATCGCCTCGAGGGCTATGAACTTGTCGGTCTCAATGGTTATTACACCTTGCCAGTCGGTCAAATTAACTTTGGTATCCAAAACCTACTGGATAAAGATTACCTAACTATTTGGAGTCAAAAGGCACAAAAAGTCTACAGCCCAAGTATTCCAGCGGATCTAGTCACCTATCAAGGTGTCGGCCGCACCTTTAGCTTAAGCTACAGCGCCACGTTCTAATGATGTTCCTTTTCGCGCCCAGTCCTCGCTGGGCGCCTTTTCTCTCAATGTGTTTCACCCATAGTTGCACCACAATATTGCCCAGTAAGCCCGTGTCTGTAAGTAGTTGTGATGACACACCCTAAAAGCGCGAAACAAACCGCAAGGTGGCAACCGCTCACCTTGACCTTGATTGCTGCCTTGATGGGGATTGGTCAGAATGGACTCTTGGTCTCGCTCCCCCTACTGGTGGCGCAAGGTGGCTTTTCACTGTCGACATGGGCAGTGATTATTGCTGTAGGAAGCGTGTTATTTCTCCCTGCCGCGCCATTTTGGGGACGGATCAGCGACCAACATGGTCCTAAGTTTGTGGTCCTGCAAGCACTAGCCGGCATGGCGATTAGCTTCGCGTTATTGCTCGCAGCGACACTGGGCGCACAGAGCAGCGCTACTCAGTGGCCTTGGTTGGCGCTTGCGGTACTGGCTCGGGTGATCTACGGCTTAACGGTCGCAGGGATGGTGCCTGCTAATCAGCATTGGGCCGTGTTACTCGCCGGGGAAGCACGCCGTATGCAAGCGATTACCTCCATTAGTATTGGCTTAAGCCTCGGCCGACTCGCTGGCCCATTGATTGCCTCAGCCGTATTAGTGATCAGCCCCTACGCTTCACTGACGTTGATGCTATTGCTGCCCGTATTGGCGGCACTGGTTGTCAGTGTGATGCCTCACTGCGCGGGTAAAAAGGACGAATCTCATTCATTCGCCAATCTGTGGTTAGCGCCCAAAGCCATTTGGCCCTACATGGGTTACGGCCTTGCCGTATGTGCAGCGATTGCTCTGTTGCAATACAATCTCACCCCCATGCTCAATCACCTCACCGAATGGTCCGCTGATCATGTCAGCCAAGCCATCGGCTATTTACTGACATTAAGCGGTATCGCCACCTTAGCCGTACAAGTGTTGATGGTAAAAAGGCAGCGTCTGAGCACCGAGCGTATGCTAAGCATTGGCGCAATCAGTTTGGTGACAGGCTACGCGATGCTATTGATGCCAAATTTTGCCGCGTTAGTGATGGCAATGCTGGTGATATCTGGCGCCTGCGCACTCCTTATCCCTGCCTATACCAGCCAAGCGATGCAACAACTTGACGATCAACCGGGAAAGGTCAGTGGTTATATTGCCATGGCCCATACACTGGGTTATGGACTCGCGTCCCTGCTAGCAACGCTCACGCTCAGTTATCCGCCACTGCCTACGGTCACCTGCATATTGCTTTCCTGCGTGGTTGCCATTGGGATATTTATTATCAAACCGCCCGCTCCGTCTTGCTAACTCAGCTCTCTTAGCAAGCTTTCGCTGCTCGTGCGTCCGATCTCTAGGCAGCGAATAATACTTAATCACTGCCGCCAAGCTTGGTAGGGCATGTTTTTGACTTAAACGTCGCCAAAAACTCAAGAAGACGACTTCGACGGAGCGGCGCACCAATGACATGGCCTTGCACACGCGTGCAGCCTTTTTCTCTCAAAACGTCGATTTGGTTTTGATTCTCGACCCACTCAGCGACCAACTCTATATTGAGTAAGGTCGCACTCTGGCAAATTGATGACAAGATCACTTCATCCGTTTCACTCTGACCGATTTGACGGACAAAGCGACCATCAATTTTTATCACGTCAAAAGTAGGCCATCATGGGCTGCGGTCTCCTATCATCGCCGCATGGACTGGCGGGGACATACGCTCAGCATGATTGCCCGAGTCGGGCAACACAATCGTCAATGTCGTTATCCTTCATGAGCCCCTTCCATGTTTATGCTACATGCACAGGAAAAACGCCGTCATATTACGATCTGACGCACTCAAATCGTCTCTTTATACGATTGAGTAAAAAAAGCGCCGATATTGGCCGACCAAGACTGTAAAAGCTTGGCTTTGTCGATATCGTTCGCATTAATCCACTGACGGCAGTAATGCAAGAGCGCCCCATCCTTGGTGCGCTCACTGTCAGGGGACAATGGGATGGCACCGCTTGCCAGCACAATCTCTGCAAACTCATAGTCATAGCCCCACAAAATAATGATATAACTCGAGACGACGAGCGCGGTATCAAAACGAACGGGTAAATCGCAAATGGGATTGTTGCCATTGTCACGACAGCCAAGCTCTCGCGCCATTAGCTCCCCTAACGCAGACAACACTGATGCAAGATACAAACGCTCTGCGCGCGCTTTGTCATACCCGAGGAATAGCCCCAGCGACTTACTCACATTAGCCAGTTCAATATGTTCATCCACCACCGCATAGTGTTCTTGGGTGGACAAGTGCTTAAAGGCATTATGTCCCACCATTGTCGCGGCAATTGACTCGACCGATTGAATGCCCAATCGATTTATCGCTGTCTCTAGTGACCATGTTCGGTTTCGAAAGCCCAAATAAGCAGAATTAGCAAGCTGTAAAAGTCGGGCAACTAAGGGAGGCTCTTCACTGACCACTCGTGCAATTTGTTCCATGTCCGAATGGGGATCATTAATCGTGGCACGTAAATGGCGCACACAGTCAGGCAAGACGGGGAAGTCCTCAATACCGACCAACCGGTTACGCGTTTCAGCATCAATCGGCAACTTATGGAGACGCTCAACACTATTCAGCACATTATTGAAGCCATCTTCAGAGAAGGGTTTGGGTAATACGAAGTGCACACTGGGCGTCGCTAATTCAGTAATTTTTTGGCGTGTGTTCCCTGTTATCAGCGCACGTATCGTACCCGGGAAACGTGCCCTAACTTGGTCTAGTAATGCATCCCCTTTGAGCTTGGACATCAAGAGATCACTGATCACCAAAGACGGGGGCTGATCATCTAATAGGCCTTTCTCCCACTGGGTAGGATCCTTGATCAAGCTGATAGCCCAACTTGGTTTCAAGCGGCGAATCTCCCGACCAATCGCCTTTAATGTGAGTTCGTCATCGTCAACATAGATGATATGGAAACGCGGCCTAGTCATGCTTCCCTCGTCTTCTGATCGTTGTCCTCAAGCCCCTTAACACTATCGCTAGGTCGCCAATAAGAGAATAATCAACGCCTCGGCGTGTCCCTATGAAGCGTTATCCAAGATGAGATGCCCAGCGATCCTTTCAATAAGCGTAGTCCAAAATTCCAGACTGTCTTGGGCTAAGCGCAGAAATAAGCCGTGTCTCGCTGACGTTTATGGAGGGTGGGGAAAGCGGGCTTAACATCGTTAAGCCCGATATCAATGCGATCTATCAAGCGCTGAAATTATTCAAATTCAAACTGTACCATGACCGGATAGTGATCAGAGAGTTCATTGTAGTAACCATCATGATAGGTTTGTCCAGCCGCTTGCGGCCACTCGCCTTCAAGGTAGTCCCAATACCAACGGTCGTTAGCGGTTAACTGTACCACCTGCATCTCAGGTTGATTAGCTGGCACGGCATGATCACGGCTCCACAAAATATAATCTAACGTGGTGTTGTAGTTAAGGTCATAGTCAAAGTGATACGCGTTCGCTTTCGTGAACCAGTTGTGCTTGGCAGAAAAAGACGTTACTTCCGGCTCGGTAAAGCGCAATGCACCATTTAATGCTGCTTTCATGTCTTTAATTTCATCTTGGCGGCTCCACTCCACATTCATATCACCACCAATAATCACAGGCTCGTCAGCAGGGATCGCCGCCTTATCGATAAAGTCTTTAATTTCACCTAGCTGACCCAGACGCACTTGATGCTCTTCATCGGACATCCCATCATGCGTGGCTTGTAAATGGGTGCCAATTAGGTGAAAAGCTTCGCCTTCTTTGTCAATTTCGACGTATGCAAAGCCTTTGTTGGCTTGGTAGTCCCAGCTACCTTTCAGGCTGTGATGATAAACGTGCGCTTTCTGAGTCAAAATGGGGTACTTGGAGAGAATCGTCACGCCGCCACGCACGACAAATAAAGAATTGGAGCAATCCCCAGTCAGTGCATCCCAACCTTCTCCGCTACAGTCTTGTCCGACATTCGGTGTTTGATAAGGGTACAGGCTTGCAAGCTGATTCATCGCTTGCTCAGCTTCAGCGTTGAAGGCCTCGCTCACCAAGATCACATCAGGCTGCGTGTCCATGTCGGCAATGGCTTGCGGCAGACGGGCTGCACGCTCAGCTTGATCCCAGTCTTGTAGGTTGCTAAGTTGCATAATGTTATACGCCATGACATTAAGCTGACCCGCATGCGCACTGAGGCTAAGCAGCAACGCCGCTGCCGTTGAGAGCAGTTTATTGATTTTCATGTTTCCTCTTTTCGTTTTGCTTTCTAATTGTTATCGGTGTTTCGCCCACCAAAAGATTAGAAGCCTAACGAAAATCATTTGAGACGCCCCAGTATTTGTTTACTTTTTCTGATAATTTTGTAACTAATATCACGTTCCTTGTATTACGCCATTAATGCGTCACTAAGTAGGTTTGCGAGGTAAAGGTATGTTTTCTCAGCATGGTCGCAAGCTCATGCTGCCTAACAGGTTTGGCAATATAATCATCCATCCCCGCGGCTAAGCACGCTTCCTTGTCTTCCGTTGTCGCATTCGCGGTCAGTGCAATAATGGGGGTTCGGTTAAAGCGTGATTCTTGTGCCCGGATGTGTTCAGCGGCTTGATAACCGTCCATCACAGGCATTTGACAATCCATGAAAATCGCATCAAAAGGTTGGCTTTTCCATAGCGCTAACGCCTGCTCACCATCGGCAGCCGAACGGACATGTACCCCTAGCTGAGTCAATATCGCTTCAGTCACTCGTTGGTTAACTTTGGAATCTTCCACGACTAAGACATGCAACCCAGCCAGTGAGGTGCCTTTTCCGGTAGAGCGTACGACCCCCAGCGTCGGTTGGCGCTGTTGTAAGATCCGCACCAAATGCGCTTTTAAGTCATTAAATTGGTAGGGACGACCTAAGTAACCCTCTATGCCTGAGCGTTCAATCCGCGGCTTATCTAATGCATCAGGCGCCGCCGTTAACATCATGATCGCAGGGCTTTTATCTGCAAATGTAGCAATGATCTGTTCTGCCAAGCGAAAGCCATCCATTTTGGGCATCACTTTATCGAGTAAAATCACTTTAAAGGGATAGTGGCTATCAAGGCGTTCGCGAATTAAAGGGATCACGTCATCCGGGTGCATGCAGCATGTAACCTGGCAGCCAAGGTTGCTCAATTGTGCCGTGGTGATGCGCATGTTTAAACGACTATCGTCTACCAATAACATCGGCGCACCGGCAAAAAGATAAGCCTCGACCGGCGTGGCTAAAGGAATATCCGCACACTCAAAACGCACGGTAAACGTAAATAGACTGCCCACATTCACTTCACTGTTGAGGGTGATTCGCCCCCCCATTAAATTGACAATTTGCTGTGAGATGGCGAGCCCCAGCCCTGTGCCTCGAGCGGCGGCGGTTAAAGAATCACCTTGTTCAAACTTACCAAAAATACGGCTTTGTTCTTCAACGGGAATGCCTGGCCCGGTATCGCTCACTTCAAAGCGCAGCACACTGGCGGTATCCTCGTCGCTCACTTGCTTGATAGAGACAACCACCTCTCCACGCTCAGTAAACTTGATTGCATTACCCACCAAATTAATCATCACTTGGCGTAATCGCGGTGCATCGCCGATCAACAATGGGGAAATATCAGCGTCTATCTCGCAGCGAAAGGCGAGTTGCTTTTCCTTGGCACGAAGAATGAACAGGTTCTCGAGATCTTTCCCTAACTCAAATATATTGAGTTCTAATGGTTCTAGCTCTAACTTACCTGCTTCGATTTTAGAGAAATCGAGGATGTCGTTAATGATATCTAATAACGACATCGACGACGTTTCTAACATCTCAACAAACTCTTGTTGCTCGTCATTTAAGCGTGTGCTCTTTAACAGTGAGGCCATCCCAATAATGCCGTTCATTGGTGTGCGGATCTCATGGCTCATATTGGCCAAAAACTCGCTTTTCTTTTGACTGGCCTTTTCAGCGTCGTGCTTCGCGTCCTCTAGCTGCGTCAGTTGTTGCCCTAGCGCTGTGATCATGGCGTTATAACGCGTTTCAAAACCCCGCCAATGATGAAATTGGCGTGGAACCTGAATCGGTGTGGGTATGCCATTCTCCCACTGGTTAACTTGCTGGTGTAGCGCCAATAACGGCCTATCTAAGTGGCGGCGCACAATCCACATAGAGCTGATAATTCCCAATCCTGACACCGCCAACCATCCAAGAAAAACCCACTGAGCACTATCACCAAAATAGGCGTTTAACGCCGTGTAATTTGACGCCACCTCAAGTTGCCCAAGGGTATACTCGTTCCCCTCGTCGGTTGCAATTAACGACCAACGCTTTTGCAACGACTGTGCAGCAGGCTCCACGCCGCGCTCAATTAACGAGCCATCGGCATCATATACATGGATATAGTCAATCTCAGGTTGGGCGATGAGCTGCTCTACCTGTTGCTCAAAAGCTTGCGTTTCCACACGCCATAGATGCCCAGTCATCGCACTGAGATCTCTGTTGCCTACCTGTTGCAAGGCGCGCTCGACATCTGCTTTGTGCGTTTGGTAATCGCCCAGCAGGAGAAGCGCCGTAAACAATGCAGTCAGTACGGTCCAGCTTAAGGCTAGCTTGGTAACGATTCCCGCAGAAAGCGAAGGGCGTGTCAGGGGGCTACCTACCTTCATAATCACCTTTTTATTGGCAAAGCATCTCTGCTAATCATAGAGTCTAATCTTGTTTTGGGCGAGAAATGTCCTAGTTAGTAGGCGAAAAAGGACAAAAAAGGCGCTCCCAAGGGAGCGCCTGCCACACGCAATGTCTACAAATAATGACACGCTACCGATTGGAGTCAGTTTATCCGGATAACCCGTATCGCTGCCCCAAGCGGGTTTGTTATATGCCGTTTCAGTTAGTCCAATACACCACGACGCATTTGATCTAGCTCGATAGACTCGAACAAGGCTTTAAAGTTACCTTCGCCAAAGCCTTGGTTACCCTTACGTTGGATAATTTCAAAGAAGACCGGCCCAATAACAGTATTGGTGAAAATTTGCAGCAAGATGCCGCTGTCTACGTCACCGTCAATCAATACACGGGTGTCACGCAACTCGTCGATGCTTTCTTCATGGCCGTTGACACGCTCGTTGATTTTCTCATAGTAGGTGTCCGGCGTATCCATGAATGCCATACCTCGTTGACGTAACGTCCGCACAGTTTGGTAGATGTTGTCGGTGGTCATGGCGATATGCTGGATCCCCTCACCGTTGTACTCTTTCAAGTACTCTGCAATCTGTGACTTGTCATCACTTGACTCATTGATGGGAATACGGATTTTTCCGCAAGGCGCGGTCAGAGCACGCGACTTTAGCCCAGTCTTTTTGCCTTCAATGTCAAAAAACCGGATCTCTTTGAAGTTGGCAATACGCTCGTAAAAGTCAGCCCACACGTCCATGTTGCCAATATCCACGTTATGGGTTAAATGGTCGATGACTTTCAATCCTGCATCCGCTTCTTTCAGGCGCGATTGCCAATCTGGATAAAAGTCAAAATCGACTTCATAAATACTTTGGTCGCCATAGCGGTCGACAAAATAAAGCAATGAATCACCAATGCCGTATACCGCGGGAATACTAAGCTCCATCGGACCAATGTTTGGTTCAACCACTTTGGCGCCTTGTTTAGCCGCATACGCAATCGCGTGTACCGCATCTTGAACGCGAAACGCCATGGCGTTGACACTCGCACCGTGCTGCTTGGCAAAGCCTTGCGCTTGTGATTCAGGCTCACCGTTGACGATAAAGTTAGTGTCTCCCTGACGATACAGCCAAACATCCTTGTGTTTGTGTTTGGCAATTTCGGCAAAACCCATCAGTGAGAACAAATTTTTAAGCGCATCAATCCCCGCTTGATCGGGCGCTGTGTATTCGACGAACTCAAATCCATCTGTGCCCAATGGATTAATCGTTTTGACAGGTGCTTGCATGGTTGACGTCATAATCGCTTCCTCCTTGTGTGTAGCATTAGAGATAGCATTAGACGGTGGTTGGGACTAGGGAAGACAGGCGGACAACAGGCTAACCAATTGTTAACAAATTGTGTCACTTATACTGAACAGTGAGAGAAAAAGGCTGACAACCGCGTTTTATTAGGGGTTTAAGCCAATTAGAAGTGTAAAGAATAGCGACCAACACCCTGCTTTGTTTTACATTTTTGCAACGCAAGATAAAAACCACACAGCAAAGACACAAACGCCGCCCAGAGGCGGCGACCAAAAAGTGGGCAGATGAAAGGATTACACCTTGAGGCTATAACTATTTTGCTGGCCATTGGGAGTGATGGTTTTTTGCACTTGATCCATCAACGCTTGTTGCTGTTGGTTATAGGCATCAGCGCGCGTTTTCTGCGCTTCTTGTTCCGCAACACGATCAATGAGGGCTTGATAATCACGTTTATCCTCACGCTGCTCGCCCGATGCTGCGGCTTCTTTTTGCTCTTCTCGCTCTTTACGGATCAGCTCGGCACGCTCTTGCACGCTCATCGAGTTATTGAGACCGCCATTGACCTGGTCATCTTGACGATCGCGCTGGCGCTGCATGTATTGCTGCGCTAAAGGTTGCGAATTGATTGACGTCGGCATAGGTCCTCTCTCGAACAAGGTGACAACTTGATTAAATTTTAGCCTATACGCCCACAAATTGATATCTCTATTTACTATAGAGGATGTCACCACTGGCCTAGTTGTTGCACGTTATCTTACGTTGGCCGTGAGATACCAACGCAGAAGCAGGGGCTTAGGTGACCCAACGCCCAAGAAAATCACGATGAATATAATGAGGAGAAACACCATGCTGACCGGTAAACACTGTGTCATTACAGGTGCCGCACAAGGGATTGGCCGCGCGATTGTTGAAACCTTTGTTGAGCAAGGCGCTACCAAAATTTATGCACTAGATAGGAATATTGACAACATGCAAGACTGGCAGACGGATGCGGTTATCGTGCCCGTCGCGCTGGATGTTTGCGATCAAGACGCTGTCGCGAATTGGGTGCAGACCCTGCACCAACAACACGCAGTGATCGATATACTGGTGAACAATGCTGGCATCACCCGAGACAACCTACTCACCAAAATGAGCGAAAGTGACTGGGACGCAGTCATTGACGTTAACCTAAAAGGCGTCTTTACCATGACACAAGCGATCGCGCCACTGATGATAGCGCAAGAGAAAGGCGCGATTGTGAGCTTGTCTTCCGTCGTCGGCACCGATGGTAATATTGGTCAAACCAACTACGCGGCATCAAAAGGGGGCGTGATAGCCATGACCAAAACCTGGTCAAAAGAGCTTGCCCGTCATGGGGCACAAATACGCGCTAACTGCGTCGCCCCCGGTTTTATTGAAACGCCCATGACAGCAAACTTACCCGATAAAGTCATTGAGATGATGAAAGGAAAAACCCCGCTGGGACGAATGGGCACCGCCCAAGACATCGCCAATGCGATCAGCTTTCTCGCCAGTGATAACGCGAGCTTTATCACAGGGCAGACGCTTAAAGTCGACGGGGGATTAGTCATATAATAGTGGAACCAAATCAGCCACTATGAGGCAACAATGACGCCAACACTCCTTATCACAGGCGCAAACCGTGGAATTGGTCTAGCGCTCACCGAGTTGTACCTTGAGCACGGTTGGCAGGTGATTGCCTGCTGCCGCTTCCCCGGCTCTGCGCCTCACTTAATGACATTAAAAAACCGCTACGCAACACTCACCACGCACGGACTGGATGTAACGGATCATACCGCAATACAGCATCTTGCCTCACAGCTTAGTGACACACCTATCCATTTACTGATCAATAATGCTGGACTCTATGGCCCCAAAGGCTATCAATTCGGTGAAGTGGACACAGCTGCATGGCGCGACGTGCTGGAGGTCAATACCATCGCACCACTGGTTATCGCTGAACATTTCACCCCGCATCTTGAAAAGGCAAGCCAAAGTGGCCATACACCCATTTTTGCTTTCTTGTCCTCAAAAGTCGGGAGCATGAGTGATAACCAATCAGGTGGCGGGTATATTTATCGAAGTTCAAAAGCCGCGCTCAATGCTGTGATCAAAAGCCTATCTATTGACCTACGAAGTAAAGGCATTCGTTCGATTGCTCTCCACCCTGGTTGGGTACAAACGCACATGGGTGGACCCAATGCCCTGATTGATACCGCCACATCGGCACAAGGACTAAAACATGTGCTCGATACCCTCACGGACAGTCAGAACGGCAACTTTATCGATTATCAAGGCCAAGACATCGGCTGGTAAGGGGCGAGGCGGTGATTGCACCGCCTCGTTAGTTAGATAGGGAAGAACGTCATCGACGCCATACTGTGCACAACCTGATTGATATTACGGTTAGTACTGTCTGCCACCATCACCGCCATCATATCTTGAATAATGATCATCTGACTCAATAAGCGTTCGTAGCTGTAATTGGGCACCCCATTTTTGCCCATGCCATTACTCAGCAACAACAGTTGGCCGTTGTCGTCCTTTTCATTATTCAACAACCAAGCGATCTTCTCTAGGTTTCGCGCACTGTTATAGAGTTTTTGTTGATCAATATCATCGAGCAAAAAAAACTCAAGTTGATGATTATAGCTGGCACTGATCATGCCGGTAACACCAGCCATCAGCGCAAACACGCGGTCGCCCTCAAATTCACTTGAAAAGGCTAAAGGCAACAGCGCGATACCATCCATTCCCCCTAGTTCTCGAAAGCCATTGTCGGGGCGCTCCGTTGTCATCAATTGCGCCACACGCTTTTCAATGGTCATGCCCGGCACTTTTTTAAGCTCGCGCGGGTTGCGCTTATATAACTTCACGATGAGCGCTTCGCTGAGATCACGAATTTCAGCAATGTGAATATCGGTAATTAAATCCATGTCTGACTTGGCCAGATTTTTAATATCAAATGGCCGACCAAGCTTTTGCGCGCATCCTGTGAGGCTAAGCAATAACACGCTCATCCATACCCAGCGCATCATAACAACATCCTTGCATCCTCTAACTCGGCGCTAGCATAACGATTTACGCCCGCTCGGTGCACTCCTAGAAAAAATCTTGTATGGAATATCACACTTTTAGCGTCTAACGGGCGCTGCAATCATCAATTCACGTTAAACCGTTTTGCGCCAATATCTCCTCCCATTGGCGGCAAACAACGCAAAGAAACGATAATCATCGCAGCATCGCGGCGCAATCAGCGGCAATAACACGCTCTTCATCAGTGGGGATCACCCACACACCGATCTGACTATCCGATGCGGATATACAGGCTTGATTGGCTTGATTGGCCGACGCATCCAAGCGCATGCCTAGCCAATCACACTGTGACACCACGCGCTCGCGCACAGGTGCAGCATGCTCGCCAATCCCAGCAGTGAACACCAGATGATCGACACCGCCCATTGCCGCACACAGGCTACCGATTTCTCGCGCAATTCGATAACAATAGTGCGCTATCGCCTGTGTGGCTCTGGGTTTATCACTGCATAACAAAGTGCGCATATCACTGCTGATCCCCGATAAGCCTAATAGACCCGACTCTTTATACAAAAGTGTGCTGACGTCGTCGGGTGTCATTCCTTCTTCGGTGATCAGGTGCAGCACCAATCCCGCATCAATGGCGCCACTTCGCGTGCCCATGGGTAAGCCTTCCAGCGCCGTAAAGCCCATGGTGGAAGCCACACTTTGCCGTGATTGGATAGCACACAAACTCGCACCATTACCAAGATGTGCAACAATCACTTTAGCGTCGCGATCAAAATCAGGGATCACCTCGGGTAAGCAGCGCGAGATGAAGTCATAGGACAAGCCATGAAAGCCATACCGTTGAAAGCCTCTGTCATACATTGGATAAGGAAGCGCAAATTGACGCGCTTCCTTTGGCTGCTTGGCATGAAAGGCGGTATCGAAACAGGCAATCTGGCGCATATCGGGTAATCGCGTTTGCAATGCTTTAATCGGAGCAAGGCTATAAGGCTGATGAAGCGGTGCTAGCGAGGTTAATGCCTCCAAAAGCTTGACGCTGCGCGCATCAAGAGGCGTTGATTGCTGAAAATGCCTCCCCCCGTGAACCACACGGTGACCGACGGCGACAATATCGTCCAACAGCCCTTGGCGCTCTAACCAGACGAGTAACGACGCGACAGCAGCATGATGGTCCGGCGCAGAGCCCGGGGAGACCGTACTGATCCCCGGCTTATGGCGGGTCATTGATACATCGTAGCGATCGGTTCCGAGCCCTGAGAACTGCCCTTTGACTAGGACATGAACCGATGAGCCAGACCCCGAATCCACGGGGCCCTCGGTATCAAACAATGCAAACTTTAAGCTCGACGAGCCACTGTTAATGACCAGTATGTTCGCCATCGTCGCCTACTTATACTTATTCAGTGCTTTTCGTTGATGCTCCGCAAGCAACAACGCCAGCGCGCTCGACGCAATACGGGTTAGTGCATCATCGGCACGGCTGGTGAGCATAATGGGCACACGCGCCCCCACCACCACACCCGCGCCGGTGGCATCGGCAAGATAGCTCAATTGTTTCATCAACATATTGGCGGCCTCAAGATCGGGCGCCACCAGAATATCCGCACACCCTGCAACCGGGGAGTCAATCCCTTTAGTTACGCGAGAGTCCTCGGAAACAGCACTGTCAAACGCAAGCGGTCCGTCTAAGATACCGCCCGTTATTTGACCACGTTCCGCCATTTTACACAGTGCCGCGGCATCGAGGGTCGCATTCAATTTCGGGTTAATGGTCTCCACGGCCGACAATATCGCCACCCGTGGATGACTATTGCCAATCGCATGAGCCAGTTCGATGGCATTTTGAATAATATCGCGCTTTTGAGCCAATCCTGGATAGATATTAATGGCGGCATCAGTAATAAATAGCGGGCGCGGGTAGGTCGGCACATCAAAGGCCATCACATGACTGAGGCAGTGCTCAGTTCTCAACCCACCTTCTCGTTTGACCACTTCGTGTAACAATTCGTCGGTATGCAGCGCGCCCTTCATTAGCGCCTCACTCTCCCCCGCACGCGCCATGGCCACCGCTTTTTCTGCCGCCGCATGACTATGAGGTGCATCGACAATGTCAAAGTCACGAATATCCAGCTCGGCTTTGTCCGCCGCCGCCATTATTTTGTCGCGAGGTCCGACGAGGGTAGGAATAATGAGCTGCTGTTTCGCCGATGCGACCGCGCCGCGGATCGAGCTATCATCGACTGGGTGCACCACCGCGGTGTGCATAGGATCAGGGTGATCGGCCGCGGTTAAAATCGCATGCAATTGCCCGCGCTCAGATAAACGAACTTCAGGTAAAACGGTGCGTTGACGCCGGACTTTTTTGGTGGGGGCGAGGACGCGCGCTTCCCCTTCAATCACGGTATCACCGCGTTGGTTTTCACAGCGACAGGCAAACACAATGTGGTGATGTTTTTCGTCCATTTTATCGACACGAACGGCAACGCGCAGCACATCGCCGAGCATGACAGGGGCTTTGAACGCCAGTGTTTGTCCAAGGTAGACAGTGCCGGGGCCGGGTAGTTTTGTGCCGAGTACGGTAGAAATCAGTGCCCCACCCCACATACCATGGGCAATCACTTCTTGAAAGCGACTGCTCTTAGCAAAATCATCATCCACATGAGCGGGGTTAACATCCCCCGACATGATTGCAAAAAGCTTAATGTCCTCCATGGTGAGGCGCTTTTCTAGAAACGCCTCATCGCCTAATGAAATCTCATCGTACGTCTTATTCTCGATGACTTCCTCGTTATTCGTCCCTGACATGGTGGGCTCCTCAATAATCGATCAAGTCAAAAAAGTGTGTGTTAGCCTCGTTGCGCTTAAAACCTAAGGTGATGACCAGCATCAACGTAATGGGTTAGCCCCGTCAACACACGGCCGGCATCGGCGCTAAGGTACACCACGGCATGACCAACATCTTGTACGGTTGCCAATCGCCGAAGGGGCGAGCGCGTCTCACCATCCACGGCCAAGGCTTCAAATTCTTTTAACCCCGACGCAGCACGGGTTCTGATCGGGCCGGGGGAAATAGCATGCACCCGGATCCCTTTTGGGCCTAATTCTGCTGCCAAGTAGCGGGTGGTTGACTCAAGCGCCGCTTTGACAGGCCCCATAAGGTTGTAATTATCGACGGCTTTCTCCGCCCCATAATAGGACATGTTAAACAGCGTGCCGCCATCAGACATCAGTGGCTCCGCCTGTTTCGCCATACGGATAAATGAGTGACAAGAAATATCCATCGCTAGCGAGAACCCCTCTCGCGAGCAATCGACCACGCGACCGTGTAAATCATCCAAAGGCGCAAAAGCAATTGAATGCACAACAAAATCAACCCGTCCCCATTTTTCCTTGGCACGCGCAAATAGTGCATCGAGTTGTTGATCGTCCTGCACATCACACAGCATCAGTTCTGGATCGCCCATGGCCGCTTTGAGCGGGGTCACAAATCGCTCTGCCTTGGGTGTGCCATAAGTGACCAGCACATCGGCACCCGCTTGGCTCAGCGCTTGAGCACACCCAAACGCAATGCTGTTTTCATTGGCCAGTCCGGCGACAATGCCGACTTTACCTGCAAGTGAAAAAGGATGTTCCACAATATTCTCCCTACATTGGATAACGACGCGTTCATCGCTCAGAAACCTGAGTGATTACACTAAAACAGACATCATCCACTTTAAATCAACCGCAAACCCTCAACGTAGACTTAAATCAGCGTTAGGTGCAAAAGTATAGAAGAAAAAAGGCCGAGTGACGTGCTAGATAAAAAGACAATTTTGACAATTTTTTATGACAGCCGCGCCTTGGACCACGGCGATAAGAGCTTTCACTCTAATCGGTATTCTCTTCTCACAACCAAAAACGCCACCGCGATCAGCGGTGGCGTTTTACGCAAGCGAGAAGCGTAGGACTACGCCAACTCGGCCATCACACACTTGGCAAGGTCAGCGGGACGGTAGTAGACCGATTTCATCACCTTGCCTTCACGGATAAGCTTGCCGTCCACACTGACATCGGCGGCACATTTAGCGATGATGCCATCCTCTTTGGGGCTGGCAACGACGTCTATCCCTTTTTGCGCGTAAAACGCTTGGGTATCGGCAAACTCTTGTTGATTGCGACAGACTTTACTCATATTGCTGCTGTGCACCTCATCCCAACAGGTCACAAAATCAACACCTAGGCGCGAGGCGATTTGAAGCAAGATATCAATCATGTAGCTCACTTCGAGTTGTTCCCGGTATCCACGCGACCCCATTTGAACAGCGCGCCCCATCAGCACGTAGACACTATCAACAATAGCGTCCACTTGCTCAACCAGCGAGTCGGCTTCCGCAAGCTCTGTCATCTCTTCTACCGCCAACGCCGTGTGCAAATCATCGGCCTTGTCATCGAGAGAATCTGGATCATTGCAGGGCAGATCAAAGGTGGTGCGAAAGGCTTCAATATCACGGTAAAGGTGGTCGTAGATCGCTTGATTGAGAACAGCAAATTTCATTTATAGGGCCCTTTGAGAAACAAACACGCATGCATTCATGCTGAAAGACAAGGGACAATACAATAGCACTGCTCATCAAGACTTAAAATCGATCCTGATGATTCTTTGTCACCAGACAGCTTTAAAGCACAAATATCGCTCAAGCTTGGTGTACGCGCGCCGCTAACTTCTTATACTGAACCTATGATGTCAATTGCACGCTCGGTCAAAAAGGATAGTTACTATGACCAAACATTTATCGCTCGCCACACTGTGTGCTGGCATGTTGCTGGCCACAACCGCACAAGCGCAAACCTCCCCGCTCAGTATCGGTGCTAGCGCAAGTGTCACCGACGTCAAATACGGCTCTCAAACGGAGACAGGTCACACTTGGGAAGTCAATGGCACCTTACGCGTGACAGATTATACGAGCTTATATACCGGATATGGCGAAACCAGCGCTGACTTTGACAATGAGAATGGCACCGAAACCAAGCTGACTTCATCCTATATTCCGGTTGGATTACAAGTTAACTTTCCCATGTCAATGGGCAATATCTACCTACGCGGTGGCGGCAACTACTATCAAACTGAGTTCGGCACAGACAAAGATATTGGCTGGGGCGCCACAGGCACTGTGGGATTTGAATTACAGCCCACCGTTGGCCCTAAAATGGCGTTTGAATTAACCTATGCTGATAGAGGCGACGCAGAAACCAGTTCAGTCAGTGTCGGAACCAGTGTTGGCTTTTAACGGCGTAATGTTATCGGTCACCAGCGGTAAGTGCGTGACCAATGGCCTACTAACCCGACACGGTGCACCATCGTAATAGTACATGCTGGTCGTCGCCGAGCTGACGCGAATATGGGTGAAGCTCACCGTGCTCGCGTCGTCTCGGTGCATACAAACAGATAAGCTACCTAATACGGGTTCGTGACTACGATGATACTGGATTAAGCCGTGCACGGAAGGACTCGCGTGCAGGCTTGATGCCAATAGCGCTGAGCGGGTTCGACGCGCATCATCCGGTACCACCGCAGACGACACGACAGGTGGCACACACTCAATACGCTGTAAGGTTTGCCCATCCCAGTGCCACGCCTTTGGGGCCGGGCACCTAGGTGGCGTTCCAATAGGCGAAGCGGGACGAAACACCAGCAAGTTAAACGGTGAGAAATCCGTCATTGTATGCGCGGAGACGATGTGCCCAACTTGGGTTAAGTCACGTGCTCGGGCCACGGATTTAACCAGCTGACCCCGACTGCGCTTGGGCACAACAGACGACTGACCTTGATAATCATTTAACAAACAGACCAATAGTCCATGCTCATTCGCCGCTATCCAGGTTCCCATCCCATCAGGATCAATCGGCATGAGTACGCGTGTTCCCGCGATTTGATAAATTTTCGGCGATATTGCACGGCTTCGACCTCGTGTCTCATCACGGTTAAAACACAGCTCAAACCCTTGCTCCGAGGTCAACCATGTCAGCGTGCACATTGATGTTGCTCTCGCTGATAACTTGCTGTCGCGGCGGCGATGCCAATCTCTTTATCCAACACTTCGCCCAGATCGTGGGCTGCTGTGCGCATCATAGCAAAATGGTGAGTGGCATGACTGGCCACTGCAATCAATTCACGCATTATGGTTGAGGGGGTGGTCACTGTGTTGGAGGCATATAAGGTGACTTGTGTCGATACGTGTATCGACTGCTTGAGTTGTTGATTAGACAGCGTGTGCAACCAGCTGGCTATGGCTTGCCATTCAGCTTGGGCAAGGGATTTATCGGTTTCTACACGATGACCTCGCCGGCGTTCATCTGCATCCATGACGCCACTGCCCTCTCCTTGGTGTAAGGCCCAATACATATCAAGCGCATGACGCATATGTTGGCCAATGGTGCTGGTAAACCCATCAGCCTGCATACGGCTATAAGCTTCGTTCGTGACACTCGCCAGTAGCTGCTGTGCCTGATAAGCCACATCCAGGTTACCACGAATAATCGCACTATCTGCTTTGGTTAGACTCGAATGCATACCCTCACCTTAGTACATGTTGCGGCAATTTGGCGCCATCATCTTCATACAAGCAGATGTCATGCCGTTTTAGTCCGTTCCTGGGTATTGCTTCATCCAGCGCCTTTCTTGATACCAGGCGCGTAGCAAAGCAAACACAGAAGGTGGTTGGTGCCCCCGCAATCGCAAGCGTGCGCCAATATGGTACAAATGCCGATATTGGTGCAGAAGTGCTCTGATGGCTTGGAAATAGCCCCCCTCACTGTCCCAAATATGCGCCGGCTCACTACTCGCGCCGTTGATCTCGACAATACACAGCCCCTTCCCTTGTTGTAACGACGCGATATCGCGAAACTTGATATCGAAGCGGCCGAAGTAAAAGCCATTAATGTCTTTGGCGATCGTATCTATTTTTGCCGTCAGCGCCGGCGTCACCCAAGCCGCCCCATCTTTAAAGATGGCACCGCGGCAGTGGCTACCCGAGAAGGCTAGCGGAATACGTACGCCAGCTGGTATTACCTCATCAAGCTGATGATGGTGGCGCTGATGATAAAGATGTCCACGCACAGAGGCGGCATCATGGTGTTGGATAAGCGCGGCTAAGGTGCGCTTACCATCACCGATCACAGCGGGCAAGTATTTCAACCCGAGGGAAAATATTTGCCCCCTTTCCTCGCCGGGATAGCGAATATAGAAAACCCCCGCTTCCGCGTCGTAAGGTGCCAATGCTTGGAAAATAATGTCTCTGTCGGGTGGAAATGTGCGGATATAGGCGAAGAGCTTTTTTTCCGTATCAATGCGCTGAACACCAGCCCCTCGACAGCCTTTGTCCGGCTTAGCCACCAGCGGCATAGTGATACCTGCCTTCGCAAGTTCGGCAAGTAGCGTTTTTTTAATGCTGGGGGTGATGGCATTGGGCCGCGTCCATCGCCAATAGGCAGCGATGTATCGTTGCGCCGTGTCGCCCGCTTGAGCAAACACCTCTGATTTAGCCTCACCCACCATTCCAGAAAGGGAGATGCCTGGGTTGGCAATCAATGGCAATGTCAAACTGCGATAGTAGAGGCCAAGCCCGATTGATTGAACCACGACGGGCGTGTAGAAACACCACGCCGGCAGAAACTCAAACCAGCCCAACGGCCGTGACACAGGGTAATTGGGCATGCCAGCTTGACCGATGAGCATCATCGAGGGCTTTGTCATACCGATCCTTTTGCGGGGGTTAACAATGCGCGACGACGAAGAAAACGATTCATCAGCACCAACGCGATAACCGCAATAGCAAAGGCCCACCCAGTGAGCTGTTTCTCTGCTAGCCATTCACTGTGCTCAATGGTGAATGCCCCCCAAAAGATCACGCCTGTCCAACAGGCGGTGGCAATCCCCACGGACAATAAAAACGTACGAAACGGGATAAAAAGAAACCCACTGAGGCTGTAGGTGACCGTTCTAAGCCCGGGAATAAAGCGTATAAGAAACAGGTTTAAAAAAGCATGCCGACGCAACAAGTGGCGCGCGTCACGGACGCCTTTTAGCATTAACAGACGGGCACGTAAACGCCGGTAGCGTCGCGCGTACCGGCCCAGTAAGAATAGCGCGATATCACCACTGGCAATACCAATAAAGATAGCCAGTAACGCCATAGGCCAGGCTAATACCGCTTGAACAGCAACAAAAGCGGCCAGCGCGATCGCACCATCTTCAAAGACATACGAAGCAAATATAATCACAAAAAATAAACCCAGTGACGGTAAGGTCGCCAAACTGGGTATTATGTTCTCAACCATTGGCTTTCTCCTCCTTATTAATCATAGACAGAGGAAAACCCAAGTTACTTACAAATTGATGAAAAAACGCGGTTACATCCCCCCCGCCACATCAAATAAGCTGCCTGTCGAGTACGAGGCATTATCAGATAATAACCAAGCAATCATTTCGGCCACTTCAAGGGTAGAGCCACCACGCCCGAGTGGAATGTTATCCGCTACGCGGGCGACACGATCCGGCTCACCGCCTGCGGCATGCATATCCGTATCGATGGGTCCTGGCCGTACCGCATTCACACGAATACCTTCACGCCCCACCTCTTTAGCGAGCCCCATGGTCAAAGTATCAAGGGCAGCTTTGGTGGCTGCGTAGTCAACATATTCATTGGGCGATCCGGTTTTTACCGCTGCGGAAGATACGTTGACAATCGCGCCACCGTTCCCGCCGCGGGACTGCGCCATGCGGTGTACCGCTTCGCGGCAACACAAAAAAGCACTGGTGACATTCGCTTGGAACATCGCGTTGATCCGCTCGGCATCCATACTGCTCACCGCCGACTGTGGCAACATGATCCCCGCGTTGTTAACCAGTGCAGTGATATTTCCCAAACGGTTGTCTGCTTCGCTAAATAAGCGCTTCACGCCCTCTTCGCTCGACACATCCGCCTGAACCGCAATGGCATTGACACCAATCGCTTGAAGTTCATCAACAAGCGCAAAAGCAGATTCACTGTTGCTCAGATAATTGATGCAAATGGCATAGCCACGCTGTGCCAATAGTTTTGCCGTCTCACGACCAATGCCGCCACTTGCCCCGGTTACAATCGCAACTGGATTCATTGCTACTCCTTTTCGCTTAATCCGCCGATACCGGTGGATAATACCCCATTCTCACTGCGCCCCAATGTTGACCTGCAACGAAAAGAGGGACAGAGAGATCATGCATTACCTCACCGGTATCGCGCTTGTAGGTCTGCAGCAACATGGTATCAGTATGTTGACCGCAACGCCTACCTGTTCGGTCATCAAATAAGCGTTTAGTCCGGTTTCCGGTGATATCTTGCGCATAATCGCCGGTGAGAGGCTGGCAAAAGCGCTGATTATGCGTGGGGACGTAGCCATGGTTGTCATTGGCAATCACATAAACAATATTCTCATCAGTCTCAAGAATTGGCTCTTGAATAGGCGGTAAGATCCGATCACACAAGCTATCAAATCGGGTGGTATATTTTTTAGGATCGGTATTCGCGATCGGCTGGTAGTGACGATCAAACAAATCACTTTTACTGATCTCACCCTGCTCAATGGCTTGTGCAAACGCCACCTCTATGCGATCGCGACATAAACTGGCCGCTTTGAAAAAGCGTTGATGCGGACTCGCCTCAGACAGCTCGGCAAAAACGGCATTGGTTTTTTCGGTGGTTTCCATCAAGCCTTCCGCTTCTTGGCTCAGCGCAATCACCTGGTTATCACTGTCTTTCAATCCAGTCCGCACTTGGGTCAATGCTGAAGCAATTTGCTCGAGGCTTGCACTGTTTTGTGACGATCCATCCGCCATTTGTCTCACGGCGGCTTCAACCTGATCGGCTCTGGACGAGAGGTCGGTTAAAATCTCTCCCACTCTTTCAACATTCAACGTCCCTGACTCGACATCCGATGACAGCGTTTGAATATGGGTCATCACATTACTCGACTCTGTCATGATCTGTTTTATGATTTCCGCGACTTCACTGGTGCTTTGTGACGTACGCTGAGCAAGCTGACGCACTTCGTCGGCGACCACCGCAAAGCCACGCCCTTGCTCTCCCGCTCGTGCTGCTTCAATGGCGGCATTCAACGCCAATAGGTTCGTTTGCTCTGCAATCGCATCAATGACTTGTGCGACATCACTCACTTTATTGACGTTAGCGTCTAGCGCTTTAATACGTGCCACTGTTTCAGCCGTTTTTTGGTTAATATCACGCATTTCCGCGATGGAGTCCGTGAGCTTATCGGCACCTTCCAAGCTCAGATCTCGCATGCGCGTCACTTGCTCAACAGACGCTGCCTGCGCTTGGCAGGTATCAGCCAACGTCTGTTCGATATGCTGTGCCGTCTCGGTCACTTCCACCACCGCAGAAAATTGGTCGGTTAGTCGCGTTTTCAATATATCTGAGCGATGCGAGACTTCCGCCGCATTCATGGCGTTCATAGTGGCGCGCGTTGCCAGCCGTCCGACCGTTTTCATCGGCAGCGTTTGCGTTTCTTCCTCGGTATCTTGCCCCGGTACCACCTTGGGTGCCGACGAATACGCCTTCATCGCCAACACGGCCACGAGCGCTTGACAAGCGAGTAGCCCCGCCACGCCATAAAACTGCTCGGAAAAAAAGCGCCCACTCACCAACACTAACAGTGCCAACGTGGTGCCTGTGGCAACCCAAAACCATGATTGTTTATTCATTGCATTCCCTGTCATCGAACCACCTTTGTTCCTCACTGAACCCATTTTATCCAACGTCATGGCATGCGGTCGTATCACGACACACAGAACGGCCACGCTTTATTTATTGATGCCATGCTTCATGCCTAATCGCGGTGAAAGTGATCAAATTTCGACTAAAGCACTAGATCTAACACGCTTGTAACCAAACCATTCTAGGCCCCAGCTACTACTTAATAAGGCGCGGCATAAATCAGCACCGGCACAAATAGCGGAAACGCAATAAACGTCGTTAATTCTTAGGAAAAATGCGCTAAGCTACGGCTAGGTCATTGTAAGTAATGGGAGAGCCATGCTCCGCGGTCAACGAGTGCGTCAGGCGATTCACGCCTTTTTGGTATTGATGACAACTAGCTTCTCGCTGGTGTGCTTTTCTTTAGCTGTCATTCCTGAAAGCGAAGAGTTTGCGGTTATTTGGTATGCCTCCGCTGTAGGCGCTTTCTCGCTAGCCCACTATCCTCACCGCACACGACCTCTTGCGACACTCGGTTTTTTTGTCGGCGTATTCGCAGCGGATTATCTGATGGGGCTCCCCTATGCACTGAGCCTCAAGCTGGCGTTGATCAATACATTGACTGCCTTCACGGGCTGCACGTTATTCCTGTTTATGCGCCGACGTTATGGCAATCCTTTGCAAAGTGTTTGGCCATTTATCCGCGGACTGATGCCCGTAGCGGTCGTTAGCCCACTTGTCGGTGCCCTCCTCGGGGGCTATATTTTATCCGCCTTCAATGATCACGGATTCAACTACTATCTAGTACGTTGGTTTTTTAGTGAATTTATTGGGTTTGTCGCCCTATTCCCGCTCCTCTTGGCACTCAAAGAACGGCTATACACGGAGGCTCTCGACCAACTCTACCGACCCGTTTACTCTCCAGCGACCATGATCAGCGGCAGTCTCGCGCTTTTTGTCTTGATCAGCTTACTTTTTTACGCCTTTCCCTATCCGTTTATCGCGCTGACAGGTTTGTTTTTCATTGCCGCCACACTGCAAAGCAGGATAATAGGTCTTGCCACTATCGCCTTGTCAGTGGTCAGTTTTGACCTCCTTTCTGCAATCGGTGTCTTTGCTTTCCATATCGACAACGAGCACCAGGTATCCTTGTCGCGCCTAGTCACCGCAGCGGCGACCTTGTTGATCGGGGTTGGGATGACACAGCTGGCATATAGCTATCGCCGTCATCAGCGGCACCACATTGAGCAGCACTCGCTGCTCACACAAGCCATGCATAACTCATTGATTGGGATGGCGATACTTGATCCCAGAGGTATCATCCAGGATGCCAATGCCAGTTTGTCGCAGTTTTTTGGCTGTGAGCGCCACGTGCTACTCGGCTCGCATGTGTCTTTGTTCACACGAGAACAAGACCAATCGTCGCTGAGGGATTATTTTAATGATCTGATCATGGGCCATTCTGACAATAAGCGATTGGAAAAACGCTTTGTGCGCGTGGATGGGGAGATAGTATGGGGACGCCTCTCCGTCACCGCGGTGCGGGATAAACACGCTGGGCATGTCACTCACTTAATCAGCCAAGTCGAAGATATTAACGCCCTCAAAGCAGCACAGCGGGAACAAAAACGTTGGCTTGAGCGTTGGCGTTTTGCCCTCGATATCAACAAACTTGCCGTCTTTGAGCTCAACGTTGATACGGGCGCACTCTTGTTTTCTGGGTGGTCAGCGCCTTTGCTCGGTATCAATGCCAAACAGATACGCACCTACCAAGACTGGGTCAGTCGCATACATCCAGGCGATCGCGCCGCCTGGGAGCAATCTATGCGCCTGCTGGTCGACAAACACACCGATCGGATGGTGGAGGTCTTCCGGTTTAAAAATGATGCGAACGCCTATCGCTATCTGCGTCAATCGTCGGCACGGCAAACGGGGGAAGAAGCCGAAACCGTCTTGAGTACCGTGATTGACATCACGGAGCAGTATCTGACTAACCGGCAAACAGACACCTTACGCCGCCGCCTAGAAGCCGCGACAAAAGCCGCCAATATTGGTATTTGGGAGTATCACGTTAACGAAGACAGGCTAGAATGGGACGCACAAATGTACCGCCTCTACGATGTCCCCGAGGCCGAAGGCCGTGAAACACTCGCCAGCTGGCAGCAACGGCTTCATCCAGATGATGCAGAGACCATCAACCAAACACTTAAGCATGCCCTCAAGCATCATCAACGCCTGGATACCCAATTTCGTATCATTGATAGCCAAGGACGCATTCGCTACCTCCGTGCCCTCGCCAGCTTACAGATAGATGATAATGGCAACACAGTACGGATGATCGGCGCCAATTGGGACAATACCGAAATCAACGAGCTTAACCACGCACTGGCCCAAGAGCGTGAACAGCTTGATGTGGTGATGAACTCTATCAACGATGCGGTGATCACCATCGACGATCAGGGCAACTTGGCCTACCTCAACAACACCGCGCAGTGGCTTGTTGCCAATGATAGCGTGCTACCACTCGGCCAACCTGTAGACACCGTTTTCGAGCTGTATAAAAACCAACAACAGGTGCTGCTTTCTAGCTTTAGCAATCAACAGACAGAGACCTTTTTTGAAACGCAAATACAAGATGCCTACCAATTAGTGCTAGCCAATGGTAAGCGTGTGTATGTATCGGTGGCTGTGTCTCCGCTGAACAATAACCAAAACGGTGAACACGGGTATGTGTTTGTGCTGCGAGACGTATCGGATGAGCATGCGCTGATGGCACAGTTAGACTACAACGCCAATCATGATTCGCTCACGCAGCTACCCAATCGCCGCGCCTTTGAAACCCTGATGGAAAATCACTTGTCCCGCGAGAGTCAGTCGCCTTCCGTGCTAGCCTTTATCGATTTAGACCTTTTCAAAATCATCAATGACTCGGTCGGCCATCACGCCGGTGACGAAGTCCTATGCCAGGTATCACAAGCCTTAGCCGATAACATACGCAGTGATGATGTGGTGGCGCGTTTGGGCGGCGATGAGTTTGCGTTGCTACTCACTCACTGCAATATGCGTGATGCGAAGCATACGATCGCCGACTTAATCAAACAGCTTGAACACTTGTCTTTCTCCTATGGCGAGCGCATTTTTGCCATCAGTGCCAGTGTGGGGTTAGTGGATGTGAACGATGCGACGTTAACGCTCTCGGATTTGATGAGTCGCGCCGATGTGGCGATGTATGAGGCCAAGTCGTCGGGACGCGGGCAGATAATGGATTACAACGATATCTCAGGAACCGCACAAGGACGCCACAGTGACATGCAAATGGTGGGGAAAATTACACGGGCACTGACTGAAAACCGCTTTGCGCTCTATGGTCAACAGGTCGCCCCCGCACAAGGGCCTGTGGTTGAACACTGGTACGAACTGTTAATACGCATGATAGATACCGACGGCCATATTATGAATCCGGGGGAATTTATTCCTGCTGCGGAAGCCTTTGGTTACATTCGTGATATCGATGGCTGGGTAGTGAACTATGTGCTCAATACGCGCGCGGTGGAGTTGGCAGCGTCAGGACTCAGGTTCAATATCAACCTCTCAGCCAATTCAATCAGTGACCCTAAATTTCAGGCTCAACTCAAACAGCTATTGAGCGCCTCTGTCTTCCCTGCCGAGCGATTGTGTTTCGAGATCACTGAATCAGCCCTCATTAGTCATTTAAACACAGCGGTCTCCTTTATTGACGAACTACGCCAATATGGCGCACATGTCGCGCTAGATGATTTTGGCGCCGGCCTCTGCTCATTTCATTACTTAAAGCTGTTCAATGTGGATGTGGTCAAAGTCGACGGTCAATTTGTAGCTAACCTCACCGACCGAGAAAACAAAATCGATCGCGTCATCCTGGAGTCCATCGTCAGCATCTGTGACACTATGGGGTACAAAACAGTGGCGGAATGGGTCTCCGACGAAGAAAAACTGGCCTGCGTGCAAGAAATTGGCATCCACTACGTGCAAGGGTTTCTTATCGACCACCCAACACCACTCGATACACTGCTTGCAACACCTAATCTCACACCGCCGAGTCACTGACGGCGCTCGACGATCACCGACTATCGTTTTACTTTCTCGCCTACCATGCAGGTTGCTTGCGACATTGGGCGTACAGTGACACAAGTCATCGCATGCGCCGTTGCACTCGCCCAATAAAAAAGGCAATTTAGAGGTTTTATTTGGACGCCTCCCTCATGAACCGATATACGCTGGCCGGATGCGGCGCTATCCTGCTTTGGAGCAGCAATGTCGCCTTTATTCGCCATGTTACCGAACTGCTTGGGCCACTCGGTGGCGCAGCGGCGATTTATACCCTAGCCGCCTTCTGTTTGATTGGCGTTGTGGGTCTACCCAACCTCCGGGAGTTCCCACGCCAATATTTAGTTATCGGCGGCGTTTTATTCGTGGTGTATGAACTGTGCTTGGCCTTATCACTGGCTTGGGCGAATACCCGCACCCAAGCAATCGAAATGGGGGTGATCAACTACCTCTGGCCGTGCTTAACCGTCTTGTTTTCGGTTATTTTGACCCGTCAGAAAGTGAGCCTTTGGCTCTATCCTGCGTTAGCGGTCGCCTTTATGGGTGTGGTGTGGACAGTAGGAGGGAAACAAGGCGTCTCTTGGTCTCACCTCGTAGCAAATATTCAATCAAATCCGGTTAGTTATATATTGGCGTTTAGCGGTGCGATTATTTGGGCGATATACTGCAATCTCACCAAGATGCGCGCACAGGGTAAGAACGGGATAACCTGGTTTTTCTGTGCCACCGCGGTGACGTTATGGGTGGGCTACCTCGTCTCTGACGCACCCGCCATCAGTCTATCATGGCAAACCAGCGGCTATGTGCTGCTCGCTGGACTCGCCATGGGAGGCGGTTACGGGCTTTGGAATATTGGCATTCTCAAGGGCAATTTGATGGTCTTGGCCACCTTGTCCTATTTCATTCCTATCTTATCGACCTTATTGTCGGCCGTGTTACTTTCGACTTCGTTGACGCTCACCTTTTGGCAAGGCGTGGCCATGGTCACATTTGGCTCACTGGCCAGCTGGTGGCTAACGCGTGAGCCCGTAAAAGCCGCCAGTAGACGTCAACAAGTGAGCGCTCAATGACGCCTGAACGCCCTCATTATATGAGGCGTGGCGGCGAGATGACACAGGCGACTAGCCTCGAGTGGCGGCTAGTCGCCGAGAAAGTTAGGACTCGATGGCGGCCATCGACGGGGACGGCGTCGCGACGCCATAATACAGACAAATGCGCTGCCCGTTTATCTCCTCTACTTCAAAATCAATCTCGTAAATCTGCTCCATGATGGGTTTAGTCACCACGTCTTTTACTCGACCACTGGCAACAACCTCACCCGCTTTCATCGCAATCATGTTATCGGCATAACACGCACTAAAATTAATATCGTGCATCACGACCACCACGGCCTTGTTATATCGATGTGCCAACTCTCGTACCGTTTTCATGATCGCCACAGAATGACGAATATCGAGATTGTTGAGTGGCTCGTCGAGGAAAACATAGTCAGTGTTTTGCGCGACCACCATGGCAATGAATGCCATTTGCCGTTGGCCACCACTGAGCTGATCAATAAAGCGATCTTGCAACTCTGTTAGCCCCAGCTGCGCTAACGCATCGTCAATCATGGCATTGTCTTGTTCGGATAGCCGCCCTTTGGAATGGGGAAAGCGTCCAAACGCCACCAGTTCACGCACCCGGAAGCGCATATTGACGTTGTTTGCTTGACGCAACACGGCCAGCCTTTTTGCTAATGCCTCATTGCTCCATTCACTGAGCGGTTTATCGCCAATCAAGACTTCACCCGCATCACTGTCTGTCAGCCGGCTCGCCATCGACAGCAGCGTACTTTTCCCCGCCCCGTTAGGGCCGATGATAGCGGTCACTTTACCGAGGGGAAACAGAGCACTGGCTTGATTCACCACCTGTGTTTGGCCGTAAGCTTTCGATAATCCAATTAATTCAATCATAATGTTAAAACTTGTTTTTCGTCAGGAGATACAAAAAGTAAGCCCCACCGACAAAGTTAATGATCACACTCACCGTGGTCTCAAACCCAAACCATTGCTCGACAACATACTGGCCACTTAACAACAAAAATGCGGCCAACACGCTCGTGGCCACAATTAAAAACCGATGCTGATAACTGACAAACATTTGCCGCGCAAGGCTCACCACAATCAAACCAAAAAAGAGCACCGGCCCGACCAAAGCGGTTGATAAGGCAATCATCACCGCAATCACCATCATTACCTTTAAGGTGAGTCGACGTGTATCGATGCCAAGGCTGGTCGCGTTATCTTCACCCAACAAGCACACATCAAGCTGATTGCTCAATCGATAGAGCACCAGCAAACAAGCAGCGAGTACCGGCACACTGACATAGACCAGTTCACGGTTGGCATTATTGAAACTGGCGAACATGGCATCTTGCAATATAGCGAACTCACTCGGGTCAACCAATAAGGTAAAAAACTGACTGATACTGCCAAATACGCTACCTAGCACGATACCAATTAACAGCAGGGTGTAGATGTTGGCGCGATGGCGACGAAAGTAAAGTGTGAACAACACAGTCGCGCTGATCGTCATTAGCACCACACTGGCGGTAAAGTTCGCGTAAGCATTGATCAGCAATACGCTACTTGAGCCGAAGACCACCAATAAAACGGTTTGCAAAAGGACGTATAAACTATCGAAGCCCAGAATCGAAGGCGTCAAAATCCGATTGTTGGTGATGGTTTGAAACACCAGCGAAGAAGCCGAGATCGCCACGGCAGCGAGCGTAATAGCTAAGACCTTAGGGGTTCGTCGCGAAAGAAAATACGCGTAATTATCCGCCGTTAATCCATGCCCTAAAAAGTACCCGGCTACGAGCACCACACCCATTGCGACAAGAGAGAGCTTGATACCATCACGCATTGGCTTTGTCCCTCATCACCAGATAGATAAACACCGCACCGCCTAAGATAGAAATAATCATCGCGATCGGGACTTCATAGGGGAAGATAATGACGCGGCCCAGAATGTCGCAGCTCAGCACCAACACCACGCCCCAAAAGGCTGTCCAAGGTAGGTTACGTTTAATGTTATCGCCCATAAAAAGCGAGACAACATTAGGCACAATTAAGCCAAGGAAAGGGATAACGCCGACAATCATCACCACAGCGGAAGACAACAACGCAACCACCATGACACCAAATAGCACCACCTTTTGATAATCAAGGCCGATGTTTTTGGCAAAGCTTTCACCAATACTGGCGGCGCTGAATTGGCTGGCATACGCATAGGCGATACCACATACTGGAATAGCCACAAAAAGCACTTCGTAATTTCCCGCCAGCACCGACGAAAAGTTGGCGACCGTCCACGCTTGCAAGGTTTGAATCAGATCGTACTTATAAGCTAAAAACTGGGTCAGCGAAGAGACCACATTGCCGTACATGATCCCTATCAAGGGAACCAGCACGGTATTCTTAAACTTCAGACGTTGGAGAAAGTGGACGAACAACCAGGTGCCGGCCATTGCCATTCCCACAATAACGGACAGATCCAGCCATTGGCTGGCCCCCCCAAACATAACCAACGTCAGTACATAACCCAGCAGCGCACAATCAATGGTGCCCGTGGTATCAGGCGCGGCAAAGCGGTTTTGGCATATCTGCTGCATGATGAGTCCAGCCACACTTAAGCCCGCACCAGCCAGACAAATAGCCAGTAAACGAGGAATACGGCTGGTGGTAAAAATCGTCCACGCTTCTGGGTCGCCCGCCCATAAGCTCGCGAGGGACACATGCGCCACACCAATGGATATCGACAAGATCGCCAACACCACAAGGACAGGAATAGAAAGATACTTCACAGAATCACTACCGTTGAGGTCTAGAACCACAAAGACCCAGGTCCAGCCTGGGTCTGCTTGTTTGTCGTATGATGATTAAAGCACGCGGTTTACATCATCAATCATCTTATCCATCGCCGTCATGCCAGCCATAGTGATGTACCAAGCGGTTGGGTCGAGATAGCTGATACGTTGCTGTTGGTGAGCTTGCGTTTTATTGACCAAAGGATTGTCAAAACGCGCTTTCGCCTTGCCTTCACCTTCCCCAATCGCCTGCTCACGATCAAGGACTAATAAGACATCTGGGTTGGCGTCGGCAATATATTCGAATGAAATCAAGTTACCGTGCGAGCCGGCGACTTCCACATCGTCGCTTTTCGCTGGCTTTAAGCCTAGCTCATCAAACACCATACCAAAACGACTATTCTCGCCAAACATCGCCACTTTACTGCCGTTACTCATGACCATCAGCGCGTTAAAGTTGTCCGCCACCGCTTTCTCATGCGTCTGCGCAATTTTGCTGCTCATTTGCTCAATAATTGCGTCGACTTTATCTTGCTTATTAAACACTTCGCCAAGCATGCGCCAGTTGGCTTGCACACTTTGCCAATAGTGCTCGTAGTCGGCTTTAAACATGATAGTCGGCGCGATTTCCTCTAACTCGCCCATCAGCGATGCCATACGCGCTTCCGCAATGATCAAATCAGGCTTTGCGGTAAAAATGGCTTCATAGTCAGGCTCTTTCACCGTCCCGACCGCAACATATTTATCGTCTTGATAGGTTTTAGCGAGATAATCCGGCATTAAGGACTTCACCACGCCAACAGGCTCAACGCCAAGACGATCGAGTACATCTAAACTGCCTTGCCCCAAGACAACGACGCGTTGTGGTACGCCGTCGATTTCAACCGTGCCCATCGCATGGGTGATTGTTTTCGCCGCAGCATGGCCGCTTAGCACTAAGGAAACAGTAAGAAAAATAAATTGAACAAATGAACGAAAAGCTTGCATAGCCCTTTCCTCGTAAAAATCGGTGGAGGAATGCTAACGCAGTTGAATAATCAAGTCACGAATAGAAGTGAGAATTATTCATATTTATAATGTTATTGATCAAGCGCATGGCATGAGGCGATAGGTTTTATACGCACAAGCCAGTCATCATGTCTTTCATTCAAGCATGCCAATGACGCTTACCAAAACTGTTTTGATCTTGCGCAAAAAAACGGCAATTGAGTCGACGACATGCGGACAATCCGTCACTAACACGCGTTATAGAAACGAAAAAACCGCGCGACTTGCGCAAAACGCAAGCGATTGCATCGACACTATCAACATATTTAGTAATCATTAAGGGTTTTACGCGCTAATATGGGGATAGTTGTGATCAGGATCGCGCGTAAATGCGCACGGGTTACATACACTGGGCCCATCTCATGCGGAACCACTTAAAAGACAATAAAGACAGCTATGACTGTCGCAATTTAGGTACCGATTTGAGCTGGACTGCACCTAACTAGATGTTTGAGGGTTATAATGAACGAAATTTTACTTGCGGTCGTCGCTGGTGCCATCGTTGGCTTTTTCTTCAGCGCGATCAAGTTACCATTGCCTGCTCCCCCGGTCATTTCTGGGATCATGGGCATTGTTGGTATCTACCTTGGCGGCATGGCTTACCAAGCCGTGATCGAACGCTTTTTCTCTTAACTAAAGATAATTGGAGCACACTATGGCTACCCCACATATTAATGCTGTAGACGGCGCATTTGCTGAAACTGTCCTCATGCCTGGTGATCCGCTGCGTGCGCAGTACATTGCCGAAAACTTTCTCGAGAACGCGGAGCGCGTGACCGACGTGCGTAACATGTTCGGCTACACCGGTACCTACAAAGGCAAAAAAGTGTCTGTCATGGGTCACGGCATGGGGATCCCATCTTGCTCAATCTACGTGCATGAGTTGATCAAAGATTACGGTGTTAAAAACGTGATTCGCGTCGGTAGCTGCGGTGCGGTTAAAGACGATGTCAAACTGATGGATGTCATCATTGCACAAGGTGCGTCCACGGATGCGAAAGTCAACCGCACACGCTTTGCGGGTCACGACTTTGCAGCTATCTCAGACTACCACCTGCTTGAAACAGCAGTGGGTGAAGCACGCAAGCAGAATGTTTCTGTACGTGTGGGTAACGTCTTCTCTGCCGATCTCTTTTATAGCCCAGAAGCCGATTTGTTCAACAAAATGGATAACCTTGGCATTCTGGCGGTGGATATGGAAGCAGCCGGTATCTATGGTGTCGCTGCAGAGCTGGGCGCTCGTGCACTGACCATCCTGACTGTGTCTGATCATATTATTCGCGGTGAAGCACTTAGCTCAGATGAACGTCAAAAATCATTTAACGAGATGATGACTGTTTCGCTAGAAACCGCAATCAACCTGTAAGTGTTGGTCGGAGGAAACGTGTCTAGCGGTAAACTGCCCCTCGCGGCCGGTGATTTACAGCTGAACTTCTGTAAAACCCTCACCTGCCCGAATTTTGGGTCAAAGGATGAGCAAGATTACTTGGTTCAGCACACCAATCCAGCACGACCAACCTTGGTGTGCCGAGAGTGTGGCGCGTTTCCTCCACTGTTAAATAACCATGATGTTCACGCTGAGCTGATTGCTCAGCGCCAACTTCATGCCGATGGCTTGTGTGCCTGTACCAATCCAGAGTGTGAGCATTTAGGCAAACCCGTGCTCACGCATCGGCATTGTTATCATGCGTTCGGCTATAGTGGCGATCGTCAGCGTTATCGGTGCAAAAGCTGCCAAAGTACCTTTGTCGATCGCTGGTCTGGGGTCAACAAAAAAAGTGAGTTACAGCAAAAGCTGTTGGCCTTTCTTTTTACTGGCCACACAGTGCGTGACATCTGCCGGCGGCTGTCGCTGAATCCGAAAACCTTCTACGATCATCTTAACCAAATAGCCGCACGTTGCCGACAAAAGCTTGCCGCTTACGATAGTCGGTTTTTAGCTGATACCTCAACCGGTCACCTAGCCAGTGTCCACACCGCGTTGCAGCCCAAGAGCGACAATGGCGTGCAATGGCTAGCAACGGGTGAAGCGCATAGTGGCTACGTGCTGCAGCAAGATGTGAATTATCATGCGGATGACCATCACCACTTGACCACACACCATGACCCTTACCAATCTGATTGTCGGTTTATGTCGACGCACAGTGCGGGTCAGCCGCAAGAAACAGTGGCACGGCCAGAGGGATTACTGGGTCGGGTTGATGCCAAATACCGCGATGTCTTTGCCCGCTCGAATGTCGAAGATCCTTATACGCAGCCTCTGCATTTTATTTATCCTAATCGCGGCACGCTGATCCGCCCTCAATACACCACGTATGCACACTACCTCAACCTCAAGCCGTTAATCGAACATTGGCAGCAAATTGTGGTGTTTTCGCCACAAGAGCCCTTATTGCGCTCCGCTTGCCTCTCCGTTTTTGAGGCCGATATTCGCGATAAGCGCGTCAGCCATGTATACGTCGAGCAGGATGCCGGTTGGCAGCCCGGATCAGAGCCAGAAAAAATTGATATCGTTTTGCTAAGCTGGTGGCGTGACCGTTGGGCCTTTACTCGCCGTGGCGACGGCGCTAAAGCAATCTGCGATCATGGCCAAAACAAAGGTCAAGAGGCCTATTGGTTAACCCATGCAAGCTGTGATGCGTTGAAAAAATATCAACAGCACTTCCACCAGCAGTTTTCACTGTTGGTCAATGAGCCGAGACGCCGACTGCGCCCGGGTGGACTGCTACCCTTGCTTGATATCTATCGCGCATGGCACAACTTATGTTGGCAAGACCGCGCGCATCTCACGCCAGCCCAACGGCTTGGCTTGACCGAACGCCCTTTGACCTTGGCGGATCTGATGCTCTGATTGATATCGCGCGCATTCACTTGACGTGCATCGAGGTTTTTTGCCTAAATGCCCAATATCGCCGAGAAGGAAACCGCCATTGGACATTCAACTCCTGCGCACATTTATTGAAGTCAGCAAGACACGTCACTTCGGTCGTGCAGCGGACAACCTTTACCTGACCCAGTCCGCTGTGAGCTTTCGCATTCGACAACTCGAAACGCAGCTGAATACATCCCTGTTTATTCGTCAGCGCAATAATGTTCGTCTGACCGATGCGGGGGAGCGATTACTTCCTTACGCTGAAACCATGCTGCAAACCTGGCAGCGCGCCCAACAGGATGTCAGTGCGATGCACCACGCGAGCGCGCAACTGACGCTAGCCGCCTCCCCGATGCTGTGGGAACTCGATGGCGTCAGCGCATGGGTAAACCGCGTCTGTGCGGCACACGGAGACTGGTTGATCCGTACCGAGTCGACGCCAGCCCAGTTGCTAGCACGCCATTTGATTGAAAAACGTATTGATGCCGGGTTGACCTCAGAGCTGCCTAAGCTTGAAGGATTACAATCGCATCACTTAGGCGATTATCAACTTCAGTTAGTCAGCCATATACCGGGGCTCACGCTGGACACGAGCGAGACCCTCCCCCTGATCTATCTCGATTGGGGCACTCGCTTTTCGCTCGAGCAAAGCCAAATTGCGTCCCTGCAACGTTCACCTGTGTTGCACACCCAGTCATGCCAACTCGCATTAAACTATTTACTCGTACACGGTGGCGTCGCGTTTCTACCGTCATTAGCGGTTCATCCTTATCTCGACAATGGACAACTCCACCTGATTGACCACGGCCATATGTTGACCCATCCTCTTTACCTTACCTGGCTAACTAATAGTGATAAAAGCAACCTAATCAATGACTTAGTGTCATCCGCCGGTCAGTTATAAGGGCACAGAAAAAATCGTTAAATTCACGCCTATTTCACTAGTCGACGGTCAATTTTTAGGCTATCTTAGAATCGTTAGGCAAACATTGTGTGTCTAACACTTCGGCTACACATAGCACTGACAATCAACAAGCGTTAGGAAAACACCACCATGGCACAGTGGGATCAATGGTTAAAACACGGCTCGCAACAAAAAGAGAAGTTTAAATCTCGCCACCACGACGATTTTGATGACGATATGCCACGCGGCAAAAAAGACAAGAAGCGCCATAACAAACGCGCGCAACGCTCTCAATACGACGACAGTTATTTTGGAGAGGATCGCTAATCGCGAGGTAAGGCTCGCGGCATTAAGCACTGGTCATTGATAGGATAAAGGCAACGTTATCGCGTTGCCTTTTTGTTGTGGTTTTTAGACACTGGAGCACTCACTCAGGCTTGTTGCGCTTGCCACTCTGCTGCGTGTCGTTTAATCGCACGCTGTGCTAGCTGCCAACGCGGATCTTGCTGTAAGCGTTGCCAATCCACGGTTTGGCGCACCCGCAACCTGTCAGCCGCAGGAACCGACTGAATCGGCAACGCATCGAGCACTGACACCGCACTGTGACGATCATTGCATATCAAGGCCATATCACATCCAGCATCAAGCGCCGCTTTGGCACGCGCGGGCGCGTCGCCGAACAAATGCGCGCCGCCCATGCTTAAATCATCAGAGAAAATAACCCCTTGAAACCCAAGCTGTTGGCGCAAAATCTGGCTAAGCCAGTATGGCGAGCCGCTCGCAGGCAAGGCATCATGTTGTGGGTAAATCACATGCGCAGGCATCATCGCATCCACGAGCCCCTGCTCAATAAACGATTGGAAAATCGCAAAATCGTCTGAGTGCAAAATATCGCGCGTGTCCTCAGGTGTCACTAAGTGCGAGTCTTCTTTCACCCCGCCGTGTCCCGGAAAATGTTTCCCTGTCGTGGCCATGCCGGCCACGCGCATCCCCTTAGCAAAGGCGCCGGCATAGTCGGTGATAGCTTGATGTGTTGCGCCAAAGGCGCGGTCTTTGATTGCCGCACACCCAAACCCTAAATCCAGCACAGGTGCAAAGCTAAGATCGATCCCATGGGCGATCAGCTCCATTGCCATTATCCAACCCGACTGCTCAGCCAGCGCTGGACTGGCGCTCAACGCACCATATGACTGCGCGGCGGGGATGGGCGTAAACGCGTCGCGAAATCGCTGAACACGTCCGCCCTCTTGGTCGACGCCAATGAGAATCTCACGTCCAGCCGCGGCGCGTATTGACTGGGTTAATGCACGCAACTGCGCGGAATCAAAATAATTGCGAGCAAATAAAATGACGCCCCCAACACTCGGGTGTGCCAAAATTTCTTTTTCTTCGTTATCGAGCTGCTCTGCATGCACATCCAGCCAAACCGGTCCCATTGTTTCTCCTTCATACGCTTGTCAACCCACTGACAATCTTGCTCGGTATCCTCAACCATCATGTCGTACCGACTGATAAGATGTCAGTATCACAGACGCATACTCAAGCACTTTGCCACGTATCGCAATCTGATTATACTCAGTACTTTGTCTTTCACCCCCATTTTATCGCTGGACCACTGTAAGGAAACACCCGATGCCACAACCCGCCGCCGATATCTATATAGGTGTTATGTCAGGGACGAGCTTAGATAATATCGATGTCGTCGCTGTAAGGTTTACTCACGCCGGTTACGTGGAGTCTATCGCCCGCCACAGCGATCCGTTTCCCCACGATATTAAAACCACGGTGATTACCTTGAGCCGAGGCCATCCGATGTCGGTCAAAGCTTTGGGTGAACTCGATCGTCGTTTAGGGGAATGTTATGCCAATGCTATCAATACCTTACTTGAACAAGCAGCGTTACGGCCCAAGCATGTCGCCGCCGTCGGTTGTCATGGTCAAACCGTCTATCACCAACCCAGCGGTGATTATCCATTCACCATGCAGCTTGGCGACGCCAATGTGATTGCAGCGCGAACCGGCATTACCACTGTCGCTGATTTTAGGCGCAAAGACATGGCGTATGGCGGCCAAGGCGCGCCTTTGGTGCCCGCCTTTCACAATGATTACTTTGCTGATAGCGAACAAGCCACCGCGGTGGTGAATATCGGCGGTATTGCCAACGTATCGATGATTTGCCCTGACCGCCCCTTGTATGGCTTTGATACGGGTCCTGGGAATATGTTGATGGATGCCTGGACGCAGCGTCACCGCCATCAAGCCTATGATAAAGATGGCGAGTGGGCAGCCACCAGCTGCGCGTATCAACCCTTACTCAACCGCCTGTTATCCGACGCCTACTTCTCACGTCCCGCCCCCAAAAGTACTGGGCGGGAATACTTCAATCTTGACTGGCTCGATCGCCAACTGCTCGCGTTTTCACTCTCTCCAGACCAAGTGCAAGCGACCTTGCTGGCATTGACTGCCGAAAGTATTGCATTAGCCATTCGTCCATTAGAACGTGGCCGCGTCTTCGTGTGTGGCGGTGGCGCGCACAATCAAGCACTGATGCATGCGCTACAACAGGCACTTCCGCAATGGTCGATTGCACAAACTGACGATGCCGGGATCAGTTGCGACGATATGGAAGCTATTGCCTTTGCTTGGCTAGCCAGACAAACCCTTAATCACCAACCAGGCAACGTACCCGCCGTGACGGGCGCAACGCAAGCCTGTTGCCTTGGTGCCATTTATCTACCTTACTGAGGAACGATTATGTCAGCCCCCAGCGTCGATCAGCTAAAAGGCTTACTCTCAGAAACACGCAACCCGCATACACTGACGATCGACCAACAAGACACACTGGGCTTGGTGGCGATGATTAACGCAGAAGATAAGGGAGTCGCCGCCGCCGTGCAGACGCAGCTCCCTGCGATTGCCAACGCGGTCGATGCGATTGCGGCAAGCTTTAACCAAGGCGGCCGTCTTATCTACATCGGGGCGGGAACCAGTGGTCGACTTGGCGTGCTTGACGCCGTGGAATGCCCGCCCACCTTTGGGGTTAATAATCAGCAAGTCATAGGATTGATTGCCGGTGGCGATCCGGCCATGTTTGTTGCCCAAGAAGGCGCTGAAGACAACCCTGATGCGGGTAAATCGGATTTGATCGCGCAGCACCTCACCACGAAGGATGTAGTGGTCGGCATCGCCGCCAGTGGTCGCACCCCTTATGTCCTCGGTGCACTCGATTATGCCCAGCAAATCGACGCGGTGACGGTCGCGCTGTCATGTAATCCCCATGCGGCGATCAACACGCACGCCCAGATTGCCATTACACCCGAGGTTGGCCCCGAAGCGCTCACGGGCTCAACCCGAATGAAATCAGGTACGGCGCAAAAAATGGTATTAAATATGCTAAGCACCGCCGCGATGATAAAGATAGGCAAGTGCTATCAAAATTTGATGGTCGATGTAAAAGCTAGCAACGATAAACTGGCGACCCGTTCAACGTTGATCGTGATGGAAGCGACAGGGTGTGACGAAGATACCGCGACACATGCCCTTTCACGCGCTGATGGCGAAGTAAAAGTCGCGATCTTGGTGATCCTAGCCGACCAGGATCCCGCCACAGCCCGGCAACGCCTTCAGCAGGCCAATGGGCACCTGCGTGATGCGCTGGCGTTAGGGTAATACTCGACAAGCCTTATCCATCTGAGGAGGAGCGCAGGCTTTTCTCTTGCAATATCGCCGTCGGTTGCACACTGTCCATGCGCTCAACATAAGCCTGATATTGTTGGAACGGAAGCGGCCGAGAGTAATAATAGCCTTGTGACACATCGACGCCATACCGGCGTAACAGGGCCTCCGCTTCCTCTGTTTCCACGCCCTCAGCAACAACCATTACCCCTAGTGAGCGGGCCATGTCTGTGGTGGCGCGAACAATGCTTTGATGACGGCCGCTCTTGTGCAGATCTCGCACAAAACTGCGATCAATTTTAAGCTCAGTGAATGGGAGTTGAGAAAGGAAATACAACGAGGAATAGCCCGTGCCGTAGTCATCGATCGATACTTCAATCCCACTGGCAGACAGTGCTGAAATCAGTTGTTTCAGCCAGTTATAGTCCTCGACCATCACTGATTCTGTCAGTTCCAACGAGATGAGGTTTGTCGGTATATGATATCGGTGCGCCAGCTCGACCACACGATTAGCCAGATCCGGTATATAAATATCAGACGCACTGATATTGATGGAAAGGCGGCGGCAATGGCCGTTACGGATAAGCTGCGCTTGTTGTTGAAACGCGCGTTTCATCACCCATAAAGTAAGATTATTAATGATCCCAACATCTTCCGCCATTTGCACAAAGACTTCAGGCGATATTTGCCCGTACTCAGGGTGCGTCCAGCGCGCTAAGACTTCCGAACCATGGATAGAGCCAGTGCGCAAGTCAATCTGCGGTTGATGATAAAGCTCGAGCTGATCATTCTCGATGGCGTCTCTTAAATCGGTCACGAGTGAAACATGCAGTTGATGATGTCGCTGCTCGTCGGAGTTAAAGCGTGCATAGTGAGTAGTGAGTGACTGGTGTTGATCAATAGCGCTTAGGGCACGGCTGATTAATAAGCTCGGATGATCACCATCGGTGGGGTAGTGACAAACACCAATCCGTACTTTCACTTGTGTGACAAACGCGCCAACGCACAATTCACCATTTAACTCTTTAATCAGCGCGTCGATGATACGGTCACACGTTGCGCTGTCAGCATCATCCATTAAAAAAGCAAATACGCCTTCTTTTAAGCAGCCCAAGCGATAATTGGGCCTGTCACTGTCCGTTCTTATACAGATCACAGGGGGTACAGCCAGGACATCACTGATACGCTCCGCAATCGCGGTAATGTATTCCTCTCGAGCGTGCTCATCTAAATACGGTAAGAGGCTGGTATAATTATCTACCGAGAGGCAATATAAATTGAAACTCATATTCCGACTGATCAAGTCGTCGATCATCATATGTAATACATTGTTATTCGGTAAATAGCTTAAGGTATCGTGGGTGAGCGCTTGCATTTCTTGTAACCGTTGGCACCGGAAACGCTCGGCTAACGCCAAAGTAAACAAGATCATGGTCATTCCCAGCGACATCATCAGGGCATAACGTGATAGTAAGCTGTATTCAACGTAATTGAGCATCAAGGCATAAAGCATCACGCCACCCACTATGGCGGGGATCCAGCTGAAGGCAAAAAGCAAGAGCCAAGACTTTCTCGGTTGCCATTGCAACCATAGGTAGTAGGCTAGCAAGCCATAAACTGGTAATTGCGCGATAAAAACGAATGACAGTGACACATACGTAGGGGTAATAAAACTTAATACAGCTAAGCCAAATAGCCCTCCACAAGTCATATAAAACAGCGATCTGGCACGCTGATAAAGCCGACTTCGCTCAAAATCTAAAAAATAATAAGTAAACCACAATCCCGCCATGAGTAAGCAAACGGCCAACGCAACCAAGTGGTTACTGATGACTATTTGAACCGTATCTGGCAAAAAGTAACGACTGAAACCGTGATTCACGCTCACGAGCATCGCGCTCATTAGCGCAACGGGAACAAAAATGAGATAGACGCGCTGACGACTATAGACATACACCCCAGCACTATACAGCGCGACCATAAACGTAAAGGTGACAAATCCCCCCCAGACCAAATGCACCGATCTGGACAGATGATCAAACGCGTGGTGCGACATTACACTTAACGGCATGATCGCCGTATCATTCGAGGTAACTTTGAGCAGTAATTGGTTGTCACGATCAGGGAGTAAATTGACCGGAATGGAATCAGGCATTGGCAAGCGATTCAAGCGTGCCGGTGTTTTATCTCCTGCTTTTATCTGTGAGCGCACCTGATCGCTATCCAAGATATGGTACGCGTCCAAATAGTCAATCAGTGGGTTATCGGTGAGCACATGAATGTCGCGCTCCGCCAAGCCACGATAATTAAAATCAAGCTTGATCCAATAGGTTTGATAAGCCAGCTTCCACGGAATGTCACGCGCGCTATCGGCTGGCGTAAACGGCGCATGATCCAACACATAGTTAAGAGAGAGGTCGTTGGTTTCATCAATGAAATAGCTATAGTCGGTGCTGACCAGTGATTGCGCAGGGGCGGTGGTGCGACTCAAACTCGTCATCCAAAACCCGACAGCCAATACAACCACCAATGTGAACAAGGTCGTCACCCAAATAAGGGGCTGCCGAGACTGTAGTGCGTGCATAAACATACACTCCTTAACCAAAAACGAGTCTGCCGCCCGAGGTTACTCCCCTTCCCTTGTACTTCTTGCAATTTAATCTGCTCGGAATGCTGGCTGGACGTAATAAAAATAGATAGTGATGGCTACTTTTTCAAACAGAACGCCTTTAAAAACGCTGCCTATACGATTAATCAGAGGGTTACATAGCGCGTCGTAGAAGCCAAAACAAATGAACATAAGTTTTAAAATGGAACATTTGTTCAATCATCATAAGCGCGATACACTGAGACCCATTACAGTGAGCCGTACTGTGTGCGGTGAGTTTGATCCGATCGATGAGCGAGACTAACATCCATGAGTACGCCAACATCCCCAGATAACGTTCACGAAGACACTGATTTGCTGACCGAAATCGCCATTCTGTATTACCAGCAAAGCGCGACCCAAGAGGAGATCGCACGCAAATACAAAATAAGTCGCCCCAAAGTCAGCCGTCTACTCCGAAAAGCACGCGAGGAAGGGATCGTTGAAATCACGGTGAAGTTTCATCCTGTGCACAGCGCGCAGTTAGAACAAAGGCTCATGGCGCGATTTAATCTCAAACGCGCATTAATTTCTCTCGACCAACCCAGTCCCGAAGAGCAGCGCACTCAAGTCGCGACCCTGGTTTCCACTTATTTGGATGGCAACCTTAACGACGGCATGGTAGTAGCAGTGGGGCAAGGTCAAAACGTCGCGGCGGTTGCTGATCACCCAGGGGTCGTCTCTCATCGCCAAACGCGCTTTGTTTGTGCTATCGGCGGTACCCACCGAAGTGGTGATGCCTTTAACGCGGATCATATTTGCCGGCGTCTCGCCAAAAAATTTGGTGGCAGCAGTGAAACCCTGTATGCCCCCGCCTACGTCGATAACGAGTCAATCCAGCAAGTGTTTGTCTCTCACCCCAATATCAGTGAAACCTTGAATCAGGCGAGAAAGGCAGAGTTTGCACTGGTCGGCATTGGCGATATGGACGAAAATAGCCATATGGTCAAATTAGGCTGTTTTACCGCACGCGAATTTGTTGAAGCACGTGTTAACCATGGTATTGTCGGAGACATCGGTGGCTTTGATTTTTTCCGGCTTGACGGGCAACCCACCGATAATTTGATGCGAGGGCGCGTGGTTGGGCTAGCCATGCCTGACTTGGCACGTATTCCCAGTGTCATCGCCATGGCCAGTGAAAGTCGTAAAGCCTTGTCGATACTCGGCGCTTTGCGCACTGGGGTGATTGATGTGTTGGCGACCAGTGCCAGCTGCGCAATGGCGCTGCTCAACATGTCTGAGCCTGCCCCCGATGAAGCAGCGTTCACGTTTCAACAGGATGAGTAAATCCGTGACCAAAGAGTGAGACTTAACTCTCTTTATGTCGCAATACAATTGACAAGTGACGTAAAAAACTCAAAGATCGTCACATCATTTGCTCAGACGCGTTGCATCTGTTCATATTCAGAGCAAGCGTTAGCACGTCATACGGCGTCTGGGCTACCACGTAAAGAAGGTGAGTGAAGATGAGCAACAAACTGGACCAACTCCGTGCCCTAACCACAGTGGTCGCTGACACAGGCGACATCGAAGCGATTAAAAAATACCAACCGCAAGATGCCACAACCAACCCTTCTCTGATCCTCAAAGCCGCGCAAATCAAAGAATATGCGCCGCTGATCGATGAAGCGATTGCTTATGCAAAATCACACAGCAGCGACGCAGACCAACAGGTTGCCGATACCTGTGACCGTCTCGCCGTCAATATTGGTAAAGAAATCCTCAACGTGATCCCTGGCCGTATTTCTACCGAGGTAGATGCACGTTTGTCTTACGACACAGACGCGAGTGTGGCTAAAGCGCGCAAGCTTATCAGTATGTACAACGAAGCGGGGATCAGTAACGAGCGCATTCTGATCAAACTGGCGTCAACTTGGGAAGGCATCCGCGCCGCAGAAATCCTGGAAAAAGAAGGGATCAACTGTAACCTGACGCTCTTATTCTCATTCGCACAAGCACGTGCCTGTGCCGAAGCGGGTGCTTACCTGATTTCACCGTTTGTGGGCCGCATCATGGATTGGTACAAAGCCAAAGAAGGCCGCGATTTTGAGGCGGCTGAAGACCCAGGTGTTAAATCCGTCACCACCATCTACAACTACTACAAAGCCCACGGCTACGACACCGTCGTGATGGGCGCGAGCTTCCGTAACACGGGCGAGATTTTAGAGCTGGCTGGCTGCGATCGTCTCACCATCAGCCCACAGCTTCTCCAAGAGCTGAGCGACGCCGACGGTGACGTGCCTGTGAAACTCAAAGACGCGGGAGCCACCGAGCAACGCCCAGCGCGTATGACGCACGCCGAATTCTTATGGGAGCACAACCAAGACGCGATGGCGGTTGAGAAGCTCGCAGAAGGCATCCGCAATTTCGCGGTTGACCAAGGCAAGCTTGAAGATATGATTCGCGAACAACTGTGATCCAACACAAAGCGTGATTTAACACAATAAAAGCGGCTCAGCCCGCTTTTATGATACTGTTTGACCCTATTTCACCTGTTCAACCTGTAGGTAAACACATGGAACGCAAAATGCTAGCTAACGCCATCCGCGCCCTTGCGATGGACGGTGTGCAAAAAGCCAAATCTGGTCACCCAGGCGCCCCAATGGGCATGGCTGATATCGCCGAAGTCTTGTGGCGCGACCACATGAACCACAACCCACAAAACCCAGATTGGGCCAACCGTGACCGTTTCGTACTGTCAAACGGCCACGGCTCTATGCTGATTTATTCGTTACTGCACCTGACCGGCTATGGCGTATCCATTGACGATCTTAAACAGTTCCGTCAATTGCACTCGAATACCCCAGGCCACCCTGAATATGGTTACGCGCCGGGTATTGAAACCACTACAGGTCCTCTCGGCCAGGGCATTACCAATGCCGTGGGTATGGCAGTGGCAGAGAAATCGCTCGCGGCGCAATTTAACCGCGACGGCCATGACATTGTCGACCATCACACCTACGCATTCTTGGGTGATGGCTGCTTGATGGAAGGTATCTCGCACGAAGCATGCTCACTCGCCGGCACCCTAGGCCTGGGCAAACTGATCGCTTTCTGGGATGACAACGGCATTTCTATCGACGGTCATGTGGAAGGTTGGTTCTCTGACGATACCGCGAAACGCTTTGAATCTTATGGCTGGCACGTGATCCCTGCCGTCGACGGCCATGATTCGGCAGCCATTCAAGCGGCCATCGAAGCGGCAAAAGCAGAAACTGGCAAGCCGACATTGATCTGCACCAAGACCACCATCGGTTACGGCTCACCCAACAAAGCAGGCAGCCACGACTGCCACGGTGCGCCACTGGGTGATGACGAAGTACAAGCCGCGCGTGAGTTCCTCGGTTGGGAGCATGGCCCATTTGAGATCCCACAAGATATTTACGCACAGTGGGACGCCAAAGAAGCCGGTGCGGCCAAAGAAGCCGCATGGAACGAGAAATTCGCGGCGTATCAGGCACAGTATCCAGAGCTAGCCGCTGAGTTTACTCGTCGCATGAAGGGTGAGCTGCCAAGCAACTGGGACAGCGAAACCCAAAAGCTCATCAAAGATCTACAGGCCAACCCAGCCAAAATTGCATCGCGTAAAGCGTCACAAAACGTGTTAGAAGCATTTGGCAAGCTACTGCCAGAACTGCTCGGTGGCTCTGCTGACTTGGCACCGTCTAACTTAACCATGTGGTCAGGCTCTAAAGCGATCAGCGCAGACGATGCTAGCGGTAACTACCTGCACTACGGTGTGCGTGAGTTTGGTATGACCGCCATTATCAACGGTATTGCCCTGCACGGCGGTTTTGTACCTTACGGCGCAACCTTCCTGATCTTTATGGAGTACGCCCGTAACGCGATGCGCATGGCCGCGTTGATGAAGGTGCAAAACATTCAAGTGTATACCCACGACTCGATTGGCCTGGGTGAAGATGGTCCAACTCACCAGCCGGTTGAGCAAATGGCCACTTTGCGCCAAACGCCGAATATGAGCATGTGGCGCCCGTGTGACCAAGTTGAATCTGCGGTCGCGTGGAAAGCAGCGGTTGAGCGTAAAGACGGCCCAAGTGCCTTGGTGTTCTCGCGTCAAGGCCTGGCTCAGCAAGAGCGTGATGAAGCACAATTGGCTAACATTGCCAAAGGTGGCTACATCCTAAAAGATGCAGCGGGTAAGCCTGATCTGATCTTGATTGCGACCGGCTCTGAAGTCGAATTGGCGATGGAATCAGCCGCGAAACTAAGCGAAGCCGGCAAACAAGTGCGTGTCGTCTCTATGCCAAGCACTGACTTGTTCGATAAGCAAGATGCCGCCTACCGCGAGTCCGTGCTGCCATCAGACGTGACAGCACGTATTGCCATTGAAGCGGGTGTCGCCGACTACTGGTACAAGTACGTGGGTCTAGACGGCCGCGTTGTCGGTATGACCACCTTCGGTGAGTCCGCACCGGCTGACGAGCTGTTCAAGATGTTCGGCTTTACCGTTGAAAACGTGGTTAACACCGCTGAAGAGTTGCTCGCTTAATCGCATCTCTACGGCACGTTAATTCTGCGAAGGCCAGTCAGCAATGACTGGCCTTTTTTCTATCCTCGCTTCTCGCATCCTGCAACCCATGCTGTAACAGCGACAGATGCAGCGCGCTTATAGAAAGCGACTCGCCGAGGGACGCACATTAGCATCCAGAGTATCCACCCCTATGTCATTTTGAAGGTGGGCTGGCATCGATGCGATTGACACTGCTTTCGGTTTATGGCTCATACCAACTCGCCCTTGAACACCTTGAATAATCGCCAATAACATTGAGGTAACGCCCTTTTTCATTTCTTTCATCGTGATTCCCCTCTCATTGTGTTGTGAAGATGCTAGTCAGGATAAAACCTCAAGTTATATTGAGGTAAACAAGGAGTGGCAGAAAAAGGTGAAAAAAGATGGAAATGAGTGTTGGGCAAGTGGCAAAACGCGCGGGGGTAAAGGTGTCTACCCTGCATTTTTACGAACAAAAAGGCTTGATCGCCAGTTGGCGTAATGCGGGCAATCAACGCCGTTACGACCGTGCAGTGCTGCGTCGTCTTGCGGTGATTAAAGCTGCACAACATGTGGGGCTCTCACTTGAAGAGATAGGCGAAGCATTAAGTGAACTGCCCTCTCACCGAGCCCCCACCAAAGAGCAGTGGCGTGATATGGCACAGCGCTGGGATGCCACCCTCAATGAGCAAATCGCACGCTTACAGCAGTTACAGGCCAATTTAAGTGGCTGCATTGGCTGTGGCTGCCTATCAATGAAAACCTGCTCGCTCTATAACCCCAATGACGTGGTTGGTGAAGTCACCCAAGATGACAACGTGTTGAATCACCCGAAAATGGGGGTAACCCAACTGTTAAAAGACTGGGGAAAGAGACGATGAGTAGCCCAACCGCAACGCTCCACCCAAGGATTAAATAAAAATACTCACAACGCTTTACATGTGGGTGGAATGCTGTATGGTGGACACAGCTCTGGAACATGGAGCATCAATGATACATCAAGTAAAAGTCAACATAAGCTACGCTATTATCAATATTATAGAGTTTCTAACGTTACCCGCTTTCGCTTTTAGACATTTCATCGACTCCGTTCAAAGCTATCCTATTTTTTGTAATTTAAGAGAGAATGATTATGTCTAATCAAGCAACTGGTATCGTAAAGTGGTTTAACGAAGAGAAAGGTTTCGGTTTCATCACTCGTGACAACGGCGAAAAAGACGTGTTTGTACACTTCCGCGCGATCGTTGGCGAAGGTTTCAAAACCCTAACTGAAGGCCAGCGTGTGAACTTCACCGTTGAGCAAGGCCAAAAAGGCCCACAGGCTTCTGACGTTTCTGTAGCATAAGAAATCAGACCTGATTGATAGAGGGCGCTCAGGCGCCCTTTTTTTGTGCCTATGGTTTGGCGAATGTGATCAACACGGCGGATGGCAAACGATAGGCACAACACGTTTTCACAAAAAAGCCCCAGCTGTCTGGTGTCTCACCAAGCTGGGGCTTTTTTATCAGCGCAACCGACCAAGGTCACTCGCGACTTATGGCTTAAATCAGCCTCGTTGCATTTGCTGACGCTTTTTCAAAAACGTTAACCAGCTTTCTACCGCTTCATCAGGGGCAATCTTTTTAGCAATGCGTGCTTGCTCGAGGGCCTGGTCAAACTGCTTTAGTTTGTAGTAGGCGCGCACTTTTGTCAGCGCTACCTCTTTGGCTGACGCCCCTTTACCCGCCTTATCAAGCGAAGTAAGTGCTTGCTGATAGTCGCCTTGCTGAATTTGCATTAACGCCAATTGCCAATGGTACTGACGATCTTTTTGTGCCGCCAATTGCCAAGCTGAAACAGCCTGAGGCCATTCCCGCGCTTGCTGCCATAAGCTTGCTTGCTGCGCGAGCGTTTGCGCATCTTGTTCGTTCTCAGGCAAGCGTTTGAGCCACGTCGCCGCCCGTTCGGGGACGCCGATATTGGCATACAACTGCGCCACCGTACGCTGCTCACTGGGTTCAAGCTCCATCCCTTTACGCTGGGCGAGTAAATAGGTGCTGATCGCCTCTTTCGGTTGCTCTAAGCGCACATAGTTGGCCGCCAATTGGCGCCACCATTGCTTGTTTTCAGGCTCGAGCTTCAACAATGCTTTAAGCGTCGGAGTCGCTCCACGCCACTGCTCGAGTTGTAGCTGCGCGCCCAACTTCAACGACAGCGCCGACACACTGGCGCCATTTTTCACCACGCCCTGATACGCCGGGTAGGCGCTTAATACCTTACTCCACTGTTCACGCTGATAGTGCGCCTGCATAATGCGCAGCCACACATCTTCACTTTGATCCGTCTTTTCTTTGGGGATCGCGCGAGCCAACGGATAGTAGTATTGCAGCGCCGACGCATACTGGCCATCAATCAACAATAAATCAGCGAGCATGCGCTTGGTTTGCCAGGCTTGCGCGTCTTTCAGCTGTTCACTGTCGACCGCGCGTTGAATATGGACAATCGCCTTATCGTTATTGCCATATTGCCAATAGAACACCCCCAACGCCCGGTTTACAAAGGCCTTATCGTAGGCGCGTTCAGCAGACAGCGCTTCGAGCACGGCAATCGCCTCACCCAGTTTGGCGTCTTGCTCTAGCGTTTGGGCTTTTTCAATCGAGCGTGCCACCGATGGCGAAAGCTGCGCAGCGGCTGGCAGCGAAATGACCAATACGAAGGTAACAATGAGTCGTTTAAACATTAGCGTAAGTTAAACTCCAGTTTCACCTGTTGACCGGGTTGAGCCACGGCCTCTCCGTTAACCACTTTCGGCTCATACTTCCATTTACGCAGCGCGCGTAACGCCTCTCGCTCAAACACGCGCGGCGGGTTGGCATCAACCACGGTCAAATCTTGTGGGCGTCCCGAGGGACTAATGGTAAAGCTCACCACCACGAATCCCTCTAGGCCGCGGCGCATGGCGCGTGGCGGATAATTCGGCTCGACCCGAAATAGCGGCATCGCTTGCTGGTTGTTCGGCCCAGTGCTGACATTTAAGTCGCCGAGCGACGGCGCTTGCACCATCACCCCTTGAATATTGCTTTGCACATTCAAGTTCGGCATATCCGGCTGTGGCGCAGCACTGGATTGTGTTTGCGTCACCGGCGTCGGTGGATCGGGCACCTCTGGCGGTTTCGGGCGCTCCGGGACACTGCGTTGGCGACGTTGTACCTCGGTATCCGGCTCTTGCATGAAAATATCAATGCTTACCGACTCAGCCGCCTCCTGAGGCCGCTGAGACGATTGTCCGACCATCAGCGCCATCAACATAAACAGGCCAAGCGTAAACACCAACGCCGCCGGCAATGAGATTAGCCATCGCTTCATTACGGCGACTCCGTGGCCAACGCAATGCTGCCAATGCCGGCCCCTTTCGCCGCATCCATGACTTTAACCACCGTCCCGTTGTAGGCCAGCTCATCGGCTTGAATCACCAGCGAAGCGTCAGGCTTATCGAGCAACAGGTGTTCAAGGGTCGCTTCGACACGTTCCACATCGACAAGGCGCTTATCAATGTACACCTCATTCGAGGCGGTGACCGCGACAAAAATACCCGCCTCTTTTTGGCTGGTTGAGTGGCTGGCTTCCGGGCGGTTTACTTCCACGCCAGACTCGCGCACAAAGGAGCTGGTAACAATAAAAAAGATCAGCATGATGAACACAATGTCCAACATGGAGGTTAAATCAACCTGCGCTTCCTCGCGCTGTTTTTGGGCTCGAATCAATCGCATTACTGACTCCGAAGCGCCTGCTCCAGCGCGACTTCACGACGCTGACAGGCTTTAACTAAACGGGCATGGGCAAACATACCGGCCAAGGCAGCCACCATACCTGCCATAGTGGGTAAGGTGGCCATTGAAATACCTGAGGCCATTAAACGGGGCTCACTGGTGCCTTGGCTGGCCATCACATCAAACACAGAAATCATCCCCGTGACCGTGCCTAACAGCCCCAACATCGGGCAAATAGCCACCAAGGCTTTAATAAAGCCAAGATAACGGCCGAGATCCTGTTGGGCTTGAAACAACCAGCCTTGGCGAATGGCGCGTGCATGCCAAGAATGATGGTCGGTACGCGCCTGCCACGCGGCGATCCACGCGCGACGTTGTGCGGGGAATCGTGAATAGAGATATAGCAGGCGTTCAATCACCAACACCCAGCACACCATTACCACCACACCTAACCACCAAAGCACGGGCCCACCTTGCGCCATAAAATGACGCAAGGTGCTCAAAATATCCTGCTGGCCAAGCTGTGAAAATAACGCCACGTCTATCATGCCGCTTGTCCGGTTTCCACTCGCTGATCACTGTTTTCAGCTTGTTCCGCCACCAGGCTAATGCTTTGTTTTTCCAACATGCCACGAATGTGATCGGCTTGCCCACTCAAGATGTTATGCGCCAGCAGTAGCGGAATGGCGGCAATCAAGCCAAGCACTGTGGTGACCAACGCCATCGAGATGCCATCCGCCATCACTTTCGGATCGCCATTACCAAACTGGGTGATCACCTGGAAGGTCTCGATCATCCCGGTCACCGTCCCCAGCAAGCCAAGCATCGGCGCCAATGCAGCAAGCAGTTTCAGCATCGATAGGCCTTTTTCACAGCCTTGCTGTTCATCCACCACCGCTTCCAATAAACGCAGCTCCAGTGATTCCACATCGCGCTTTGGTGCATCATGATAGACCTTCAGCACACGGCCAAGCGGATTATCCTCCGGTGATTCTGGGTGTTTAAGCTGGCGATGCATTTTGGCGTGAACCGAGAGCAAGACTGCCCCACGGTATAGCGCAATGAGCAAGCCGACAGCCAATAGGGTCGCGATCACTTTGGCAACAAAGCCACCCTGCGCAAAGCGTTCGCTTAAGCTTGGCGCATTTTCTAGCTGCCCAAGTAACATGCCACGTGACGGATCGACGAGCACGGTCTCACCCACGTTGCCGATGGCTTGTTCAAGCTTTGCTGATGTTAAAGTGTTGTCCGGTTGTGCCCGGTACGGGACCGCCACTTGTCGTTCAGCTTGCCAGTTTAAATACCCTTGCTCATTCACCAGCCCAAGGTTACCCACTCGCACCACCGACTGCTCAGACGATACACCTTGCGAATTCACCACGGGTAGAGATAGGGTTTGCAGCTGACCACTGGTTTGCATTTGCGTGAGCATGCCCTGCCACAGACTATTAAGCTGCTTGAGCGATGGTAAGGTATCCGCGGCCACAATATCCGCCACCGTTTGATTAAACTCAGGCTGAGTGATCGCCACATAACTCGACGCGCCGTCGGTCTGGATGGTTTTACTTGCTTGGCGCACCACACCAAACAACTCGCCCAAACTGCCCGACTCCAAACGCAGCTTATCTTCCAAAGACGCCAGTTGTTGCTCGTTATCGCTGAAGGTGTCACTCAATTGCTCTGTTTCCGCCTCTAACGCATTGCGCGTGGCTTTGAGCTGATTGAGTTTCGCGCGCAATTCACGCTCGGTCAGCGCGAATTGTGCTTCTCGTGCTTGGTTATGCTCACTCGCCTGCTGATGCGCCTGTTGGGTTTGCTCGACAAGATCATCGGCGTGGGTAAAAGGCGCCATCGCGGCAAAACAGGTTGCGACAATAAGGGTTTTCCAACTCATGACTTCACCCCTTGGTTAGCACTCAATGGCAGAGATAACAACGACGGTGCCATTTGCTTTTGCGCCACCGCAAAGGCCTTATCCACCGCTTCCGCGACACTGGCATCCAGCGCGACCCACTGATCATCGCGGGCGCTCCACAGCCAATGCTGCTGACCATCTAAGCTACGCGCCACCAGCGACATTCGACCCAAGTGCAACACATCCACCTGGTGCTCTCGACCATTAAGCACAACGGTATCTTGATAGGCATCAAGCTTGCTGCCATAGTCTCGCTCAATTTGATACGCCTCGAGAATACGACGGAATTTCTCTGAGTCCGCCACATCGGCACGGCCCATCATCGCCTTCAGTTTTTGCAAACGGGCTTGGCGTTGGTCGGCTTTAAGAGGAATATCCTTGGCAAGCCACTGCTCGAGCCCACCCAACATGCGATACATCAACGGCACGATGCCTTGGCGAGTGTCTTTGATCTCGTCGATTTGATTCCGCAGGCTGGTCGCCTCTTTATCCTGATTGACCACCAAGTTTTGCAAGTGATCGCGATAGATTTCCAGGTTACTAATCTGTGCCTGCAGCTGCTCAATTTCTTGGCGCATGGCCAAGCTGCTATCAGAGTGGCGATTAATCCGTGACTGTGACTGCGCGGCCTCTTGGGTAGTGTTACCCTCGATAGCTTGCGCTTTTTCGAGTTGATCCGCACTCACTACTGGCGTCAACGCCAAACAGGACGCAACGCCCAGCACGAGCCGAAATGAAGACGATTTTATCATGGTGATATCTACAAACATGCATGGTGATATGGCTTGCGCCATAAACAAAAGTGAGAATAGTTTCTATTTGCGTGTAATGTACCGAGTTTGGCGGAAAAGATCTAGCCTAGCGGTAAAGAGGACGGAGAATATTGCGGCTTATCAGTAAAGAAGAGATGACAATAAAAACTGATAATACATCAAACAGATAACGGTCTCACTGGGTTCAATTCATCGCTGCAATGGACCCATTGAACTCAAAGGCGACGACGCACGCCATTGCCACTCTAACAATCGCGTGCGCTCATTTTTTATCAATATCCTGTTTTTTCTGAAGTGTTTTTATGGATTTTGCCGTTTTTCATGATCACAACGAAGTGCGCGTCAGGCTCGGCAATCAAGTCAAGATTGTCTAGCGGATTGCCCTCTACAAGCAGTATATCGGCGATAGCATCCTCCTCTATCACACCCAATTTACCTTGGTACGGACTCCGCTTACCAGATAGCGCCAGCAAGGCTGCATTCTCAGACGTTGCCATCGACAACACTTCAGCCGGCGTGTACCACTTTGTCATCGTGGTTAAGATTGCTCCTTGGTTTTTGGTCATCGTAGGACTAAATAAAATATCTGTGCCCCACGCCACCTTGAGATCATATTGCTTGGCCAGTTTAAAAGCGTTGTCAGTGCCTTTGGCAACCTGCTGTTGCTTTACTTTCGCCTCACCTTGCATCGGGTTCGAGTACTCGTTAGTAAGAAAAGCTTGGCTGCTTAGCCATACCCCTTTTTCCGCCATTAATTGCGCGGTGGCCTCATCCATCAACTGTCCATGATCAATGACTTTTACACCCCCTTGTATCGCGGTTTGTATCGCTTTAGGCGTATAGGCATGCACTGTGACATACGTGCCCCAATTGTCCGCCGCATCCACCGCAGCGCGAAATTCTTCTACCGAGTATTGAGCCACATCAATCGGATCATACGCAGAGGCCACCCCGCCCCCTGCTGCGAGTTTAATTTGCGAAGCACCCAACATCAGTTGCTCGCGGACGCGCTTTCTGACTTCCGCCACCCCATCCGCTATCACACCACCATTGAGCGATTCACCACGGCTTAAGCCGGCATTGTTCGCAGCAGGCACCTCATAACGCATCCTAAAATCACCATGCCCGCCCGTTTGCGAAATCATCGCACCGGAGGGCCAAATACGCGGTCCGGCCACTATGCCCTCATCAATGGCTTGCTTAAGACCAAATACCGGCCCACTAAGATCACGCACACTGGTGAAGCCTCGCATTAGCGTGCGCTCAGCTTCTTGTGCGGCCCGAAGATTGATATAGCCGACATCAGCGGTAAGCAGTTCTGGGACCGAAACGGTGGCCAGCATCGCATGCCAATGTGCATCAATCAGCCCCGGCATCAGAGTACGTCCCTCACCTTGGATCACTGTGGAGTTCAATGACGGCGCTACTTCAATCGGCTGACTCGAGATCTGTGTGATCTTGTTTCCCTCAACCAGGACATGTTTAGGGGCAGAAAGCTGCGCAGATTGGCCATCGAAAATACGCACATTTTCAAACAACACACTCTGTGGATGCGGCGCCAACTGCGCCATCACAGAGGCCACCAACAAAAAGCTTCCTGCAACCATCGCCACGTATCGCATTAATCCCGCCATCACACTCTCCATGTATTCGCTAACAAAAAGCGACTCAAACCTCGTCCTCACTGTCTACTTCACACCCATTTTGGAAACCACAGGACGATGAGGCTCTGACCGCACTGTCTATTAAGTTAGCCAACCAAACCCAAAACCCCAAATTTTTAGAGAGTTATCGCAATTTTATTGACGTTGCTGTGGCACGCTCTACGGCCCATTGAACATGCAATCGAAATAGTTTCCCCTTACCGAGCCCAAGAGGTACAAGCCGCACTATCAAACAGTGAGTATGATGAGATACCGAGCGGTCACGCCGTTCAACTCGAAAGTCCTTATCCGTGGGCAAATCGCGTTAAAAGGTTTTTGCAAGATTAGACCAATGCGTGGACGTCACTCTGGGAGTGTCCTCTATCCCTGAGTGACTCGTTCCCACGCTCTTGCATGGGAACGAGTAAACGGACTGTCGGTCACCCCTACTCCGCTAACTGCGAAAACTTGATGATCTCGTGGGACTGTTCAAGGGTTTGTGCGAGGTGCTGGATGTGGGCGGGGGTGATTTCGCAGCAGCCGCCGACGACGAGGGCACCGTCGGCAATCCATTGTTGTACGCGTTCGGTGTGGACTAACGGTGAGAGATCTTCCCGCGCTTGCAGGGCATCGGCTTTGCTGCCTTTGGCCATGTCTTCTACCGATTTAAACGCATTGGCATAGCCACCGACAATGTCGGCCTGGGTCGCCATCTTTGGCATCGCCGTAGTAAGCACTTCTGGGTCGCAGCAATTGAGCATCACTGCTGTCGGCGCGTAGTCAGTGACCGCGTGCATGGCTTGTTCTAGCGACTCGCCAGAGCGGAGTGCGCCATTAGGCTCTAACCGAAACGCCACCCCAAACGGTTTACCTTGCTCACGGGCGGCGGCGCACGCTGCACGCGCTTCAAGGGTGTTGGTCATGGTTTCAATTAAAAACACATCCACATGAGGCTGTAGGCGGGCGATATGAGAAAACTCGGCTTTCATATCGTCAAAGCTGCGTTGCGGCTGGCCGAGGTAGCTGCCCACCAGCGGCGGCAAACAGCCGGCAATATCGACATCGGCGCCTGTCTCATCCACCGCTTGCTGCAGCGCTTCGAAGGCTTTTTGATAAATGGTGTCTATTTTATCGCTCAGGCCGGCTTTGGCGAGGCGCGTGGGCGTCGCTGGATAGGTATTAAGGGTATGCGTTTTCGCGCCGGCGCGAATAAAATCTTTATGCACATCTTTGACAATGTTGGCATGTTTTAACATCACCGCGACCGACCAAAGCTTCGAGCTCACATCCGGCCCACGTTGATAAATTTCCTGTCCTAGGCCGCCATCGAGTAATGCAATCGACGTCATGATAACTTCAGCCTCCTTCGGCCATTTGTCCTTGGTTTAGCGTGAGATTACCATGCGCTCGCCGATTTAACATCCCGGTGTTACGCCACCTCTTCGCTGCCTTCAATCGCGAGGTACTCAAGTTTATCGATGACCACCATGCTTGCCGACTCCATGTGTTGTAACTCACTCACCATTTGCTCGGGTTGTTGATGATGGTATGCCTCCAGTGCCGCTTTAGCATGAGTATGCACTTTCTCATGAGGTGCGGCTATGGCTTTAAACGTTTGTAACTGCGCAAAATATTGCTGACCTTCACCATGCTCATACCACTGCCCGAGGCGGCATTGGGTGTGATCGGTGACATCTGCTGCCACCATGCTGTCTTCACCCAGCACCACGCGATATATCGCAAATTTAAAGCTAATATGGTCAAGTTTCGCCAGTTCACAAAAAGCACGCAGCGCAGCCGCTTTAATGGTGGTACGGCTATGCTGTGCTTGCTCACTCTGCGTGGCCATCGCATCGGCCACCTGTTGGCCTTGCTCGCTATATTCGATCGCGTCACTGGCAAGCTGATCGGTAAGTGTGCAAGCATGCCCACTCCCAGCGCGAATCTTCTCGACCAGCTGGGTAATATCTTGCGTGGCACTGGCTGTGCGCTCCGCCAAGCTACGCACTTCATCGGCGACGACCGCAAACCCTCGACCTTGCTCGCCGGCACGTGCCGCTTCAATCGCCGCGTTTAATACCAAGAGATTGGTTTGATCGGCGACATCGCGAATCAAGTTCACAATACCGCTTACCTCTTGTGCATGCTGATCGAGCGAGCGAATCGCTTCCGACGATTGCTGACATTGCGCGGATAAGGATTGCACGTGACGAGCAAGATCATTAACTTGCTCGGCACACGACGACGCCTGATGGCTCACGTCCGTTACCCGTTCTTTTTCACCGTTAATGGTGTCCGCTAGGGTAGCCAGAGAGGATTGGGTCGCATTGATAGAGTCACCAAAATGGCATAAGTTGGCATCAATCGCTTTCCCCGTTTGTCGTTTTTTCTCTGCGGTGTCTAGCTCTTCCTGCAATGCAGCTTTCTCTGCATTCAGCGCGTCGATGGTCTGATTAATCTGCTCAATTTTTTGCTGTAGAGCGACTTGTTTTTGCTGTTCTTGTTCAAGTTGACGACGGGATATAAACACGCTGGCTCCTAATTAAGCTTTTTATAATATTTTAACGCTTAATATTGGCTTTGTATGATAAACGGAGCGAAATGTGATCCATTTTACGCCAATCATTTGATTTACACTGTAAACCGATAAAAAATCCCGCCATACTGACGTCTCTGCGGCGAATGAGCGAAACATTATGACCTTTTGGTTGCTTTTTAAACGTTGGATTATCAGTCACTTCGCCCATTTGAATGGGCGTATTTTGGGCTTGGTGGTCCTTGCTTACGGCATCATCGGCTGGCTGCTTTTGTACTGGGCGGGCGAAACCGAGATGACCCAGTCACTCGGTCGCTATATTTATTACTTAATGGTCACCGCCTCCACCGTTGGCTATGGCGACTATTCGCCGGCGACAGAAGCAGGACAGTGGATTACCGCCTTTTGGATTATTCCCGGCGGGCTGGGGTTATTTGCCGTTGTGATTGGGCATGTAACCAGTGCGTTGGTCGATTATTGGCGACGTGGATTACAAGGAAAACGGAGTCTTACAGTGAAAAATCATATTCTGGTGTTAGGGTGGAATGGTCAACGCACTATCCAGCTTATTCGCCTACTACAAAGCGGTGTGCATGGCGATCGTCCTATTGTGCTTTGTGTGCGTCCCGAAATGGAAAACCCGCTCCCTGGCGAGGTGGAATTTGTGCGCGTCACCAGCTTTACCGATGCCGAGGGCATTGCCCGTGCGGGTATTGATAGTGCCGCGAGCATTATTATCGATAACCCCGAAGACGATATTACCCTGTCAGCGGCCTTATTTTGCGCGCACAAAAACCCCTCAGCGCATCTGCTCGCCTACTTTCAAGATGATGCACTCAGCCAAATATTAAAACAGCACTATCCACACGCCGAGTGTGTGCCATCTGTGTCGGTGGAAATGCTAGCGAAAGCTGCCGTGGATCCGGGTTCCAGCCAGTTGCATCACGAGCTGTTAAGCACAGCACAGGGGATGACGCAGTATTGCGCACGCTATCCCACCAATGCGAGCGCCACGGATGTGGGCACCCTGTTCAACCAATTAAAGCACGAATACGATGCGACATTAATTGGTCTCGATAAAGGTGAAGGCATTACCCTTAACCCCAACCTTGCAACAGACGTCGCCCCTGGCGATCGCGTATTCTATATTTCAGCCGAGCGTTTACCGCATTGGTCAGCGGCGTAATTCGGGTACCATTCATCACACGCGACACCTGCTGTTAGCCTTTCCCGAACAGTCCGCCGCTTCACCTTAGGAGCGGCGGACTCGCTTTAGGTGCCCTATTGGTGAAAAACCGTCTATTCGACCGAGGCTTCTTTTACATCGGGTTGACGCGCCTCAACGGGGTAAGCGTAAAAATGATGAACAGGCCCTGCGCCTCTTCCCACCTTTAACTGCTGGCTATGCGCCAACGCGTCGGTGAGATAATGTTTCGCCGCGCGCCCGGCTTCAATGGGTGTCATCCCTTGGGCGTAATAAGAGGCGATCGCTGCAGACAGTGAACAGCCTGTGCCGTGAGTATTCGCGGTCTCAACCCGACGGGCACTCAGGGTTTGGCACGTATCTCGGCTAATCCATACATCCACACTTTCAGTGGCGTGATGTAAATGGCCACCTTTGAGCATCACGTACGGGCAGCCGAGGCGACGCAAGGCGGGGACTAACGCATGCATTTTCTCAATGGAGGTAGGGACAGGCTGACCGGTTAATCGCGCCGCCTCCGGCAAGTTGGGGGTGAGCACGGTTGCGCGTGGGATCAGCTCTTCAATCAGCGCTGTCATGGCGTGTTTATCCAACAAAGGATCACCGCTGGTAGCCACCATCACGGGATCTAAAATCACCGGTAAGTGTGGCGACCGCGCCAACACGGCGGCTACTTCGCGAATAATCGCTTGGTTGGCGAGCATACCGATTTTCACTGCACGCACCGGCATATCGTACAACACCGCATCTAATTGGGCGCGGACAAAACCAGGATCAACCGCCGAGACGGCCTCAACGCCACAGGTGTTTTGCGCGGTTAATGCGGTGATCACCGAGCACGCATAACCGCCGGTAGCTGAAATCGCTTTAATATCAGCTTGAATGCCGGCACCGCCACCGCTGTCTGAGCCGGCGATGGTAAGAATAACAGGTGGAGATAGGTTCATATTGGCCCCTTAATCATCAGGGGCGGAAGGAGACAAAGCGAGCCCGAATAGGCCACTTCGTATGCTGAACGTGTCAGTTCCCTCCGCCAGTGCTAACTGGATCAGGTTCTACGGGTCCTGCTTTCGCAGTCTCAGCAATTACTTGCTCCCCGACTAACACGCTCAGAATATAAACCTTAGTGATAAAGCGCAAGTATGAGGGTGCTAATTGCGCGTTTAGGCCATCTCATTACTGTTGCTGGTTGCATTGCTATTGAGCGTCGCGTTGCTATTAATGGTCGCGTTGCCTTGGTTGGCGGTTTTAAGCAGTTGTTCAAATCCCTCTTGAATTAGGGGCCGTGCGTATAAAAAGCCCTGCACTTGGTCGCAGCCAATGGTTTGTAGCACATACTGCTGGTCCTCTTTTTCGACGCCCTCGGCGACCACACCATGACCAAAACCATGGGCCAAATCAATCACGCTACCCACCAAGTGCTTATCACTGGCGTTGGTAGCCAAGTCTTGGATAAAGCTGCGATCAAGTTTGACCCAATCGACCGGTAACTGTTTAAGGTAACTGAGCGAGCTATAGCCGGTGCCAAAGTCATCGAGGGCGATATGCATGCCTGCATCTCGCAATTGTTGTAGCTCTTTCAGTGCCACCGACATGTGCTGGATCAGTGCTGATTCTGTGACCTCTAATTGAATCAGATGCAAAGGGACATCAACTGCCTGGCACCGAGCTAAGACGCTGTCAGCAAAGCCGGGGCGAAACTGCTGGGCAGAAACATTGACTGACAGGTGAAAGCTATCGTTGATCAGTTTGTTTTTTCGCCAACATTCAACCGCGGCTAAGGCCATCACCAGTACGTGGTCGCCCAGTTGGATCATGTCTGCGCTGCGTTCGGCGATGGGGATAAATTCCGCCGGACTGATGGCTCCAAGGGTCGGATGCTGCCAACGCAACAGCGCTTCCGCGCCTATCATCAAACCGCCGTCTAATCGCCATTTGGGTTGATACGCCAGTGATAATTGTCCGCTTTGCAGTGCTGGCCCTAATTCGGTGCGAATCAAATGCGCGCGCTGAGCTTGGCTATCAAGCTCAGGCTGATATTCGCCGATAAGTTGGTCATCCGTCGGAATCGCTAAAATGGCTTGACGAAACAGTTGCGCCACATCTTGTGTCTCAAGCTCCGTGCGGCTGATACCAATGTGGCAACGTAAAAACATTAAACGCCCATCGAGCGTGTGATGTCCGCTGATCAACCGATTGATGCGCGCGGCTTTTTCTACGGCATGGTTATCGTGTTCTTCAATCAGCATCACCAGTCGTGTGCTATCCCAAACGCCAATGCGATGTGGGCGCGCCACTGTACTATTGGCTAGCAGATTGGCCACTTGTTTGTATAGTGCCTCTGTCATTAAATGGCCTTGGTGTTTGGTCACCGCTTCCATGCCATCTAAGGCAATCATCATCACAGTCACCGGCCCTTTGCTCAGCTGGCGCTCAGCGGCATCTAATAATGCGCGACGATTTGGTAGCCCAGTTAACGGATGGGTCAAAGAAAGCGCGCGTAAAGCCGCCGTTTGTTTGTTAACCAGCATTTGCAGCCGTGCCGCTTGATCGCGCTCTTTACGGGTTTTCAATTGCAGATGCAAAAGGTTTTGAATCCGTTGTAACACCTCATCGTGATCAAAGGGTTTGCTGATGTAATCAATCGCGCCACGGCATAACGCTTGGTTACGCAAATTCAGGTCATTATCTGCGGTGAGTACCATCACGGGCGGGCAATGCTCATCTAAAGCGTCATTAAGATCATCCAGCACCAGTAAGCCAGAGCGCTGCGGCATCCGCATATCGAGTAAAATCAGGTCGGGAACGGGGGAGAGAGCATCGGTAACAAGGCGAGGATCGGTGAGTCCATTCAGCTGTTGATAACCGGCTTGCTTGAGCATGGTAGACAGTAAGTGAATGTTTTCCGGTCGATCATCAATGATCAATATATGTGCTTGTGACGGATCCTTTGTCATAGCCTCTCCTCTAATAATAATTGTATGGCCTCAGCCAAGTCCGCTGACGAGAGCGGCAGCGATAAACGTCGTAATGTCGGTTTGTTATGTGGTTCGTCGCATGGGTTGTCAGTCAGAACAATGAGTGGTTTGTCGCCAAATAGTGCTTGTATTTGTTCGGACGTTGCCGCAACGCTATCAGCCGCCATAATGACTAACGATGGCGGAGACGCGAGCGCAACAGCCTCAGCCAGTGACAGCCCATGCGCATGATAGAGTGTCAACATTGGCCAATCTTCAAAGCAATCGGTCATCAGGCGCTGACGGGCACTGTTATTATCAATATAGAGCACGCGATGCGGCTGGCTCACGCGGAGACACGTACAACCTTGATCGTCAGGTCGCGTCGACGCCCGGTAAGGGAAAGTCACTGCAAAACAACTGCCCTTGCCTGGCTGGCTTTTTACTGACATCTCGCCTTGCATTTGCACAACCAATTGATGGCTCACCGCTAACCCCACACCTGCCCCTTCAATCTGTGATTGTTCGGCGGCCAAGCGGTTAAAAGGCTCAAAAAGATGGTTTAACCGATTTTCAGCGATACCGATCCCGGTATCTGATACAGAGATCGTCAAGGTTGACGATGGATGACTGGCTTCAACCCATACTCGCCCCTGAGGATGATTATATTTAATCGCGTTGCTGAGTAAATTGATCAACACTTGTTTGAAACGGGTTGGATCCACATATAGGTCGCCACTCAGATCCGCGGGTAGGCAATCATCTAACTCAACGTGCTGTTGCTGTGCGAGCGGGAGTAGTGTTCGAACGGCATCACTGACAAGGGCGCGAACCGGATACCAAGTGACATTGACCACCGTTTTTCCTGCCTCAAGTTTGGCAAGATCCAGCACATCATTAATTAAGGTGAGTAAGTGGCGACCACTTTGGTGAATTTGATCGACATATTGCCGTTGCGTCTCCGTCAAGCGAGGAGAAGAGGATCGTTGTAGTAGTTGCGCATAACCGAGCACACTGTTCAAAGGCGTGCGCAGCTCATGACTCATGGCAGAGAGAAAATCACTTTTGGCTTGATTGGCGCGTTCTGCCTCGTGCTTCGCTTGCAGTAATGGTGTGGCATCATACCCAACAGTCACAATGGCGTAAGGCTCTCCCTCTACGTGGCGAATAAGCGTTTTAGCGAGCTTAAAAGTCCGACCATCTCTTAATGTCACATCGACATGAACGGGTTCACCATCGAGCGTCAGTTGGTGATCAAGCGCATTGAGGGTTTCGCGCATTCCCTCAGGCAAGGCACCATGAATTGCCTCAGCAAGCTGTTCAACATGCTCGACATTTAATGCTTGTAGGCAGGCGTAATTTGCAAGCGAATAGTGTCCGCCCAGCTCTCGGACAAAAACAGGATTGGCGATCGCATTAATAATGGTTTTGAGTTGATTGCGTTCGTGTTTAATACGAGTCTGAGCCTGAGTCAGCGCGCGCATATCAGACATAATGCCAATAAACTCTCGCCGGTCTTCAACCCACACTTCACTGACCGCAAGATGAATCGGTACCACATGCCCCGCTTGATGCCGTGCCTCAACCCGCCGGCCGGTACCGATAATGTTTGCCTGGCCTGTTGTTATATATTGCCGTAAATAATGGTCATGCTTCCCTTGGTGCTCCGGCGGCATTAAACAATCAACATTCTTTCCGATTAGCTGTTGCGGGTGATAACCCAATAATCGGTGGGTGAACGGGTTCGCATCTAAAATAATGCCGCGTTCATCAATCACCAAGATCGCGGCTGCCGCGCTGTCGACTAACGCTTGATAATGGGCTTGGGTCCCGCGTGTTCGGTTTGTGGTGATTGGTTCGCTGTCCATGCTCCCTGCCTTTGACCTATAAAAAACGCCCCATTGTGGGGCGTGTGACGGTCCGGCATGCATTGCCTATCCGTCGCTATCTTTTATAGTTTTTGACTAGCGCATCGACCTTTTTCAGGAACTGCTCTTTTAGGTTTTCGTGCTCATAGTCAAGATCATAGGTATTGTGAAACCCCACACGTAACTGTACCCCATTTCCTGCTAAATAAATGGTATAGCCGTCATAATCTGAGAAAGCGTCAATGCCATCTAGGCGGTGCCCATCTTCTATTTTCTCACCAAACTCCGTAACTATCTCAAACGCGCGAAGCAGATGGGTAGGATTGAGTTCGTTTTTCACGCTTCCCTCCTGGCTGTGTTAGCGAAATTGTGCTCCACCTCCCGGCCGTGATCCACGACCATAAAGTGGGCCGGCCAATACCGGTGGCGTAGTCAACACATGCCCTGACACCTCAAGCCGGCTTGGCTTAGAAATAATATTGGGCAAGGCTGCCAAAGTATCAAGGGTGGTGTCTGGCCCCGTTTTTTGGATTGCCGTACCGTAATTATAGCCGTAATCGACACACACGACAGGCGAGCCCGCGGCTCTTGCCGCATGAACATCATTCACGGCATCACCAACCACCAGCAATTCTGATGGTGGCACTGCTAAAATCGCCGCCGATTCAAAAATGCTATCGGGATCCGGCTTTCCGGCTGCGATTGCATCGGTTCCTAAGATACGGGTAAAAAAGTGGCTGACCCCAAGCGCTTTGAGTAGGCTATTGGCATGCGCCGTTTGCATGTCCGTGGTACATATCATCGGGAACTGACGTTGAGAGAGACCTTCAAGACAAGCAAGTACCCCTGGATAGAGTCGAGTTTTTGGCGGTTTTTTGCCTAGGTATGAGGACAGGAACAACGCGCGGGCTTGGTTCAGTACGGTGGTGGAAACCCGCCCATCAATGTGTCGCGTAAGCACCCGATGGATCAATAAATCCGCGCCATCACCAATCCAGTCTCGAATCGCACTGGGCTCTTCCTCCGGCAAATCAAACCCTCTCAACATGCCGAGGACAGCGTCGTATAGATCATCAAAAGGGTCTGCGATCGTGCCGTCTAAGTCAAAGCATATCGCAGAGATATTCTCCAATTTTTTCATGGAACGCCTCCACAATCAGTGTGTTATCGCCAGAAAGGAAAGGGAACGGTGGATCGGGCTTGCTATCCAACGAGTCTTTGAAAGTTAGCAGAGAACCAGAAAGCATCCTACCAAAACAGCAGGCACAATGTATCGAATCACCGGAACAAAATTGCATAACTCACCGCTTGCCCACAAACTTCAGAGGCGAATCAAGCCCCTAACCATAACGTGATCATTTTCACATTTATATATCTTTGCACTCATCGATACCGACCTTAACCCTGTATAAAAATCCGTCACGTTTTTGACGATTGAGGGAACACGGCGATCGATAGCCCTCGCTTTGTCATGAAAATGAAAAACAAATAGGCATAGATTGTCATCGAACCGCTCTACCCTGTCTCTCTCGATAGTGAGATTCGATGTATTCTTTATATGCGGTATTTTTCTTCACAGCCTCTATGGCGTTACCTGGCGGTTGTAATGATTGCGCTGATCGCCGGTTGGTCTGTCTATACCTTGGAAAACCAGCGTCAGCAAAGCCGATTTTCGACCGACGTGGAAAAGCAACGTCACACACTCAGTAAAGCCTTTTCCCAACTCTATGAGCTTCAATTATCGGCGCAGTTGTATCTGCAACAAGAAGGCGGCCTGACACGTGATAAATTCCATGCCTTTATCGATAACCATACCCAAAAGCGCTCTGGGCTTGACAGCGTCATGTGGCTACCTCGAGTCAATCGCGCTGAGTTAAAACTGTTTGCCGCGCAACACGGGCATTATCATCCCTTTCCACCGCTCAATAACCATGCCTGCCAGTGGGTGATGCGGGGTGATACGTTTCCCGCGCTTTACTTGTCCCCCAAAGCTGCGGCAGAGGGCTATTCAGGTTGGCGCGCGGATGCGCAATGCGAGAATACCGTCACCATGGAACGGGCTTATTTTAAGCGCCAGCCCGTCGCGCGATTAATTCACGACGAGCAAGGCCATGGGGTACGATGGTTTGCAGCCATTACCGCACGAGACGGCCAATTAGCCGGTTTTCTCGCCACCACACTTTATTTTGATACCTTTCTACCCACGCTCTGGCAAGATGACACTCCCGCGCCCGATATGGGGCTAATCGCCCGTGAAGCCTTTGGCCACCAGCAAATGTTTGCCACGCACTCAACGCAAGCATTGCAAACATGGCGAAATACTCACTCGCCCGACATCACTATTCCGATTGCGGGAAGTGAAGAAGGGTTAGTGGTCAGGTTTACTCATCTGCGCGGCTTGCACACCGGGCTACTCTACGGGGTGCTGGTCGGGCTATTGGTATTGTCACTCGGCTTATCGGTTCTGGCCAGTTTTTGGTCTTACGCTAACCGACTGTCATTGGCACAACACTTAGTCAACAAGCAGACCCGCCAGCTTACCCATCAAGCACATCATGACACTCTAACGGGGCTGGCAAACCGAGCGGCGCTCGACAATGCCTTGGAGGGCGCACTCCAGCAAGTGAGCGCCCAGTACAGCGAGCATTTTACCTTGCTGTTTATCGATCTCGATCGGTTTAAAGTGGTTAACGACTCTCTCGGTCATGTGACGGGAGATACGCTTCTAAAACAGGTTGCTAAACGTTTGACACAATCGGTCAGTGGCGAGCGCGTATTTCGCTTTGGTGGCGACGAGTTCATCATTTTGCTTAAAGCCGACAGCTCACTGGCATTGGCACAAACCAAAGCCAAGCACCTGCTCCAGGCACTCAGCGCACCTTACAAGGTGGACGAGCATATGATTAACTTGTCCGCCAGCATTGGCATTGCCTCGGTGAACAAGGCCAATGCCTCGGTGACGGATATCATTCAGCAGGCGGATATTGCCATGTATCACGCCAAGCAAACCCGTGATCGCCTGGCCATTTTCCAACCGGCCATGCTTGCCAAAGTCCAGCAACGCTTTATTGTTGAACAAGACTTAAAGAAAGGGTTGGCACAGCAGCAGTTTCACCTGATGTTTCAACCTATTTTTGATGGTGAACATGAAACACTCAGCCATGCAGAAGCGCTGCTCCGGTGGCAACACCCGACGCTGGGGTCGATCTCACCGGCAGAGTTCATCCCAATCGCAGAAGAAACCGGTTATATCATTGAGCTTGGCGACTGGGTGCTCGAGCAAGTCGCTGATGTGCTTGATAGCTGGCATATCCGATTTCCCACTAACCAATGTCCATCTATCACGGTGAATGTGTCGGCCAAGCAGTGTCAGTCAGCCACTTTTGCCGATGACGTCGCCTCACTGATCGCCAGGCACCAGTTTGCGCCCCAGTGTCTGGGGTTAGAAATGACAGAAACAGCCCTACTTGAGCATTCAGAAACGGTGGGGAAGAACTTACATCAGCTTCACGCGCTGGGAATCAAACTGTACCTCGATGACTTTGGCACCGGGTATTCATCCCTCTCTTTACTGCGCCAATATCCGTTTAGCGTGATTAAGATGGATCGCAGTTTTATCATGGATATCGATCAGCCCAACGGCAAAGCGGCGCCCCTTTGTCGAGGAATGATTGCCATGGCACATGCCGTCGGTTTAACCGTCGTAGCAGAAGGCGTCGAGACCAAACAGCAGCTAGGCTGGCTGCGCCAACACCAATGTGACTACTTGCAAGGATATGTGCTCTCTCGCCCGATTGCGCGGACAGCGCTTGAAGATTGGTTGCTGCCAAAATCACACCAGCGAATGGTCTTGGTGCATGGTTGAGGCGACGGTTGTCATGGCTTCGGCGGATGACGTACCCATTCGACATAATGGCGCCGCTTGCTGCAACCACTCGTCGCGCAACACACCGTAGCGGAGTGAGTCATAATACTCACCTTGATAGTAACGGACGGCGCGTAAGCGCCCCTCCTCAGACATTCCTAGCGCTTTGGCACAGCGCATCATCCCCGTGTTCCCTGACCAGGTCGTTAAGCCGATTCGGTTTACTTGGTGACGAATAAACAATTGGTCAATCCACTGCGTCAGTGCACGTCGGCCGATACCTTTGCCCCAGTCTGTGGGATCGAAAATGGTGATCCCCACTTCCAACCAACGCGTGCGTTTGTCTTCCCAGTAAAGAGTGACATAACCGACTGGCTCGTTATCCACACAAATCACCTGTGCCGTGTCACCCACGATGAACCGGCGAAAAAGACCAAAACGAAACGACCAAAACGACACCGGCTCAATGGGTGTGTAAGGCGCATCATACTGTTTCCAGGCACGAGAGTAATAAATATTGCGCCAAAAATAACGGGCTTCGTTTCGCCGCGCGGCTCTCAAGGTAACGACTAAGCGGTTAGTTACATCCACGTCCATGTCGGGTTACTGTTCTCTCTTTACCAGATAATCGGTGACGACCCTGCCCCGTCACAGCGACCGTTTGTCGGTGTGACCCACAAAGGTACCCAGTTTAACTCAATTAACCACCACATTGGCGACCTCCGTCAAACAACCCACTTTTATTGAGTGTAGACGGTTACGCGCAAGACCGACGTCTTGATTGCTGTGAGATGGCCACACCCAGCATCACCAATCCACCGCCCAACAAGTGGTACTGAGTGAGTGTTTCCCCTAGCACAACAACGGCGATAGCCGCTGTCATCACGGGGAGAAGGTTCATGTACATCGCCGTTCGACTCGCCCCATTGAGCGCGATAGCGTGTAGCCAAACCGCTGGAGCAATCACCGAAGCGCCCAAGGCGGCAAATCCCACCAATGGGTAAGCGTCCGCGGGGATCGTAGGACTAGGCGCCATCCACAAGACCGGCAGCAACATGATCACCGCAAACAAGGCTTGTACATACTCTGAGACCCAGTTTGACAGTGCCATCGTCCATCGCTTAAGAAGCACGCAATACAGTGCATATGAGGACGCACACACCAGCATCAGCCCATCCCCCACCGACGCACCAGCGTGAAAAAGAGAAAGCGGTTTGCCCAGCGTCAACATATAGACCAATCCACCGAAGGATAACATGGCCCCGATCCCTGCCCGCGTCGTTAACGGTTGCCCGAGTGTGGGTACACTGATCAATAAACTTAACATTGGTACCAACGACATAATCAGCGCCATATTGGTTGCCGTGGTCGTTTGTGCCGCAAAGTAAGCTACGGATTGATTGGTCACCATCCCGAGTAATGCCAGCACGGCTAAACGTGGCGCTAATCGGCCAACGGCACGTCGTTGTCGCCATACAGTGGGCAGACAAAAGGGCGTTAACACTAAAATGGCAAAAAACCACCGATAGAACGCCATCGCACCAGGTGCAATCACAGTCACCGACATCTTGTTTACAATCGTATTAATCGCCCAGATGAGCACCGCGGCTAACGGCAATAAAAATGGCATGACTGTCTCACAAACTCACACAAAGGATGGATAAAGCAGGTAGTTTACACTGTAAAGCGGCAAATAAAATCCAAGCGAATCGCCAACGGAGCCTAACAGATGGATACTCGGTAAGCGGATGAGGAAGGCAAGGAGAAAAAAGCGGGCAAAGCCCGCTCGGCAAGTGATTCGCCAAATGGTGCCATCAGAGCACCCAATAGGACAAAGGTATCGAGAGGTAGTTTACGTCGATCATCGAAGCTTGTGTCATTACCCTGTCAACAACCTGCAAAATCGGTCACTACCCGCCCATTGCAATATCATCCAGAGCCTTAAGCACTTGCCCATCGAGATGGCCCTCAAACACGCGCTGACAGACTTTTCGTCGCACGGCTAGGCCAGATATCAACTTTTCAATAGAAAGGTGTCTATCATGCTGTTGTTGATTGTAAAACTCGATGGTGCGGCTGAGTGTTTCGTAAGAGACCACTTGCTCACCCACGCGCAACCAATCAAGCTTTTCTAAATACCCCTGACATTCTTCGGTGATCACGGATGAAGGATGCCCTGTCATCGCCGACAACGCGGTAATACTGCGTTGCAACGCTTCCTCAGACGTATACTTTGAGAGCACAATGGTCAGTTCATCTGCATTAATCTCAACCAAGTGCTTACGTTGTTTAACACGACGTCCCAAGCGGCCACTGCTCTTCTCTTTGCGCTGGATCGGTTCAAACTCACCATCAATGATCCCGGAAAGCTGATCAAGGTCTTGGCTGGGTAAGATCTCGTTTCGCAATGGGTTGGGCATGGTGGGGGCCAGCGAACGTTTGCCCTCGTTATACATCTTGGCACGCGAATAGCGGATCACCTCGTCCACGTTGCATTTTATGTCTATGCGGTAGTCAGGGTATTTTTTCTCTTCGTCTTCGCGCGTTAACGTTAAGTGATACCCCCACAAGTTTACCGCAAAGACAGATTCGGTCACCTTCCCTTCCGCCAGCTTTCGCAGCTCCCGGATTAAATCACTGGAAAAACGGCGCCATTCGATATTCCGCGCCATTTTTTGGTTCAGCTCGCTAAGCAACATAGAATCTTCGAGTCGACGCGACATACGGCTTCTGAACAACGAGTAGAGCTGAAACACCAAGGTGTGCTGACGCAATATCTCTGGTGGGAACAAAAAGAAATAATCGCGTGTCATCAACTCTTCAAAGAACGAAGGTTCCCACACCAAGATGTAAAGGTTGGGCTTGATCCTAACCTCACCATCTTCACCTTCTTGAGGCGCTTCCTCCGAGGCGGTAATGGTTCTGGCTAAGAACCGGAATCGGTCACTTTTGAACCCTTCTGGCATGTTTTCACTGAGCCAACGTCCTGTCAGCTCATGAAGCTGAAAGTCAGTAAACTCAATTCTATCGATGCTTTCGCGGATGGCGTCACGTGCAGGACCACTGTCTTTTTTACCCCGTAATTGCAGAATATCGGTGATATAGATGGGGGTTTTGTTGCCAATTGATTGTGTTTGTAGCTCGTAATTAGGCAAATGGTGATCATGGTACTGCACCGTGAGGGTGAACAGGGCGAACAGTGTCATCAGATCATCCACTGTCATGATCGACTTAGCCGAGCGGGTTTCAATGATCGCTTTGGTCCCACTGATCGCCACCATCGATTTTTGATAACCTTTTTTGGTGCGCGGAGGGGCAAGCGCTTGATCAATGATCCCAGCCCAGCTGGTCGGTGAGACCAAAATCTGATCTTTTTCACCAGGCATCATGGGGGGCGTGCCCAGTCCATGCTCACTGAGTAGTTGTCGATTAACTTGTGTTTGCGCTAATGCTTTTGAACGTTTTTGTTTGACTGCATCGCGACTTTTTTCTGTCATTAGGCCTGCACTGCCGAGCGATGAGATCAATCGGCTAGGATTAACAAACTGATGCAGCATGGTTTTGCCCGCGAGTCCTTCTTCAAACCGCACAGGTTGCTGAATGAACAGTCCTAACTGGACAGCGGCACGAAGCCTTTGCTGAATCGCTGCGCGTGTGAGTTGGCCATCTGTCGCATCAACCAATTCTGTGGTGGAGACATACCCGTCTTGAGAGGCAAAGCCCCGCACTGAAATTAAGTTCAGCAGCTCTAGAATGCTTTTGGTTACCCCTTTAAAGTGTTCATACTGTGCAAGCCAATCAATCAACTGATCATGAACGGCAAACAAATGCCCGTCTTTGTGGGAGCGAGGGGCTTTTATCAAGATTTTTTCGGGTTTACTGGCATTCATGTCAGCTTAAATCCTTTGTCACGAGCATACTCAACGCGCATTTTTAATTGAATTGACGGAAACCGTAAATCGATCACTCTTCCAGGGAAAGACTAATAAAAAAAGAACCAAAAAGAAAGATCTTTTTTATTGTGCTTTTTAACTGATCTTTATGATTATTCTGATCTAATTTGATGATCTGATCTTATGATCCAAACAATTGGATTTATATAACATTCTGATTTTTATGAAGTATAATTTTACCTTCCTCGAAAGCATGATCATCAAAGTCTCGGAGACATGATCATCACCACGCACCAACGATGATCAAGTAAGGCCCGCATCAATGATCAACATCTTACCGCATTGATGATCAGATAATAACGGCAACGATGATCAAGCGTGATACACATCTTATCCACAGTGATAGGCTATCGCTGACGATGATGTTATTCGATTTAGTGACTAAACGGGCGAATGGGACTTAGGAACAATGATCAAGACAGCGCTTTTTTAGCCGATCCGATGAAAAAGCGTCCATGTTGTTGGTTAGGCTAGCGGCTATTTCACGCTTATCCAGCAAATCGAAATGACATTGACAGTATAACCGTCACCGGGATGTATGTGTCCGGTTATTGGAACAATGATCATGAAGGGGATCGTGCTGTTCGATCATCTTGACCTAACCCCTTGTTTCGTCCACTGGAGACGGAGAGGAGGATAGGATCCTTCTCGATCCCTTGTTACACCTGACGTTATCCGTAATTTGGCGGTTTGATTATATCGTTCCGAACAATGGGACATTGTATAAGCGTTTACAGCAAGTCTTGATCATTGTTCCGTTGAATAGCGATATACGCCGCGTGGATTTGCAGAGGATTTAACCCATAATACCGCTTGATCATGTTTCCTAAGTGATGCGCTTACGCTCGAAAGCATGATCAAGTGATGGCGTCCATGAAGGCCATACACCTTGATCATCGTTTCGGGAAAAATGATCAAAACCGTAGTAAGCGATCGGGTGAGCGACAAATGGGGATGTTTTTCAAACCAACTTCCCTGCTTCAGGGTTAAGTCACGATAAACTCAGTTCAATGACCGGATACCGTAAATTAGCCATTCAAAGATAAGCTTCCGGTTATTCGACTTGTTTACATTGTAAATAAGTGACGCTGTGACATTTTAAATGTGCTGAACTTATCGTAGGTTTGTCGAGGTGAGGATAAGCGGATATTTGTCGCTATTTTCATCAATCATCCAAGATAACAATTGTGAGCAGGATCTTTATTTGATTGGCTTTTGTTCACCTTTTTATTGTTTTGACTGGAATGTGCTGTACAATCGGCAATTATTTCTCGTTAAGGCGAAAAAGAATATGGATAGGGAAAAGACGATTGAAAACCTTCGCAACATCGCCGCGCAGACGAAACAGGTTCAGTCTGATCGGGTCGAGATTGTGATGGAAGAGCGCCACGACCAACTCTTTCCACCGATGTCAAAAGCATTAATGGAAACGCGTTCTGGATTAACGCGGCGAAAGCTTGATGAAGCGATCTCTCGCATGGAGCAAGAGGGGCATCAGTTTACTAAAAACAACGCTAACCATTATTCGATTACACTCGATGAGGCGCACCAAATCATGGATGCGGCGAACGTGCCGACCTTTCATGAGCGTAAAGGAAAAACCCATAAGCCCTGGGTGGTGAACATCCAAAACCAGAAAGGCGGAACCGGTAAATCCATGAGTGCGGTGCACTTAGCGGCGTGTATGGCCCTCAATTTGGAAAAGCGTTATCGCATTTGCTTAATCGACTTGGATCCACAAGGCTCATTGCGACTGTTCCTCAATCCACAAATTAGTTTGACCGAGCAAGAGGGGATTTACTCCGCCGTTGACGTCATGTTGGATAATACGCCCCAGCCTGCAGACAAAGACTTCATGATGCGTAATGTCCTATTGCCGACACAGTACCCAAACTTAAAAACCATGGCGGCCTTCCCAGAAGACGCGATGTTTAATGCTGAGGCGTGGCAAGCGTTAGCAACGAGCCAGTCTCTGAATGTGGTTGAGTTGCTGCAAGAAAAAGTCATCGACCCAATCAGTGATGAGTTTGACATTATCATGATAGATACAGGCCCGCATATCGATCCGCTGGTATGGAATGCGATGTATGCTTCAAACTCGTTAGTGATCCCTTGTGCGGCAAAGCGCCTTGACTGGGCGTCGACGGTGAACTTTTTCCAGCATCTGCCACAAGTCTATGAGATGTTCCCTGAAGACTGGCATGGCCTCGAGTTTGTGCGGTTGATGCCGACTATGTTTGAAGATGACAACAAAAAACAGATTTCGGTCTTAACGGAAATGAATTATCTTTTAGGTGAACAAGTCATGATGGCGACCATTCCAAGAAGTCGCGCCTTTGAGACCTGCGCCGACACGTACAGCACAGTGTTTGATCTTACCTCACAAGACTTTGAGGGCGGTAAGAAGACGTTGTCGACAGCCCAAGATGCCGTCCATCGTGTCGGTTTAGAACTTGAGCGTGTGCTGCACAGCCACTGGTCTCAGCTCAATCAGGAGTAATCACGAAAAATGGCCATTAAGACCTCTGATTTAAATGCGCGTTTGTTTGCCAAAGCAGACAAGCGACGAGCGACGACAACGCAAGAAGCTCAGAGTGCAGCGAGTGAAAAAGCGGCAGTCATTGAGCTTGCGGTCGCCGGTGAACACACGGTTGAATTTGAGCTGGTAAAAGTCCCTGCCAGTGAGATCCGAGATAAAACGACCGTCTTTGATAAGAATGCGCGAGAGCAGTCATTTCTGAATGAACTCGCGTTATCCGATATTTTGGTAACGCTAAAAGCACATGGCCAGCAGTACCCTGCAGTGGGTCGTTGGCTTGACGATGGTCGTATCGAAGTCCTCGACGGTAGCCGACGCCGCATGTCGTGTCTGATTGCAGACCAAGATTTCTTAGTGTACGTGGCCAAAGGCATTAGTACGCGCCATGCTAAATTCTTGTCAGATGTCGCCAATGCGCACAAACCCTTATCGCTTTATGAACGCGGTAAAGAGATGCAGGCAATGTTAGACAGTGGTGAAGTGAGTGACCAAAAAGCATTGGCGAATGCGTGTCAGTGTAGCGAAGCCTTGGTCAGCGGCGCCCTAAAAGCCGCGGCCCTGCCCTTACCGCTACTCCAGGCCTACCCGAGTGTGTCGGAGTTGGGACGGCCGACGATTGTGAAGTTGCACCGCTTGTATTTTGGCCTTGATGCGTCTTTGCAACAACAGCTGGTTGCTAAGCTTGGTGACACGCCTTTATGGCAACAGGTCGATGCGCAAGGCGTGACGCGTATTACGCGAGAAGTCACCCAGTTGATTGAGCAGTTTAAGGATGAACTGGTTGCGCCGACATCTACTGAAAAAGAGCAAGCGCAAACACTGCTTGAAGGGCGAGCGTCATACCGACGCAAAGGCAACAATTTGAATATTAACCTCAAGAAAGTCAGTGACGAAGACGCAGAGCGTATTTTAGCGCTGATTAAGCAAACACTCGATAGCTAATCTTTTTGCCGAAAATGACAAAGTAAAAACGACATGCCTGGCGTGTCGTTTTTTTTTGCGTGTTATCATCCCCTATCCGCTTGGTAAAAAGCCTTATGGAAACATGATGACATCACCCACATTGGAAGACTTTTTTGCGCCGCTGATCTTACGTGCAGCCCATCACTCCCACCGTCAACTGGTTTGTGTCGATAAGGATTTGGCGACTGTGCTAGCCGGCTTTGATGAGACACAAGCCCCGTTAATTGTGGGAAGCGCTGAACATGGTTTGAGTTGGCGCCAGGCTCAGCAAAAGTTAGGACAAGAGTGTGGTCATATCGTGGTGGAGGTGAACGCGCAATTTAACGCGGAAGCTTTTTGCGCCATCGTCGGTTGCTGTCGCGCGGGGGCGCTCATTGTGCTCCGAATTGCCGCCGGCGTTGAAGATATGCCGCCATCCGTGCAACGTCTTCTTCGCTGTTTGAGTGAAGATGATAGCGTCGCATTTCATTGTCATTGGCAACACCGGTTACCGCGAGAACGTTCGGTGCGACCCCAAACGCATTCAGTCACCCAGAAAGATGCGATTGCTGCGGTGGAGAAAGTCGTGACCGGACATCGGCGCCGTCCCCTGCTGCTTAGCGCTGATCGAGGTCGGGGTAAATCGGCCGCATTAGGAATGGCCGCGGCTAACTTGATGATGAAAAAGCCAAGGCGCATCATTGTGTCATCGCCTTCCCCTGCCCATGCATCAACGCTTTTTCATCATCTGAAAGCCACCCTTCAGGTTGATGACGCCGGTCAAAAAATCGATTATCAAGGAAGCCAGATACGCTTTATCGCGCCTGATGCGCTGTTGCAAGACGCGCCAGCGGCAGACTTGTTACTGGTTGATGAGGCCGCGGCGATCCCGCTTCCAATCATAAGCCAATGGCTTAATCAATACAGTCGCGTCGCGATTGCCACGACAGAGCATGGCTATGAAGGGACAGGACGGGCTTTTACGCTCCGACTCAAGCAAATGCTGGATGCAGAGCAGCCACAATGGCGTACCTTAAAGCTCACCGCCCCCATGCGATGGGCTGATGATGATCCGGTTGAGCGTACCTTGAATGCCCTCTTTTTACTCAATGGCGACGACGACTTAGCGACGGAACGGGCCGATATGCTTGAGACCGAGTGGGTTAAAAATGTGGTGATTGAACCGATTAGCCGTCACCAGTTGTATCAAGACGAGGCGTGTTTACGGCAGTTATTCACATTACTGATCGCGGCCCATTATCAAACATCGCCTAACGATTTAGCCCGTCTTCTGGACGATGACGCTCTCTTAATCTTTGCCGGCTGGCGCAACGATAAGTTGGTTGCCGCGTGTGTCGTGAGTCAAGAGGGTGGGGTTGATTGGCAAACGTGCCAGGCGGTCGTTGCGGGGCAACGCCGGATAAAAGGGCATCTGTTTAGCCAATCTGTCGCCGCGCATTTGGGGGAGGCTGAGGTCTTGCACGACAGGCTTTGGCGCGTGCAACGTATTGCCGTATCCGAGCCCTATCGACACCAAGGCGTCGGTCGACGGTTGCTCGCCGTCGTGAATCAACACGCGGCTGAAGCCTCGGTAGTTGGGGTAGGGGTTAGCTTCGGTGCAACCGCATCGTTGACGCCGTTTTGGTTTAAGCAAGGGTTTAAGCCGGTTAAACTGGGATTGAAACGCGATCAAGCCAGTGGCTGCTACTCACTGCAAATGATTAAACCTATCCAGCCATTGAGATGGTGTGATCTGGCGTTGCGCTTGTTTAGGCAAAGTCTTCCCATTCAGATGCTCACTAGCCATCAACGGATGGAAACGGACATTGCTATGTCTATCATTGCAGGGTTACCAACCACACCGCTACCGGAGGAAGTAAGACAACAACTCGATGGGTTTGTAGCCGGTGGTGTAGGAGTCGATGCTGCCCTATCGAGTCTACAGGCTTGGTTATATCATCATATTCGTTGTGACGGGAAAAAGGGCGAGAACGCCACACTCCCAATTCTGGTTAGCCGTATTTTGTTAGGGTTGCCTTGGTCTGTGGTTTGCACCCGATATCAGCTTGCGGGAAAGAAGGACGCGGAATCTCGAATACGGGACTATGTTCACATGCACCTGACGACATGAGCGATTTACACTGTAAACGAAACACGCGGCATTGGCTTGATTTACAGTGTAAACGCTGTCACGCTTGACACGTATTTACACTGTAAATCGTTCTAATGTCGATCATTGTGGGGAGCATGAAGAGGGTCAATGAATTAATCCTACCCTGGTCACGTTTTTATCAGTGATCCTGCTCCCATAAACGATAAACCTGTATAATTTATTATAAATGAGACAATTGCGCACACTGGCATTGGATTTGGACTAATCTAGTCAGTGACGACAGTCGAGCGTAACGTTCCACAAGATGATGGAGCAAGCGCGTTGCCAAGTGGTTTACTGGGCTAATAAAGCCGCCACAAGGATCAGATAGGCAGGAAGCGAGATGCTAGACGATATCCTCCGCGTCTCTCAGGATGGTCAGCGTGTATATTTATCGGCAGGGAACGTCGAGCATACAAATGGCCAACCCATAGAGAAAAAACAGATTAAGGACTGGTTGGTGAGCAATCAAGTCGATGGCTTTTTTTGTTTTGATGATACGATAGAGTCAGCCCTCACCAAGTTAAATGCCTCGCCGGATGATGCTGAGTCGGAAGATTTCATTATAGCAGAACGCCGTGATGCAACTATCGAGGCGCGTATCGCCGATGATAAAATGACGGCCTATTTGATCGTTAACGGCGCTTGTGGCGGGCGTGGACTGAAAGCCGATGACATTCTTTCGACACTGCGTGATGCTAATATTGTTCGAGGGATAAAAAAACCAACCCTGCAAAAACTTCTCTCCGCATCAGGAAAGCTCAAACCTGGTGAATATCTCGATGTGCCCGTTGCATTCGGCCGACAGCCTATCGCCGGCGAAGATGCACACCTTGTCTATCTCATTGAAGATCCTACCGAGCGTGTTCGTCGTCCCAAACAGCGTGAAGATGGAACCGTTGATATGCGTGATTTGGGGGAAATGGTGATGGTGAAGCAAGGACAGCCTTTAGCCAAACTGATCCCAGAAACGTCGGGTTATGAGGGCTTCACGGTCACTGGCTCAGTGTTGTCGACCTCGTCCGGTCAGCCAATGACACTCACCGCTCACCCAGGTAGTGAGTTCAGTAACAAAGATCCGAATATTTTGGTGGCGACCATGGCCGGGATCCCTCGGTTACAAAAAGACGGCGTGGCTGTCGATGATGCCTTGAGCTTAGATGCGGTTGATGTCGGTACTGGGCATGTCAACTTTGAAGGCAGTGTGGTGATTAAAGGGGATGTCGAAGTGGGTATGAAGGTCACGGCATCGGGAACCGTCACGGTAGGAGGAGTGGTAGAATCGGCGACCATCACCGCCGGTGCCGACATTATTGTCCAGAACGGGATTATCGGCCGACAAGTTGCAGCCGATTCTGATATTAATTGTACCCTGATTGCGGAGGGCAATATCGTTGCCAAGTTCGCGCAGTATGCCACGCTCTGTGCCAATCAAAACCTAGAACTTACCTTGCATGCGATGCACTGCAAAACACATGTGGGGCAGTCAATCATCATTACTGATGCCACCAAGCGCAAAGGGACATTAGCGGGCGGTCAACATGAAGTCGGTGAGAAAGTACAGGCGGTGATTATCGGCGCCAGCGCAGGGGCGCATACGTATATCCATTGTTTCCCGCGTCTGCCGATACTTAAACGGGAACTCGTCAATCTAAACAAAAGCTGGGAAGAGAAAAGTGCCCAACTGGACAAGATCCAGGCGGCAGAGAAAAAACTTGACGCTGTTCCAGAAGAGAAGCGCGACGCCGCGATGGTGGAAAGAATAAGTTCGACACGCGAGCACCTTTCTACCGAGCTAAGTGAAATAGAAGCCACGGTGGAAGAAACAGATGCGGCGATAGAAAGCGGATACAAAGCCGCCAGTATCATTGCGACTAAGTCATTACTGAATCGTGTCCATTGTACTATCGGCGAAGACAAGCACGTGATTCACTCAGAGCATGGTCCATCACATTTGTTTTATGATAATGCGGCGATTGAATTAAAGCCGTATCAAGCCAATGGTTAATGCTGGTTTACAGTGTAAACTGTTAGCCAACCTTACGGATTTTCCCTTCTTTTAAGGCTTGAAGTACCGCTTTTTTCGGGCCATCTGCGACCACACATCCTTCCTCCATCACAATAAGACGGTCAACCACATCCAGCATGCTGGTTTTGTGGGTACTGAGAATGAGTGTCTCCTCTCTGCGTAAATCTTTTAGCTGGGTCTTAATGAACTGCTCTGTGCGGTTATCCATCTGACTGGTTGGCTCGTCGAGTAAAACCACCGGTGGGCGGCCTAAAAAGGCGCGAGCAATTGCAACGGCTTGCCGTTGTCCCCCGGACAATAAGGCACCGCCTTCTCCAACCTGTCTTTCTAGTCCAGAGGCATGGCGTTGGGTGAAACTTAACACACCGGAACGGGTCGCGGCGTCCATAATATCAATATCATCAGCGAGTGGTTGGCCTAGGGTCATATTGTCTCTGATTGAGCCAAAGAATAGGGTCGGCTCTTGAGGAACAAAACCGACATTGCGACGCACGTCGATATAATGAAGCTGTGAGATATCGGTATCATCGATGGCAACCGAGCCTTGGGTGGGAGAATAAAGACCGACTATCAGACGGGCAAGCGTTGTTTTTCCTGAACCCACCCGGCCAATAATACCGACTTTTTCTCCCGGATAAATACGAAAGGACACCTGGCGCAAGGCGAGGGCAGTGGTGTTGGGGTAATGAAAGTCAACGTTGTCGAGTTCGATTTTGCCACGCAGCATCGGGCGATGAATATAACGTTTACCCTCGGTTTGTTCCGTGGGCAATGCCATGAGTTGGTCGATAATATCGAGTGCTGATTTTGCTTGGTGATAGCGCGTGGATAACAAAGATAGCTGAACCAAGGGCGCTACCGCTCTTGAGCTGAGCATGCTTGCCGCAATCAATCCCCCCATTGTCAGTTCGCCTGCGGCTATTTGGTAGACACCAAATACAATCATACTGACGATGACAAACTGCTGAACAAAACTGGCCGAGTTATGGACCGAGTCTGTGAGACGACGTGTTTTGATGCTCCAGTTTGCCATATGGGCAACGGCTTCTTCCCAGCGATACTGAAACTGACTCTCTGCCCCGAATATTTTAATGGTCTCAAGCCCTGATAAGCTCTCTATGAGGTTGGCGTTCTTTTGTGAAGAAAGACGTGTCCCTTCCTCAATCGTGCGCCTCAGGGGCTTTTGGATCAGCCATGCGTGGATAACCAGTAACGTAACCGCAATGATAGGGACGATCACCAAAGGACCGGCGACAAACCAAATCACGAGTAAGAAAATGATGGCAAAGGGGAGATCGATGAGTGTGGATATCGACGCAGAGGTAAAGAACTCGCGAATGGATTCAAACTCTTGCATATGTCGCGCAAATGCCCCCACTGAAGGTGGTTTGGCGTCCATTCTCACCCCGATGACTTTGGCATAGATACGGGACGAAATAAGCAAATCCGTTTTCTTACCGGCAATATCAATAAAGTAACTACGGAGCAACTTAAGGAGTAAGTCGAAGACAAAAATGACCAAAATCCCACTGGCGAGCACCCAAAGTGAATCGAAGGCCAAGTTAGGCACGATTTTGTCGTAAACGAGACGAGAAAAGAGTGGCACACTGATCGCGAAGGCATTAATAAAGAGTGAGGCGATTAAGACATCTCGGTAAATATGACGCGATTGCCAAAGCGTGCCCCAAAACCAGTGGCTCTCATCCTTCACTTGTGCGTCTGGCGCGCGTTCATCAAAGCGGTATTGCTTTTTCAGTAAAAAAAGGCGTCCCAGATAGGCATCGTTAAGATCATCAAGCATCACCCAACGAGGTGTCATATCCGCATGCGGCAAAACGATTTCCGCACGCCCCTTTTTTGCATCCATTTCGAGTACGACGCACGCGTCGTTATCTTTCATTAGCAAAATGGCTGGGCAGAGCAGCGAAGAGAGGCGTTCGAGCGGCATCGTTTCTTCTTTCGCGACAATCCCCGCTCGTTCAGCCGCGCGGGGAAGTAAAAAAGGTGAGAGGTAGCCGTCGGAGATAGGGAGTCCAGACACAAGGGCATCGGGGGAGTTCGCGTTACCGAAGTAACGCGATACATAAATCAATGATTGCAGGAGCGGATCTTTAACCATGGCTGTCCTGAGTGTTATTGAAGATATAGCCTTGGAAACCATTGACGAAAAGCTCGGAAAGGTGAGCAAGTTGTGCGTCTGTTTCCACGCGTGTCGCGATAGTGGTGATATTTAGGTTATGCGCGGTGCGACAAATTGATGCCAAGACATGCCCTTGGGCATCGTCTTCTATATGGCTGGTATAGGCAAAGTCTATTTTTACGTAATCGGGCTTAAAGCGTTGTAAGTAATCCAAAGACTGGAAGTTGCGACCATAATTATCGACGCCAAATTGGAAGCCTGCTTGGCGGATTTGATCGATCAACAAGCCAGTGTGATCAGCATGACGAACAAAAGCGACCTCTGGGATCTCAAATAACAGTTGGCCGGCCAGTTTGCGGTGCTGATACAAGGTTGTTCCCAACCAACGAATAAACGACGCATTGGTCACACTACTCAAGGTGAGATTCACCGCCAATGGCCCGACACTGGCGTCTTGAGATAATGTCTTAAGCACGTGAGTAATGACATACTTATCGAGGGTCTCACCCAGCTGGAGCTGTTCCACGGCCCCTAAAAAGTGCCCAGCCCCATAATACTGGTCGTCTTTTTCTATCGCAGAAAAGACCTCTTGATGCAGTCGGTTTGATTCGCTGTCTGTGGCGGGTTGGTATTTGAACACAAACAGCTCTTGTGCGACGGCTTCATGCAGCAGTGCTTTCCATTGCTGTTTACCCATTGCAGCGTCACCGATGGATTGGTCAATCAGTACGACAGGGTGCTCTGGCGTATTGCGTGCTTGTGATAAGGCATTATCTGCTTGTGACAGTAGCACGCTGGCATCCTGGTTCCCGCCGCCATTGATAGCTAACCCAACCGCTACCTTAGGTGGCGTGAGGCCGGTCGGATCCGCTTGCATGTCCACGACCATGGCGAGCACACTCTCGCCGAGCAAGCGTAAGTCATCAGGGTCTGAATTCGGGGCTAGGATCACAAATTCATCTTTGCTCAAACGCGCTGCGGTCATGTTGTCGTCGCTGATAATCGTGGTAGTGAGGTTATTCGCAAATTGCTCAACCACACGGTCCCCCGCTTCGAAGCCATGGTTTTTATAGGCCTCCCCAATGAGGTCCACTTTAATTAACGCCATACCGCCAACACCAGACTCGGTTAACCAAGATTTAAGCTGGCCAACATAGAAGCTGCGGTTACCGAGGCCAGATACCGCATCTCGATAGGCGGTTTTACGTAACCGGTCGGCCTCTTTTGCTTGTTGTTCAAAGTAGTTTTTGAGCTGATCGGTCATGACATTAATGGCATTAACCACGGTTTTAAGCTCTGTCGTGGGAGGAAGCGGAATGGGATCACCAAATTTGTTTTTGGCGATTTCGCCCGCTTTGGCCGTAATGCGCGCAAGCGGTCTCAGAGAGCGCTGTAATTGCCAGCCAATGATCACGGACGCAACCAAAAAGATGACCACCATAATGGTCCCCAGTTGGACAAATGATTTCCATAGTTGCTTATATGCATACCCTGGGTGCGCGACCACTTCGACTTCGGCAAGTTGCATCCAACCACTGGTGATGGTTTGTTTTTCTGTGATCACAGGAAAAATATCGAGATCGATAAACCACTGGGGAACGCCCTGAATTTGTACCGGGTACTCGCGAACAATCTCGCTGTTATCTGACAGCAAGGTCAAATTAACCTCGCGGTAAAAGCCGCCATCAAAAAACGCATTGATCACTGACTCGGCGGCGACTTTATCATCCGATTCTAAATAGGGTGCCAAGGCTAACCCCATCGAATTGACCGTGTTGTTGACATCAGAGGTTTGCTGATTGAGTAAAAAGTTGCGAGTGGTATTCAGCTCGATACCGAAGACGGCCAGCACTATGCAGAAGAAAATCACTAGCATCCATGAGAATATTTGGTTGAATAACGTCATCGGTGTTTACCTATCAAATTGTCTAATCGGTTTTTGCATCTTTAAGGTGTCGATACGGCTACGTAAATCATTCCAAAGGCCAAGTCGGGAGGCGTTGCCAGCAAGCTCGCCTTGGCCGCGTTCTTTCATTAACCATAGTCGGCTACCATTAAAGCTATATATAGGAAGCAGGTCGCGTCTTAACGACGCACGTTTAATTGCTGGATCTAAGTTATCGAGTAGCACCGGCTCGGAGGACGGTGTTGGGTAATACGCAACGACCATATGAAATTGGTCGAGACGGATTGCTTTTACGTACACCAGGCGCAGCTTTTTATCATCAATGCCTAACTCGCGAAGCGAAAAGTATTTTGCGATACTAAAATCTTCACAATCACCGGCGGCGGCACCAAGAAACTCTAAAGGCGTTGCCCAGTAGTCTTTTTTTCCCCATAGGTCGATATCATCGACAAAGTACATCTGATTAAAAAAATCATTCACCTTGCGCAGCTTTTCTTGCTCTGATAAGCCTTGGGTCTTTTCCACCATGTTGCGCCATGCCGTGACACGCTTACCCGCGCGTTCACCATAAAAGCTCGATACTTGCCCCACCCAGCGTGACTCTTTGGTGGTCAGACTCATCGCGCTGAGAGAGAGCAACAAACATAACCCGGCAATATGCCATTGCTTCATAAATGGTTTCGCTTTAAGACTGAGGTCGACGCGTGAAGATGGTCCATGCTTTCTCGACATCCCCTTTGAAATTCAATACTTCACCACTGACTCGCCGATACGCGTCGGCTGCCCCACTGCCATGCTTGGCGTCCGTCTCTCCTTTGGCAACCACGTCGATGCGTTGTGGCGTGATACCACGCTCGATAAGCGCACGCTTGACCGTCATTGCTCGACGATAAGAGAGCGCGTGATTGTAGGATGCCGAACCGCCCGCACTGGCGTGACCGGTTAAACGGAGCGTGGTACCAGGATAATCCATCAGAAAGTCTGCCATAGCGTCGATATTGGTTATAGCGCCCGTCGTCACTTTTGCGGTATTGGAGGCAAAGTACACATCAATTTGTCGTGCTGATGCGGTCGGTGACTGGCGCGCGTCGGTCGGTTGAATGTAATTGGGACAGCCTTGATTATCAATGACGGCGCCGCGTGGTGTGTTGTCGCATCGATCACGGGCGTTGATGACGCCATCTTGATCACTGTCGGTTACATCATGACTTTGCGTGGCCGTAGGGGGTGGAGAGATCGCCACCGTACATCCAGTGATTAGCACAAGAATCAGGCTCAGTCCCAATACTTTCATTCCGTTTCTCCTTCTGTTCCTTGCCACTGTTTGGGTAAGGAGACTCTCAAGGCTTCCAATAAGTGACCGGTATTGTTGAGTAAACGATATTGTGCCAATAAATGATCGTAGTTTGCGTCTAAGTAAGCGCGCCTCGCTTCAAGCAGTTCGTTTTCGGTGTTAAGTAGGTCGAGCAGCGTTCGTCGCCCAATTCTAAATTGTTTTTCATACGCTTGCACTGTGTCCGAGGCGGCATCGACTTGCTGTTGCAAAAGGTCTTTTTGTTGCTCGGTGAGCTGGAATGCACTCCAAGCCAGCCGGGTGCTTTCTTCTAATTGTCGATAGGCGTTATCAAAGATATCTTTGGCACGATTTAACTCATAGGCGCCTCGTCGAATATCGGCTTGATCGCTCCCGCCATTAAACAGTTGATAACGCACGCGTAGCATGGCGCTAAATTCATCACTAAAATCATCCACGCCGCTGACTTCATCCGCCCACGTTTGGCTGACTTCTACACTGATGTTTGGGTGGTGAGCGCCTTTAAACTGTTGATACTGTGACTTTGCCGCTTCAATATCGTATCGCGCTAATTTGAGTAGCGGGTTACGTTTGACGGCTTGTTCAAGGGCACTATCCAGTGAGGTGGGGAGGCGTGTTTTATCAATCACGGGTTGGACTGTGTTGTTCGCGGGCACACCAACCACGCGAAAAAATGCCGTAAAGGCATCTTCTAGGTTGGTTTCAGCGGACAAGAGGTTAGCTTGGGCCCGAGCAACGCGCGCTTGTACCTGCGATAGATCTGCCGTTGAGCCAATGCCTGTGTCCGCCCGGCGGCGAATATCGGCGAGAATTTCTTCGTGTACAGTCATATTCGCGCGAGAAAGGTCGAGTACCTGCTGAGCTTTAAGTATCTCAAGGTACACTTCGGCGACCCGTAGCGCTTTATCGGAGGCATCCGAACGCAGTTGAAAGCGCTGACTCTCTGCCTCATACTGATTACGGGCAATGTTGTTGTGTGTTTGCCCGTCCCACAATAATTGCCGAACATTAAGAGTGGCATCTTTTCGCGCAAAATCGAGGTCATCTTGCGCTTGTGTTGTATCATTATCGATGCGTTCGTAACCCATCCCTGCATTCAAATCCACGTCGGGGAGATAGTCGCCCTCACTGGCCTTGGTTCTCTCACGGAAGCTTTGCAGCTGATGAAAGGCGCCACGCAACTCAGGATCCGTGGCAAGCGTTGTCACCACGGCTTGCTCTAAAGACTGGCTATGAGCCGGTGCGATCACTGCAATTGTTAGGGCGACGCACCAAGAGGGTTGCCAAGGAAAGTGGTAAGCCATAAAGTCTGTTGCCTCTTTATTCACGCAATGCGGTTTTTTGCGCGCGCGTAATGGGATTGAGTAAGTAATCTAAAACCGTACGTTTACCTGTGATAATGTCCACGGAGGCCGTCATGCCGGGAATAATGGGTAAGCTGGTTTCTTTGCCCAAGCTGTCTTTTTCGGCACGTATCTTAGCCAGATAAAAACTGTTGCCTTCTTCGTCTTCGATGGTATCGGCACTGATGGTTTCAAGCCTGCCATCCAGTCCGCCATAGACGGTAAAATCATAGGCGCTGAATTTGACCACTGCATTGAGTCCTGGGCGTAAAAAAGCAATATCTTGAGGGGCAATTTTGGCCTCAACCAAGAGGTTATCCTCGGAGGGGACGATCTCTATAATGTCCATGCCTGGTTGGATGACACCGCCGACTGTGTTGACGTGCAGCTTTTTAACCGTTCCATTGACAGGCGAGGTCACCACGGTGCGTGAGACTTTATCCTGCAATCCCACACGCCCTTCAGACATCGTAGCTATTTGCTTCTCTACTTGGTTTAGTTGTTCTTGCTGGTCGGTGCGAAACGTTAAAGCGACATCGATACGTTGGAAAACGGCTTCGCGCAGTGCTGAGACCACAGAAGGGAGAGAAAGCTGTGCTGAGGATAATTCACGCTGTGTATCATTGAGTTGACGCTGCAGCTTAAGCAAGTCGATTTTGGGCACAACGCCTTCATCGGCAAGTGGGCGCGTGATGTCCAGCTCCTCTTGCGCAAATGCTTGGCTTTGTTCGAGATTCGCGATCCGAGACTCTAATTCGACAAGCTCTTGTTCCTTTTGCCGGATCTTTTGCGCGGTAACGTAGAGCTGATTTTGAATATTAGACAGCTGCTCTTGATATCGCGCTTGTGTCTGTTTGATCAAATCAGGGCGTTTTGTGGTAAAGACATCCGGAAACGAGAGTGGTTGGCGCTCCAGCAGGATACTTTCTCGCCATTGCTCAAAAGGCGCAGTTTCATCAACACGAATCGCGGTGAGCAACGCTTGCAGACGCAATTTATCTGCACGTAAACCGAGCAACTCTTGTTCTCTTTCTCGGAAGTTGGCGCGAAAGAGGGTATCGTCAATGAGGATAAGCCGTTGCCCTTTTTTTACCTTGTCGCCTTCTTTGACCAGGAGCGCTTTGACTAAGCCCCCTTCAAGGTTTTGCACCACTTGAAGTTGTGAAGAGGGAATCACTTTTCCTTGTCCGACGGTCACTTTGTCGAGTTGTGCTTGCGATGCCCACGCCGTGGCGACAACTAGAAACAGCACGATAGTCCATAGCAAAACACGCGCACTTTTCGGCGTGTTGAGCAAAAGTGCAGCCGTCTTGTCATCGATGTAATCGAGGTGCTCATCTCGGGGCAAGGTCGCGCGAGATTTATCACGTATCGCCATCTGACCCCCATCAGGTGTTTCACTTCTTTCAAGCTTAGCCTATGGTGCTGATTTTTTGCAGACTTTATCAGGCTTTGAATGGATAAGTGCGACGAGCGTATAGATGGCTCGCGTTGCTAAACCTGAGAAATGAAAAGCGTCGCGATCACTGATCCCTGTTTCTGTCGCCACGGTAATAAATTGCACTTGTGTATCGGTAGGTACCTGCGCAAAATAGTTGAAAATAAACGAATTGGAGAAAGCAATGGAGTTGTCAGACATTCGAAGAGAGTACACCCAAGGGGGATTACGTCGTGATGATTTACCCGATGCGCCCATGGATTTATTTGGCCAGTGGTTGCAACAAGCCATTGATACCCAAGTGCCAGATCCAACCGCAATGACTGTCGCCACGGTTGATGAAGATGGACAACCTTTTCAGCGCATCGTTTTGCTTAAAGACTTTAATCAAGAGGGGTTTGTGTTTTACACCAACTTGGGAAGTCGCAAAGCGCTGCATTTGAAAAAAAACAGCAAGATTAGCTTGCACTTTCCTTGGCATTTTATCGAGCGACAAGTCCATATTATGGGGGAGGCGGAGCCTCTGAGTAAAAAGGAGGTGTTTAAGTATTTCACTTCTCGCCCCAAAGAAAGTCAGATCGCAGCATGGGCGAGCAAACAAAGCGAACGTTTATCAGCACGCTCGGCGTTAGAAGGCAAGTTTTTGGAGCTGAAAAAACAGTTCGAGAAAGGGGAAGTGCCTGTCCCTACATTCTGGGGCGGTTATCGCATCAAGCCTAAAAGCATTGAGTTTTGGCAAGGTGGCGAGCACCGCTTACACGATCGTTTCTTATATCAACGCCAAGAGGATGACAACTGGGCGATTGAGCGCTTAGCGCCATAGCCGCCGCCCCTTTGATGATAGCGACGAGGGACATCTTAGCGCCCTCATCGCGCAGAACTGGCGGCAAGATGGCGCACCGTTGAATTGGGCGCTGTCTGATTAACCTCGTAGCACCACAGACAATTGCTGGGTTAACAAGCTTTCTGGAATCGCGGAGCCAAATCCCTGCGCGAGTGCATGCTCGAGTAAGCCTGCTTTGGAGTCGACATCGAACTTTTCACGTAAATGCGCAAAGTGATTTTCGATGGTTTTGACGGATACCGACAATGTCTGCGCGATCAATTGCGGTTTCTTGCCATGCAGATGAAGGAACAGTACCTCCCGCTCTCGCGATGTCAGGTGTACCTGAGCTTCACCATGATGATGATCGGATAACGCCTGTTCAGGGTGAGTGACTGCACGGCACACCCAATGTCCCACTTCTAAAATGGCGGTGTCGCTCAGCTCCTGGCCACAGAACATGATCCCACAAATATGCCCCTGTTCATTGAACCAAGGCGTTTTGGTAAACAGGTGCGCATGCCAACGGCCATTGGCATAGGGATGAATATCGAGCACACGGAGTCGCTTGCCTGTTTTCATCACGTATTGGTCTTGCGCTTGAAATTGATCGGCACAACGCGTGGTGGGGCAGGGCATATCATGATCTGTCTTGCCTATGCAGTCTTGCGGTTGTTTGAGGCCCACAAGACGGCAGTATTCACTATTGGCGTAAACAAATACCGATTGTGTATCTTTGCAGCCCCAGCAGCCGGGTAATTGCTCGAGCATAGACAGAGCAGGAGGAACGTGATTCATATCGCTTACCCATTCATTGTTATTATTATTGGACGTCATCGCCCATCAAGATATAGAAAAACGGACACGTTATTGGAGCATAAAAAAAAGCCGGCATAAAGCCGGCAAAGACAAGATTTCCCCAAAGGGAGTTATCCTGTACGACGTGTAGAAGAGGTTGTTTAGATAATTCACTGGTATCATGAGGGTTGTTGATACAAGATCGTTATCTAACTGCACCTAACAGTGTTAGGAACTGCAAACGCGTCTATCGGGACAAATTGCGTTTACGGGGTCTACTATATCCAGAAGACTAGACGTTGGGTAGGGGGGATTTGACCTATTGACATTGAGTAAAGCAACTTAATATCAAGATTGTTGATTTTATCTTACTCGAAAAAAACGCCGCTAACGAGTAGCGGCGTGTGTTTTCTACTATTGTGATGAGGCGAGTGAGATCAAGGTGTTTTGATATCTCGCACCACGCGGAACCCAAGGTAATTGGCGCTGGTGTTCTCTCCTAACTCCAAACGCTCGGAAACGCGAGAGCGTTGAGGTGAAAAGTTCCACGCACCGCCACGAGCAATAGGGGTATCATTGCTTACCCACTCCCAAACATTGCCTGCGGTGTCATAAACACCGAACGGGTTAGGCGGAAAGCTTTTAACCGGCGAGGTGCGGTCGTTTGACCATACCGTGCCGCTCCAGCCGGTATTGGCGTTGCCGACACCGATTTCATTGCCCCACCAGTAATCGCTTTCCGTGCCACCACGGGCAGCGACTTCCCACTCAACGTCGTTTGGAAGCGCGTAGCGCTGGCCCGTTTGCTGGCTTAGCCACTCGGTGTAAGCCTCGGCATCATCTTTATTCACACAAACGACTGGGGAGTCGGCCGCTTGATCAAAGCCGGGTTGACGCCAGTCTGTATCCAAGCTTTGGTTGATCTCGCCATTTACCAGCTTATCGCAGCCATTACCTTGTTCGGCTGCGGTGACATAACCGGAGGCGGTGACAAAGGCGTCAAACTGCTCTACCGTGACGGGTGTGGCGCCCATCGCAAATGATTGCTGAATAGCCACATTTTCACGTGCATCTGGCCCGACTTTGTATTCGCCAGCGCCGATCACCACCATTTGCGGTGCTTCGAGATTATTGGCAACAGGGTCGGTAAACTTTTTTCCTGGGCTAGGGGGCTGATTAGGTTGCTCTTTCAGTTTTGCCCACACTACCTGATCTTTACCGAGGTAAACTTCGCGATCATAAGGCATAAAACCAGGCTTAGTGACCGTTAAGTCATGGTTACCCACTGGTAGCATGAGTTCTACCGGTGTGCTTCCGTATGACACATCATTAATGGTCACACTGTCATCGTAACGATTAGAGCGTATCGTCACGTTAACCCAGCGTTTCGCCTGCTGTTTACGATTGGCTTGCTGCTGTGCTTGGGTGGTTTCAACACAGTATCTGTCTTCAAGATCAAGCAGTCGACATGCCGCCGTTTTATCAGGACGGCTTACCAGCTCGGCTTTGATACGTGTTGTGTAGTCCATGCCACCGGTAAAGCCTGCGTCAACGACTTCACTGTTAGTGACGTGGATATTAAACGCCACTTTATCGATGTTTTGCTTCACGGCATTGGATTCGGTGACAAAGTCCGTTACCTGGCCTCGGAAGTCACGAATCGCTTTTTGCATGGTCAGCGTTTCACCTTGGTTCGCGCACGCCGACAATGTCATGTTGGGTGAACAGGTCAAGCTATGGACAACTTCAATCGTGTCTTTTTGGGTGAGTTCTTTACGTAGACGCTCTGCACGTGCTTCGCGCATGGCCTCATGTAAATTCTCAAGGGTGGTTGCCAATAAGGCTTGTTCTCGTTCAAGTTTCGCCAGTCGTTTCTTCTGCTCAATAATGGCGGACTCGTTGGCAGCTTGTTTTTGCTGGTGATTGTTCACCTGCTGCCATGCTTGTTGGTAGGCCTGCTGATACGGGCTGATATCTGTGCTCGGGTCAGCGATTAAATCCTGAAATTTCGCATCCAGCTCTGCTTTAGCATTACTGCGTTTGCGCTTCAGGTTACTCAGTTCATCTTCTAACGTCGCGCGCTTGACCAAAAGGTCATCCAATTTCGCCTGCTGCAGAGCCAGTTCATCGTTTCGAGTCTCCAACGTTTCTTCTTTATCGCGGAGCTTCTCAACCAACTCACTGACCGGATCGAGATTATCAGCGGAAGACGCGTTTTCAGCGAACGCCAACTCGGTTAGCAGTAGGGGAGGGAGCGCTAAGCATAACGCTTTTATATATTTCGTTGTCATAGTTCCCTTGCTTACGCATGTCGCAATAATAATACCTATGTCCAAAAAGTAGACTATCACGGAAACCCGCGTTGCCACGCAAACCGTGCTAATTATTTGACGGCAGTCAGCATTCTGCGACGTGATCGGTGCAACTGTGCTCATGGTTTTTATGTTTATGCGAGATTACCTTAAGCGGTGGCTTGCTTCAAATAAGATTGCGTGACGGCACAATAAAACGGAAGAATGATCAAGGTGTTGATCCCCTTTGATCGCCTCGAAACAATGATCAAGTAAGTGATATTTCCATCGAATAAAAAGTAAATTATTGAATTTTATGTTATTTACATATATCAGAGGTGGTTTTTTTATCGCATTGTTCTCGATATTACCCCGATCAACGTGCAATACATGAGGGATCCTTCGCATTTTTAGCGTCAAAATGACATAGGCCGTAAAAAATACACTACTTGATCATTGTTCCGCAACGTTGAGAATAAGCATAGAGAATCCAGTCGCACACGGGTGACAAGCGTGCCAGAATAATGAAAGAGGAAGTTGAATGGTTGACGGCAAACCCGTAATCCGCACCGAGAGGGAGAGCCATGGTGACAAAAACACCCAAAGTCTCTGAAGTGATCGCCTTACCTCGACAACAGCTTCACCATAGCCATGAGTACAAGCAGGTCGTGATTGGTCTGCAAGGGCAAACGGAATTCGATGTTGATGGGCGAGGTAGTCTGGTTGGCCCAGGCCAAGGCTGTTTGGTGGGGGAATCACAAGAGCATGCTTTTACCGGGGTGGGACGTAATGAAATTCTGGTGATTAACCTTCCATACCAAGAATGGGTGGGGCATGCATCCATGCATGACAACATTGCGCGTTTATTTAGTCGCGAGCCTTACTTCCAGCTCGACACCCATGCACAAACGCTGATCAAGGCGCTGACAGCCGAGATGATCGCCAACCCATCTGATTTACTGCTGAGCCGCGCATGTGCTGATACGCTGATGTGTGTATTACATCGCCATTTCCGTGATCATGTTTCGCCGCGACGAGATGGCCATCGCTTAAACATGGATATCATTGACCGTTATATTCACCAGCACATCAGCCGCAAGATTACGGTGGCGCAGCTAGCAGGCAGTGTGTTTCTGGCTGAAAGCCAATTCCACCAGTTATTTAAAGAGCAGGTGGGCACCACGCCGCATCAATATGTGCTTGAAAAACGCTTTGCTTTAGCGAAACAACTGATTAAAGAAAGTGAGTTGACCATGGCACAAATTGCCGATAGTTGCGGTTTCTCTAGCCAGAGTGGTTTCACCAATGCGTTTTCTCGCTATTTTGGCCTCTCTCCTGCCAGGTTTAAGGGCTCGGTTTAAGCGTGGCCCGATGTGCTGTCGCCGTCTCCGGCATCAATAATATGCACGTCTTTTGTTATGCCATTATGGCGATCGACCGCTTTATTTGTTAATCATCGGAGGATTTTGCAATAATGCCGGTGTATTTTGTAAGACCCTACTGATAGACCACGCATAGAATCGATCGCAAAGTAACAATGACGTAACATTTTTCCTGCCCGAGTTTGGGAGGACGTGAGTGAGGATACCACTATGTTTAAAGCCATCGATGCTATGCAGCCCTCGTTTATCGAGCGCCCACTGGCGCAGCTCTGGTCTGAAATCTCGCCGCTGTATTGCGTTGACGAAAGCCTATGGCTTCAACAGTTAATTCCCCTAGCGGAAGCCACTGACAGTGAGCGTGAGCAAACTCGTCGTCAAGCCACGCAGTTAATTGAGCAAGTGCGGGCGGATAAAAAAGCGGTCCAAATGATTGATGCGCTCTTGCTGGAGTACAGCCTGGATACGCGTGAGGGGATTTTGTTGATGTGTCTGGCTGAAGCGCTGATGCGGATCCCTGATTCGCACACCGCCGATGCCCTTATCCGTGACAAACTGAGTGTTGCAGATTGGAAAGCGCACTTGCGCCATTCCGATTCCTTGTTTGTGAATGCCTCAACCTGGGGGCTGATGCTCACTGGAAAAGTGGTGACCTTGGATGAAAGCACGGAGGGCAAGCCGACGTCGGTGATCAACCGCCTCGTGAACAAAATGTCCGAGCCGGTGATTCGTCAAGCCATGCACCAAGCGATGAAAATCATGGGTCACCAGTTCGTGCTTGGCCGTGATATTGATGAAGCGCAGAAGAACGGTGAGGGCCCACGCAATAACGGCTTTACCTACTCATTCGATATGTTAGGGGAGGCGGCACTTACGCAAGAAGATGCCAAAGCCTACTTAGAGGATTACTTACAAGCGATTGAGTCGGTGGGCGATGCCAAAGCAAGCTATCAAGGCCCATCGCCATCGGTCTCTATCAAGCTGTCGGCTTTGCATCCCCGCTATGAAGCGGCTAACTACGATCGCATGATGGACGAAATGTTCGAGACGGTGCTCGTTCTGCTCAAGCGCGCCCGTGAAAAAGATGTCGCGATCACCATTGATGCTGAAGAAGCGGATCGTCTAGAGCTATCACTGGCACTGTTTGAAAAGCTATACCGCGATCCTGTGGTTAAAGGCTGGGGGAAATTTGGGCTGGTGGTGCAAGCCTACTCAAAACGTGCGCTCCCTGTGATTACTTGGCTAGCGGCTTTAGCGAAAGAGCAAGGCGATGTGATCCCAATGCGCTTGGTAAAAGGGGCGTACTGGGATAGCGAGATTAAACTGTGCCAGCAAGGTGGGCACCATGGTTATCCGGTATTCACCCGTAAAGAGGCGACTGATGTCTCTTATCTCGCCTGTGCCCGTTTTCTGTTGAGCGAGCATATACGCGGTCTGATTTATCCGCAATTTGCCAGTCACAACGCCCATACCATAGCCGCGATAGCCTCGATGGCGACCCATCAAGACTTTGAATTTCAGCGCCTTCATGGCATGGGCGACGCGCTGTATAACCATGCGAAAGCCTTGTTTAACACTGAAGTGCGCATTTATGCCCCAGTGGGCAGCCACAAAGACTTGCTCCCTTATTTGGTGCGCCGCTTACTGGAAAATGGCGCAAACAGCTCTTTTGTTCACCGCTTGGTTGATGCACGTTGCCCGATTGACGATCTGATTGCGGATCCTGTCGATACACTGCGCGCTAACCCAACACTGCATAACGATCGTATCCCCTTGCCGTTAGATATCTTTGGCGCGTCGCGTAAGAACTCTCAAGGCGTAGCCACTGATATCGACTCAGAATGGCAGCCTTTCACCGCAAGCGTTGCGCCTTTTATGGGCGCGCACCAATGGCAGGCCGGCCCCATTGTCAATGGTCAGCGCCTAGCCGGTGACACGCATCCTATTGCTGCGCCTTATGATCGCGAAGAGCCAGTCGGTCACGTTGACTGGGCGACGTCTGACCAAGTCAACAATGCACTCGATATTGCCGCGAATGCTTACCCAGAGTGGTCGAAAACAGCGGTCAGTGAGCGTGGTAAGTACTTACTTGACTTGGCTGATAAACTTGAAGCGAATTTAGGTGAGCTGGTGGCGATTTGTCATCGCGAAGCCGGTAAAACGATTCACGACAGCATTGATGAAGTGCGTGAAGCGGTCGACTTTTTGCGCTACTACCCCGAGCAGGCCAAAGCATTGCAGGGCGAGCCGCTTTCATACACAGGGTTTGACGGCCAGATGCAGTCCGTGAGCTATCAAGGTCGTGGTGTCTTTACCTGTATTAGCCCGTGGAACTTCCCATTAGCTATCTTTTTGGGGCAAGTCAGCGCGGCGCTGGTAGCTGGTAATACCGTGGTGGCAAAACCGGCAGAGCAAACATCCATTATCGCTTATCGCGCGATTGAGTTGCTACTTGAAACCGGGATCCCAACTGGCGTTATCCAACTGCTTCCAGGCAGTGGGCCTGTGGTAGGGGCGCCATTAACCGAAGATAGCCGCATTGCCGGTGTGGCGTTTACAGGGTCTACCCCGACCGCACAACGTATTACACGCACGTTAGCCGAGCGCGACGCTGATCCTGTGCCTGTGGTGGCAGAAACTGGCGGACAAAACGCCATGCTGGTAGACAGTACCGCGTTACCTGAGCAAGTGGTGCGTGATGTATTGCGTTCCGCGTTTGCCTCGGCGGGGCAGCGTTGTTCAGCTCTGCGCGTTTTATACATTCAAGAAGATATCGCAGACCGTGTGATTAGCCTGATTAAAGGCGCAATGGCTGAGTTGTCGGTGGGGCGACCAGAGCGGCTTTCTACTGATGTGGGGCCGGTGATTGATCAAACCGCGAAAGACAAATTGCTTGCTCACATTGAACAAATGAAGCGCAGTGGCAAATTAGTCACCCAGGTACCGCTTTCGGCTGAGTGCGACAAAGGTACCTTTGTCCCACCGACAGCTTTTGAAATTCGCAGCATTGACCAACTGAGCGAAGAGCACTTTGGCCCGATTTTGCACATTGTTCGCTATCGCGCCAACGAACTCGACAAAGTGATTGATGATATCAACCGTACTGGTTTCGGCCTGACAATGGGTGTGCATAGCCGTAATGAAACCACGTGTGCCCACATCGAGCACCGCGCGCGCGTCGGTAACTGCTATGTGAACCGTGATCAAGTCGGTGCCGTGGTTGGGGTTCAGCCTTTTGGTGGCCGTGGCCTGTCAGGCACTGGCCCGAAAGCAGGTGGTCCCCATTATCTCTACCGCTTTACACAAGCGTCAGTAAACGTTCAATAAATCGGTTGGTATCAAGATCAGGAGAAGCGTGATGGAGCAATTAAATAACGTTTTAGAGCAGTGTGACGCGGTATGGGAAGACTGGAACGATCAAGCCGTTGCTGGCCGCATCATTTTATTACAGCGGTGGTCTGAAACCGTTGCCGCACGGGGCGATGACTTTGCCCAAGCGGCGAGCATGATCCGTTTTCAGTGCGACAGCGCAGACCGACTGCTCAACAAAGTACATGAATTACCAGGGCCAACGGGGGAGACTAACGAGCTCTATACCGCCGGGCGTGGCACCGTCGTGGTGACAGGCGATGCCTCGCTGACGTCCGTTGCCTTATGTGGCCAGTTAGCCGCCGCCTTGGTCGCTGGTAATTGTGTGGTAGTGAGTGTTGAGGGCACTCACGCTGATATGGTCGACGCTGTACTGGCCGACCTCATTAAAGCCGGATGCCCAGACCGTGTGGCCGTGCGCGTGAGTATTGACGCGCTTAGCGATCTGCTGGTTCATCCGCATATCGTCGGGTTGGCAACGACAGGGGAAGACGCACATGTGCGGCATGTCAATCGCCAACTTGCACAACGACAGGGTGTGATCGCCACACTGGTTGCGGAAACTGACACGGCGCATTATCCCGTGATTGGTTCGCCCGACTATGTGTTGCGTTTTGTGACCGAATGCACCCGAACCATAAATATCACTGCTGTAGGTGGTAATGCCACGCTTCTGGAACTCGGCAGTGGTGAACATTAACTTTCCAGAGATGGCCCCGACTGGGGCCATGTAATTGAGGGACAGATATGATAGACAATAGCTATGCCATCAGTGCAACCTTTCTGGCATATCTCATCATGATGCTTGCCATTGGTGTATATGCCTACAAACGCACATCCAACTCCGAAGACTACTTCCTCGGGGGGCGTTCGTTAGGCCCATGGCCCGCCGCCTTGTCAGCGGGTGCATCAGACATGAGTGGTTGGTTGCTGCTTGGCCTGCCTGGCTATGCCTACGCTGCGGGAATGGAATCACTTTGGTTAGCAGGCGGTTTGCTGCTAGGGACTTACCTGAACTGGTTGATTTGTGCCAAGCGCCTGCGTACTTACAGTATTGAAGCAGATAACGCATTGACGTTACCGGAGTTTTTTGCCCGTCGTTTTGAAGACAAATCAAAACTGCTGCAAACCATCTCTGCTTTCTTCATTTTGCTTTTCTTCCTTTTCTATACCAGTTCAGGTTTGGTTGCAGGGGGCAAACTCTTCACCACGGTGTTTGGGTTTGATTACACCACTGCGGTGGTCATTGGCACCATTTGTGTTGTGTCTTATACCTTGTTCGGTGGTTTCTTAGCGGTATCTTGGACTGACTTGGTACAAGGTTTGTTGATGGCGGCAGCCCTGTTGGTCGTGCCCTTCGTTATCATGGACGGTAGCATCTTCAAATTGGGTGGCGACGTAGCGGCGATTAACCCTGAATTGATGACGATCTGGCGTGATGTTGAGGGCGAGCCTCTGTCTTGGATCGGCATTGCATCGCTGGCCGCATGGGGGCTGGGTTACTTTGGACAGCCACACATCTTGGCACGTTTCCAAGCGACCCGTTCAAACAAAGACATTACCACCGCGCGTCGTATTGCGGTTGGCTGGTCTGCGCTTTCAATGTTTGGTGCGGTGCTTATCGGGCTGGTGGGTATTTTGTACGTGCAAAACGACATGACCGGTGACCTGAAGGATGGCGAGAAAATCTTCATGCTTCTCGTTAACGCGGCCTTCCATCCTGTCATCGCCGGTATCCTGCTCGCCGCCATTTTGGCCGCGATCATGAGTACCGCGGATTCACAGCTACTGGTGTCGTCGTCTGCGTTAGCAGAAGATTTCTATAAGCAAGTGTTCCGTCCCGATGCCTCCACGCAAGAGGTGGTCATGGTCGGTCGTGGTGCAGTGATCTTGCTCTCGGCGATTGCGCTTGGCTTAGCGATGGATCCAGAAAGCTCAGTCCTTGGCCTGGTGTCGTATGCATGGGCAGGCTTTGGTGCAGCCTTTGGTCCAGCACTACTGTTAAGTCTGTTCTGGCGTGACATGAACCGAAATGGTGCACTGACTGCGATTCTCGTCGGCGGCGTGACAGTTGTGGTATGGAAACAGCTTTCAGGCGGCATTTTCGATCTGTATGAAATTGTTCCTGGCTTTATCTTCGCGGGACTGGGCGCGATTGTGGTAAGTAAAGCAACCGGTGGCCCAAGCGAGTCGGTAGCCAAGCAATATGAGTCTTATGAAAAGAGTTTAGAAACCATGGCGTAAGCGTTGGTGACAAATGTTCTTTTTCATCAGATCTAACAAGAAGGAGCGCGCTGGCGCTCCTTTTTTTACCTTTGTTACGCATCCGCGTATGACGATTGACCACTACGTTGACGAACACAATTGCGCCCATCGCGCTTGGCACGGTACAAGGCTTGATCGGCTTGCTTGAGGCCATCAACATAATCCGTGGCCTGATGGTTGCCAGCCACACCAATGCTTACCGTCACTTTTACTGACGGCGCAATGTCGTCGAGGGTCAGTGCCGCGATACGGCGACGTAAGCCGTCAAAGTAGGTGTAGCCATCCGCCGGGGTACCTGCAAACAGTAACGTAAACTCCTCGCCACCCCAGCGGGCAACATGGCTTAACTGTTGGCGTTCGTTATGCAAAAAGCGCCCAATACGCTGGATAATTTGATCGCCCACCAGATGCGAATGCTGATCGTTAATGCGCTTAAAATGATCAATATCTAAAATGGCCACTTGTAAGGGCTGACCCGACTGGTTGGCGTCATCAAAGGCGAGGTGCCAGTACTCGTCAAACGCACGCCGGTTAGCCAGACCCGTTAATGCATCCTCTTTCGACATACGTTCAAAATCGTCAGCTTGCGCTTGCAGCGCTTGCGTTTTCTCTTTCACTAGCGCTTTGAGCTGCGCTTCTTTTTGTTGCATCCGGCGGATCCGCCACATAAAGGCGCCGTAGGCGAGGGCGACTAAGGCCAAAAAACCTAGCGCACGTATATCTGACCGTTGCCAAAGTGAGGGGGTCACACTGAAGCGATAGCTAAGCACATCATCACTCCAATCGCTATAGGGGTAGCGTGCACTCACTTTAAAGGTGTAGTCACCCGGTGGTAAATTCGTATATTCGGCAATATGGTTTTCGTGGCGATAGGCCCATTCAGACTCAAAGCCCTCTAGCTGGGTGCGGTACTGGATTTGCTCTGGCATCGTATAGCCGAGCGCCGCATAGGAGAAAGATACGCGATTGGTGCCCGCCGGTGCGGTGTTACTTGCCTCAGGATTAATCGCTTGGCCATCAAATCGCACTTGTTGCATCACAATCGGTAACGGCTGGCTAAGTAATTGCGCTAGCCGGGTCGGCTTTACGCTAGTCACCCCTTTGGCGGTGGCGAAGACAATATCGCCCTCTGCGGTTTTGGTCGCCGCAGGATTAGAGCCGCCATTGGCCTGACTATTTCTCATGCCATCGCTTTGATCATAGTGCTCAAAGTCAATACGCGTGCGGGTGTTATCCGCTACTTGATGGGCATGATAATAGTTGACCCGCCAGATCCCTCGGTTGCTGGACAACCAAAAACTTTGGTCATCGCCTTTAACGATTTGAAAGAATTTATCAATCGGTAGGCCATGGGGTCGGCCGACCAAGGCGAGTTGGCCATCCGCCTGCCGATAACGGATAATTCCTCGATCAGTGGCCATCCATACGTAACCCGGTTCGTGAAAAAAGCCAAACACATACTGCGCCTGCTCTTGCTCGCTGAAATCGAGAGGAATGATGGTCTGTTTGTGCAGATACCCGGCGCCGCTACCCGTTCCTATCCATAGCTTGCCTGTATCGTCGAACGTTAACGACATAATATAGTTGCCGGGGAGGGCACTATTCTGGCTGGTGTAGCGTGCACGCTTTTGATAAAAGACTGACGCGCGCGCGGGTTGGTTGCTTGGCGGGGACGAAAACTTGACCAAGCCACGTGGTGTGCCCACCCATAATGTGCCCTCACGTTCGACAATCGCCCTGACTTCATGGTCAGGTAATTGATCGTTCAGTGTTGTGGCGGGGGTGAGCGAGCCTTGCTCCCAATAATAGAGACCTTGTTGATAGGTGCCCACCCAGACGCCACCTTGTGCTCGAGGCGCGAGACTGAGCACCGATATGTCGTCGGCTAATATTTTGGCATTACCTTGTACGATATCAATTTGGCTTAACCCTTCACTGGCCCCTGCCCACACCGTATTTTTATCGCCCGCAAGTACGGTGCGCACATAGTCACCGGCTAGTCCATTATCTTTAGTCAGCGTTACAAACGGCGCGTATCTAAGCCGCATTGCCCCGCCATTGGTGCCTATCCAAATACTGCCTTCATTGTCTTCAAACCAGGATAATATCCGGTTGTTAGACAGTCCGCGGTGATCGTCAAGAAAATCGACATGTTGGCCTCTCATGTGGGCAATCCCGTTGTTGAGCGTGCCGAACCAATAGGCACCACGACTGTCTTGTTCAACCATGGTAATCGCTTGGTGGAGTAGCTCACTCGCCAGTGGTGTCCAGCGACTGTTTTTATAGCGCCAAGCGCCATTTTCGGAGCCGACGAGGAGGCTCCCATCCTGACCACTCGAGACATAAAAGGCTTTACGAAACAGATTATGAAAAGAGAGAGGCGTCGCGCCATGTTGTAACGATAGTTGATAGACCCCTTTTTCGGTGGCTGCGTAGACTTGCCCATCGGCGGTTTGGGTCAGGTGATAGCTGCTAACAGTATCGATAAATGTCTGTGGGGTGGGGTCGGGTTGCGAGAGCTGCTCGGGGGCGTAGTAAGCAATCCCCTTTCCCTCAACCGCGAGCCATAAGCCGCCTGTTTGGTCATGGAGCGCATCATTAATGAGGCTGGGAGCGGTGGGAAGGCCCTGCCACGAAAAGCCTTGGCGCATCACTAAGCTGCCTCGCGCCCCGCCGGCATAAAGTTGATTGTTCGGTCCGGTCGCCAGGGCGCGCGTGCCTGAGTCTTGCATTTGTGTGTCAGGGCCGCGGTCAAAGCGCACAAACTCTAAACCGTTATAACGTGCCACGCCCTCCCAAGTGGCAAACCACAAATAGCCATCCGAAGTTTGGGCGATGGCATTAATGCTGTTATGGGGCAATCCGTTGGCAGAGGTCCAGGTTTCAATAAAATAATCAGATAATTGATTATCTTTGGCATAACTGGGCGTGATATGTCCTGACAAACCTAACCAACACAAAAGCGTGAGACACACAAGACGTCGGCTTAGTTGTAATGGGAAATGTCTCAGTGTGTTCCTTAGGTGCATCTTTTGTTCTTTGCTCCGATTCCGCGTAGACTGGCGATTCTATCTTAATCACTGTTTATTTCTTGGACATAATGGTCAGGTTTTGACAGCAAATTGAGAAAGATCACACTAGCGATACAAAGATCACGCAGGCCTGACAGCTCATGATGCAATTTATGGCGATTCGCCAGCAATTATTAGCGCAAATTGATCGCGGTTTACTGGCGCCGGACAAAAAACTCCCGGGTGAGCGTCAGCTTGCAGACACCTTTTCCACTACCCGTGTCACCTTGCGTGAAGCACTTGCGGTGCTTGAGGCAGAGGGACGCATATATCGGCGGGAGCGACGTGGCTGGTTTGTGGCGCCTATCCCTTGTGCGTATGATCCCAGCCAACTCGTCGATTGGCAGCATGATTTCTCTCAACACGGTGGTCAATTTTCTTGGTTGGCGCAAAAGACGCCCATGGCGTCAGCGGCGGTGAGTGATCAAATGCAACTGCCTCCCTTTGCGCAGGTGTTTGAGGGTGAGGGACTGATTCAGATCGCGCAGTTACCTGTTGGCTTTGTGCGTACGTTTCTCCATCCTGATTATTTCCCCAGTGTCTGGCAAACCGGTGACCAGGCAACGTTGTTAAATACGCCAGCGAACGCGGATGTGTCTTGGTCGAGCGCGTGGGAAGCGTTAGACAGTGAGCGTGCTAGTGTATTGGCCGTGCCTGCTGGTACGCCAGTGTTAATGGTGACGCGAGCGTGGCGCATCCAGCCCGCCCAAGGGAGCCAGACGATCCGCATTGATACAGAGTGGTGGCGGCAACATGCGGTGACACTCTGTGGTGGCTCAGCGCGTGATGCTCAGACTGGCTCTGTGAAAAAACGAGAGTAAGTCTTCACTTTTAAATAACCGAGTCACCAAAGGGTGCGCCGTTGTGGGTACATTGGGGTTGGGGTTAAAGTGGATAGTACGCATCTCGGCATTGATCCCCGCTTGTATGCCCTTGTTGGTGTCATCGATGAACACACATTGGCCGGTAGGACAGGCCATATTCATCGCGGCGTAGTGAAGCAGATCGGGAGCCGGCTTCCAGCTGTTAGTATCAAAGGCACTGAATAGGCGATGCTCAAAGTAGGGCAACAGCTTGGTGAGTCGCAGAGCATGCGCCATTTTTTCTACGGGGCTATTTGATGCCACACAAATATCAATGCCTTGCTGTTCAAGCGCCTGTAAGACGGTTTCAATGCCTTTTACCGGTGCTAATTCAGCCTCGAAATACTGACGACACAAGTGCCGAAAACGTGGCTCGAGTTGATCAATAGGAATATGTGCCCCGTTTCGTTCGCAGGTTTGCTGGAGGACATCGGTCAGTTTTCCGCCCTCAAAATGATCGAGCGAGTCTTGCAGATCAATACGCACACCAAATGTAGAGAAGGTTTCTACCAAGGCTTGGTGAGATAGCTTCTCGGAGTCAACCAAGGTCCCTTCGCAGTCAAAGATGACACAATGGATGGGGGAATCAAGTGGATGTTGCAGCATAGGTGCTCCCTTCAATCTCTCTTTGTATCCTTGGACGAGATAGAAAAATCAACAAGTTAGTGACACGGGAAATGCTAACTGTGTCTTGCATTCTTGCCTTTTTCGTTATCAAAATTAGTCAGGGATCGACTTTTCATTAGCAAGGAAGAAAACGATGCGTTATCAACATCAATGGTTAGAGGGTGGAGCGATCGATTTGCCCGTTGGACAGGTGGTGTGTGTAGGGCGTAATTATGCTGCCCATGCGCAGGAGCTTAACAATCCTATTCCGGACGAACCGGTGCTGTTTATGAAACCGCCGAGTGCCATCCAACCGTTAGATGACAAGCTAGCGATAGTGGCGTCATTCGCTCCCGTTCATTACGAAACCGAGCTGGCGGTGCTGATCACCAAACCTTTATTTCATGCCACTAAGCAAGCCGTTGAAGACGCCTTGGGCGGAATGACACTGGCGCTGGACTTGACCCGTCGTGAAACGCAAAGCCGCTTAAAACAAAAAGGACTGCCTTGGGAGCGGGCGAAAGCGTTCGCGGGGAGCGCAGCGATTGGACGTTTTGTCGCGGTGCCTGATGATTGGCGTGAGGTCGTCTTTGCATTGTCCATCAATGGCGAGAGGCGGCAGCAGGGAAATAGCGCGAGTATGTTAATGCCTGTGATCGCGCTTATTCAGCATATAAGCCAGACATTCTGGTTGAACCCAGGCGACATTGTGCTAACGGGCACCCCCGAAGGGGTTGGTGTGCTGGAAAACGGCGACCTTTTATCCTTGTCGCTTGAGGGGCAGCACCTTGCCCAACCCCAGGTAGTGGTTCAGTCTGATGAGGCTTTTATCCAAGGAAAGAGTGCTTGACGCTCTTCATGGGTGAGTGCTGAAACACGCGCAATATTGCGTGCGGGGATCTGTTCTGGATCTTGGCCATAATGCGCCAGCGCGCGTGACATACTGGCTTCACGAATCAAGTGAAAGCATGGATAGGGAGAGCGATTGGTCAAGTTCTCGCTATCTTCTGGCGCGCACCCTTCAAAACAATAGTCGGGATGAAAACTGGCGACTTGGAAAACTCCCCGCCACTGGTAGTGGTCAATCATCGCCTCGGTAGCATCGACCACGTCGAGGTAGTGATCAAAGTCAGCGAGCGCGTTGGGCACCACGACCACCGTGGTATCAGTGATGGCAGGCTCGGTGTGATCAAGATGGACTAAAGCCTGATAAATCGCAGTTAAAATCTCGGTATCATCCTGAGCGTCGCACACAGTGAGCTGAATTTGTTGTTTGCGACGGGGCTTAGCGGCGAAAGGGCAAAGATTTAGTCCAATCACCACCTCATCTAGCCACGTATTCATCTGTGTTTCGACTTTGTTCATCGAGTTCTCGTTTAAATGTCGCCTGCAGGCGGGGCGGTGATTATTGTTGTGGTTGTGACTGGTACGCCTTGGTGCCCCAAAGAGGAACCGTAGACAAGCTATGCTTAAAGCTGCCAGATGTTTCTTTGGTTGAGTAAGAGAGATACATCAAGGTCTGATTTTTCACATCGAAGATCCGACGAATCTTCATCGACTTGAAGAAAATACTTTTCGATTTTCTAAATACCACTTCGCCCGATGCGCTTTTATCAATATTGGCAATCATCTCGGGCGTAATCTCCCCAGTTTGACGACAAGAGATAGCGCTATCACTGGGATCAGAAAAGCTTAAGTCCGCCTCGACAGACGCAACATGGCACGTCACCCCGCTTACCACAGGATCGACGAGATGGTTAAGCTTGATGTCTTTCATGGTAAACATCCCTAGGCTTACGTCGCCAACTTCATCGTTATCACAGCCACTGAGTGTCGCGGCAAGCGCAACAACGAATAGTATTTTCTTCATTATTCGAGCCCTTATTGATCAGTGGCAGGAGTGTATCACAGCCCAGGCGGGAGGAGGAAAAGTGTGCGTCGAACACGGCCGCTTATTATCGTTAATGTCCGATAAAAGTATTTAGGCCAATGGCCGGCTGTGCGTTATTGCTCTTTAAATTGCGCATCGCCATCTTGGCCTGAGAGGGACTTAGGCTCAAAATTCATCAGTACTTGGGCAGCATCACAATAGCTGCCTGTATCGGCAAACGTTTTTCGGGCTGCCGCAATTTTGCGCTCGGCAATGCGTCTAACGTCTTGCGCGTTAGCTTGATTGCTAAATGTCATTTGTTGGCTGATCATTTCTTGTCCAAACGTCGATTTGCAAATAGCCTCGTTCTTTCCCGTCACCAGCTGCTCGGCGTTTGATGAATCTTCCGTGTTAGCGTGAGCGAAAATACTCATAAAGAGCGTAAAGACCAAAAATGTTCTCGTCATGCTTCTGACTTCCTATGCTATTTGTTTCAATCTTAGCATTAAGCCGCGACGTCGCCCACTGGCGACGTCAAAACAAGATAAGTGTTTGGGGAAGAGGGGATTAGGCAGAGATGTCACTTTCAATTGTCGTTGGGCTTGGCTGAGTTTTTGTTACGAAACGCCATTTCTTTGCCTCAGCAAGATACCCCAGCGCCGACAGCCAAATGAGTGAGTAAGCGACTAATTCGGTACTTTCTTCCGCAATATTTTTCACATCTCGCACGTAGTTGGCGCCCATCGCTTGTTCCCATAACTCGCCCATACCAAACAAACGCGAATACACGAGTAACAGCGCTAAGGCGATCATTAAAACCGTGCTGTGCCTTGAATGAACTGCTTGCGCAAGGCTAGTGAGGGTTTCTCGCCAGTGTTTCAAAGCGGGCCAAATGGCGAGCCCCGTTACAATGAGTGCCGGTACTTTCCAAAAACCATGCATCACCACATCAAGTGTGGCATCCAGTTCTCGGATCATTAATACCAAGAAAAAGGCACTCATAAGCCCGGCAGCGTGGTGAAGGGATTGACTGAACTTAGCGACACGACGAAACGCAAATACCGTCGCGGCGAGTAGCCCCAGCTGGGACAGCTCAATCAATGATGATTCGGAAGCAACGTTGTGAGAAGCCACACTGTAATGAACAATGCCTGCAATACCAGCGAAGTAAAGGGCGATTATAAAAAATTGTCCGGCGCTTTTAAGCACCGTACGCGCAGCAGATGAAGACCGTGGTAATGTCATATTATCCTCAATTCGATAAAACGATCTGCCCGTCCGTAGCAGGTGTCACCACCCTATGTGTGACCCTTATCCCAAAAATGTCATTTGGATTGATAGTACGGTGAGCTTCATTAAACTGCAATAATTTATGTGATCGATGTCACTATATGTTCAGGGAGGCGTCAGGATTGTGAGCATTTGTTCGTCAGGCGTCTCGTTAGGTCGACGCGTTGTCAATAAATTTACACTGTAAATAGAAAATGGGCGAAAGTGGCAAACATCAATGGCGAAAATGAGCAGATAGCTATACCTATGAAATTCAACATTTTAATTGTGTTTTGATAGACAGGCGTAGACAATAAAGTCTGATATTTTAGATAGAGGTATGCCTATGTCCACACTCTCTGCTCGTTGCCTATGCGGTGGTGTCCGTCTTACATTACCTGACACTTTCCTTTATATGGGAAACTGCCATTGCTCTGAATGTCGAAAGTTTACTGGTTCAGACTATTCATCAGTCGGCGGCATAGAGGCAGACAAAGTCTCGGTCACGGCTGGCCAAACGCATATTCGTTATTATGAGAAGAGCGCAGAAACGGTGCTTGCTTTTTGTGGGCAATGTGGGTCGAGCCTTTTCTCTCATAAAATCAATAAGGGAGTGTTCAATATTCGTCTGGGAATTTTGGATACCGCTCCACAATCGGCGCCAAATTTTCATATTCACACGGCGTCGAAGGCACCATGGCATACGCCTAATGAGGCATTAAAACAGTTTGAACATGGGCCGGATTAATTTGGTCGCGTTATGCATCTGCTGATCCGCCCCCTTACCCTCGCTGATACGGACTTGGTGTTCCAGTTTGAACAACAAAACCGTGCTTATTTTGAAACCTATATTGAATCGCGCGGTGAGGCGTTTTATCGCCAAGCAGGCGTTTATGACCACATCTGCGAATTACTTGCCTTACATCAGAAAGGACAACACGTACCTATGTTGATCACGGATGCCGAGGGCCAGCTTTTGGGACGGATTAATATCAGCCAAATTGATACGGTATCTGCATCAGGTTCGTTAGGGTATCGCATTGCAGAGCAACACACTGGGAATGGAGTTGCCTCTCGAGCGGTAAAGTATGCGTTAGAGATCGCGCGCGAATACGGACTTGTGACACTTAACGCCATGGCGTCTACGACCAACATGGCATCGCAAACAGTGTTGGAGCGGAACGGGTTTAACCTATGCGATAAAAAATTCAACATGGCACACGTGGCTGGCGAATTGATTGACTGTCTTTGTTATCGCAACACATTATCCAGCGTTTGAGTGATGAGCAATATACCTTGAGGTGATAGATTAATTGTCATTTAGCTCTTAGTTGCTCATGTAGTGCCAATAAAACAGGCTAACGACTAGCGTTGGGACCCAGTTCAATGCCATCATTACGTGAGTGAATTCACACAGTTGGTGGTATTTGAAGAGCCGCCTGATGACCTAGAAGGAAACATAATGGCTGATTTGAACGGATTAAGCTTGTATCACAAAGAGCACTGCCCATTTTGCCATAAAGTGCGTGCAGTCATGACAGAGCTCAAGTTAGATATTCCGCTGGTGGATATGAACGCTAACGCCGAAGAATGGCAACGCCTACAGACCGAAGGCGGCAAAGGCATGGTGCCTTGTTTGCGTATTGACCAAGGCGGCGAAACCCAGTGGATGTATGAATCGGACGACATTATTGAATACTTGCGTGACAACTTCGCGTAATTGAACCAGATACTGGTTACGAGGGTCGCAGTTATCGATGCGGCCTTCTTTTTAAGTGTTATTGCCTGTATGCCTGCCTCTCCGCCTTCTTCAACGCCCTGTGCACTGTGTCAGCATCTAAGGCCGCTGACCTTCCATCACTTGATCCCCAAAACTTGTCACAACAACAAATGGTTCACTAAACGTTTTTCCCGACCTTACATGCGCGAACACGGTATTTGGGTATGCCGGCCTTGCCACGCTTTTATCCATCGCCAATTCAGTGAAAAACACCTGGGTCGCGCATTACACACCCTCGACCTTTTACTCGCTGAGCCTGTGATCCAAGACTACATCCACTGGGCACGCAAACAGCGAGGATGAATCATTGCTTTTCGATTCGATTGCGGCCGTTTTCTTTGGCGAGATAGAGTGCGGTATCGGCACGTTGAATGATGCTGTCTTGTGTATCACCTGCCGAGAAGCCCGTATAACCGATACTGATGGTACAGCGTATGGTTTGTCCGTCGACGTGAATTTCTTCACCATGTACGCGCTCCACCAAACGTTTTAGTACAACTTCCGCACCACTTAAATCTGTTTCAGGAAGCAAGCAGAGAAACTCTTCTCCGCCCCAGCGGCCGTATATGTCATTGGTCCGTGATTCTTCCCGTACAATATTGCCAAAGCGTTGTAAGGCGATATCGCCTGCCCGATGACCATAGGTATCATTTAAGCGTTTGAAATTATCGAAGTCTACGATCGCCAGCGTTAAGGGATTGTTGTACCGTTTGCAGCGTGCCAATTCCTGAACGAGTGCGTTGCTGAGATAGTGGCGGTTATAAAGTTGCGTCAACGAGTCAGTATTTGCTTGTATCTCGAGCAATTGCTGTGCCTGCTCGAGTGCTTCCCAGTCCCGTAGACGCGCCAGTTCATGGCCGACCCACTCGGCAAAGAGTCGCACCAATTCGTAGTCTTGTGAGACAAAGGGGCGAGTGGGTTCTGGGCTTGAAAAATTTAACGTGCCATAGCGTTCGCCATCAATAAAAATGGGGGCACCGATATATGCTTCGAGGCCGAAGTGTTCGTAGCAGGGATGGGTTTTGATATCGCTTTGCGAAACATGGTGGAAACCTTGCGCCTCATTAGTCTCGTAGACGTGATAACAGTATGTTTCTTTCAGATCAAACACCTGCCCAGACTGCAGGGCGTTGTCGGGATGCTGCGCGTATTTTATGATATAACGCTGGCCATTAATTTGGCTTAGTATGCCAATAGGCAAATTAAAGTGTTTACACCCGAGAGAGAGAATGCGCTCCACGCGGCGGCAAAAATCTAAATTGCGTGCTGAAGTGATTGAGTGGAGCTGGTTGAGAGCGGATTCTACTTCTACGCGGGTGCTAATGTCTTGAATAAAAGCCACGTACATGGTGACAACTTGCTGCTCATTGCATACTGGCCCACCATGTGTTTCACCTAAAAACACATGGCCATCGGCGGTTTTATACCTCACCACATAAGCGTCATAGTATGTTTGAACTGAGTGTGTATTAAAACGATCTTTACCCGTCGCGGTAAAGTCTTCTTGTTCGGCATAAAGAATGCGCGTGCTAGCGCCTTTGACATCGGCTAGGCTGCAACCGAACAGAGCTTCTGCTTGTGGGTTAAAAAACTGGATACGGCGATCTGTGTCGGCAATAACAACCGCCGTATCGAGATGGCGAAAAAGCGAGGGCAGTATGGCGGTAATATATTGGTCATTGGACTGGTTCACTACTGGACTCTATACGGCTGTTTAGTTTACTTTAAGCGTAGTACAAATCCCAGAAGCTCGTGCTCGCTGAGCGTGTGAGGCTGTGAAACGGGTTATACTGTCAAGGTAAACACGTTGGCCATCGACATCGCAATATTGTTATCGTAATAGGCTGCTTCATTAATGAAGTGCGGATAGGCCGTGTAGTCGCCTTGCCATGTTAATTCAGTGCCATCAAAACACATAAACAAGGGTTCACCGGGCTGTATTGGCTGAAAGTCTTTGTCTTGAACGTGCTGGTGCACCATACCAATTCGCTCTCCATGCGCATTTTGTGGCAAATGCAGTGTCTCTTTGTAACGGTAGGCGGTGATGCTTCTAGGCAGCGCTGGCACCTTATCAATATTAAACAGATGCACGAAGTCCAAAATGTGTGTTGTCATTTCTTGCATCGATTCCATCACATCATGACGTAGCACCGATTGGGGCTGTGGACCCACTTCAACGATCACACCTTGCTTGCCGACTGAGCATAAAAACGCGTGCTGAATAGGTTCAATATGATCTTCGACTAAGATGATGGCATCGGGCATACGCTCGCTAATGTAAGCGGCGAGTTGCTTATTGAACATATCAAGTGTCAAGAGTATCAGTGTGGGGCCCATGTTGCTGGTGGTGTTATGCAGGTCGATAATAAAATCGACACGCGGATCCCCTTTTGGGCCTAATTGTTGGTTAAGGGCTTTAGCGCGACTTTGCTCGTAGTTTGCCAAGCTGTAGTCAGCCAGCAGTTTAGGATCGAATTGACGGTTAAGATCGCAGTCTACATAGCGTTTGTTGGCGCTATAAGCAGAGGGATTCGCAAACACATGTTCGGTGGAAAAACTATCGCGGGCTGTGATTGCTGGGTTGGATTGCCACTGTTTCAGTGCGTAAATACCGCTAAACTCGTTACCATGGGTACCACCAACAATAGCAACGTTACTAAACCGACTCATGAAAGCTCCTGATAAGTGAAGAATAATCGCATGGACTTGCCTATTGAGACAGCTTAGCACTAACTACTCGATAGGTTAATAGCATAATTTTTCGTTATATGTGTTTTTCTATTCATTTAGTCTCTAATTTGACCGTGATGTTCCTATGCTTTTTCGAGTCAGTTCACACTTCAGCTGAGTGGAAATCGTTAGCCTAGCGGAAGACGAGACAAAGAGGTGAACAATGAAAACGGTATTTCCTGAGCATTTTTTATGGGGTGGCGCGGTGGCGGCTCACCAAGTTGAGGGAGGATGGGATTGCGACGGTAAAGGCGTCAGCATTGTGGATGTGCTGACCAAAGGTGCCCATGGTATCCCGCGCAAAATGACCCAGCGGGTGGAAGAACATCAAGCCTATCCAAACCATAATGCTGTGGATTTTTATCACCGCTACCGTGACGATATTGATCTCTTTGCGGAAATGGGCTTTAAGTGCTTTCGCACGTCTATTGCGTGGTCGAGAATATTTCCTCATGGTGATGAGCTTACGCCAAATGAAGCGGGCCTTGCCTTTTATGATGACCTTATTGACTACCTATTAGAGAAGGGGATTGAACCTGTCATTACGCTTTCTCATTTTGAGATGCCCCAGCATTTGGTGACGCAATACGGAGGCTGGGCGCATCGAGATGTGATTGAGTTTTTCGTGCGTTTTTGCGAAACAGTAATGACGCGCTATCGCGACAAAGTGACTTATTGGATTACCTTTAACGAGATCAACAACCAGCTCAACTGGGATTATCCGCTATTTGGCTATTGTAATTCAGGTGTGGTTTTTACCGAGCACGATCATCCCGAGCAGGTGCTTTATCAGGTGCTACATCACCAATTCGTCGCCAGTGCCAAAGTGGTGTCTCTGGGGCATGTGATTAATCCTGATTTCAAAGTGGGTAGTATGATCCACATGATGCCGTTGTATCCGGCAAGTTGTCACCCTGATGATATGCTGGCGTCACAGCAAGCGATGCGTGACAAATATTTATGCAGCGATGTGCAGTTGCGAGGCCACTATCCACACTACATTTGGCCGCAATGGGCCAGCAAAGGGATTGAGGTCAACATGCATCAAGAGGATGCGACGATTCTTAAAAACGGCTGTGCGGACTTTTTGGCGATTAGCTACTACATGACCAATATTGTCGATGCCAACCCGCCAGAAGAAGATGAAAATGCTTTGTTTAGCGCAAGCCGATTGAATCCGCATCTACCCGCTTCTGACTGGGGCTGGCAAATTGATCCCAAAGGTCTACGTTTTGCGCTTTCTGAACTGTATGAGCGTTACCAAAAACCGATTTTTGTGGTGGAGAATGGGCTGGGCGCGACAGATAAGCGTGAAACCTCAGGGGAAATCAATGATGATTATCGCATTAGCTATTTGTCACAACATATCGAGGCACTCGGAGAGGCCATTTGGCAAGATGGCGTTGAGGTGATTGGTTACACGCCATGGGGTTGTCTCGATTGCGTGTCCTTTACCACGGGCGAATACCGCAAGCGCTATGGTTTCATCTACGTTGACCGTCACGATGACGGCAGTGGTGACTTTTCTCGTCATCGTAAAAAGAGCTTTTACTGGTATAAAAATGTGATTAATAACAATGGCTTGACCGAGTGATGGCTTTGGTCGAGTCGTAGTAAGACGAGAAGGGACGCCTATTGCGTCCCTTTTATAATTATCGGTAAAGTCATTGCATCGAGGTACGCGATTTTTACCTTTTTAGCGCGTCAAGCCTCGCCCAAGAAGGGGGGGGAGACGTTAGAGGTTGGGTTGGTAGTCGACCTCAATCACTTCTCCATACTCAATCCCCTGCTCACGATAACCTACTAAGCTCTCAATCACGTTAAAATGCGCGATAACCGCAATCGTATTGTAGTCTTGATAGGTGTCGAGCACAGATGTCACCCGGCGATATAACGCGGTCGCGGACTCATAACCTGCATTGGTCACTTCATTTCCATTGGCAAACAGCTCGCGATACTCAAGCCAGCGTCTATCACGTTCTGAAAGGGGGATATAGCTCCCTTTGACATCCGCTTGCCACTCGCGGAGATCATGCTCGACAAACAGTTCTTTTTGCAATTGACGGTTGAGGATTTCTGCTGTTTGTAAGGCGCGTGTGTAGGGCGAGGAGAGGATGATATCCGCTTGTTGTATACTCGGGTGATGGGCTAGCGATTGAATGGCCGGAATACACGCACGTTGGAGTGGCGCATAGTCTTTTTCCAGTTGGCTCATTTGGCGAGCGTCGGCCAATGAGTAATCGGTTTTTCCGTGACGGACAAAGACGACTTTCATAGGGCTTCCTTTTCTGCGTCTACAGCGTCTGAAGCGCTGCTGCTTGGGTCAGTGACATTTTATTATCCGGATAATGAGGCGGCACCCGCTTAGGCAGGAGGCCGACATATCGCTGACAAGGGTTGTAGCATACCGTCATCGGACTGTCATGACTCACGTGTGGCATTGACAGTAGGGCGTGAGCAAGCTCGCTATTTTTCCGCTGTTTGGTCAAGGATCCTAGTTTGGTCGCGACCTTCCTCTTTGGCTTGGTAGAGACGTTGGTCGGCCATCTCAAGCAGGTAAGAGTCAGTGGTCTCACGAGTCGGTAGGGTGATAATGCCACCGATGCTGACAGTGATTCTGTCACCATCTGGGTTTTTCTTATGCTCGATATCAAGCTTGGCAATTTCAGCGCGAATGGTTTCGGCCAGTTGAGTTAACTTGGCGGCATAGCGTGTGGACAGCGTAATCGCAAATTCTTCGCCTCCAAACCTAGCAACCGAGCCTTGATAGCGCTCGGTTTGTGTGAGTAGCACGCGCGCGATTCGGGTGAGAACGTCATCGCCTTTTAGGTGACCATACTCATCGTTATATGCTTTAAAGTGATCGACGTCGATCATCATGACGGCGACAGGTAATCGGCTGGCGATGCCATGTTGGATATGATTTTTTAGCTCACGCTTGAACGGTCTTCGATTACTTAATCGAGTTAGATCATCGGTTTCTGCTTGGACTTTCAATTTTTCATTGGCGACAATCAGCTCTTCTTGCAGCTCTTCCATGGCGTAATGGTTCCGCTCGCGGATCATGACTTCACTGATGGCAGTAGCGAAACGTTTTAAAAGCAACGTTTTATTGTTATCCCAGATGAAGGGTAAACGGCGATTCGCCACTGTAATCATCCCAAAGCTTTTTCTACCGTCGGTTAGCGGAAAAGCGGCAAACGATAAAATATGCCGTTGGCGCAACCAAGAGCGCTCGTTAGTTGCATCATCGCCGAGTTGTCCGACATGGGGCACGACCAGTGCGTCGGTATCAGCCAGCCACCGTTTTATCATATGCATATCGCTTAAATCGACGGTCTGGGGCGCAAAATCAATCTCTTGTGGCCAATAACAACGGCGTTCAGCGCGGAATGCGTCAAAGGCATACCAACCAATGGCCTCAACGCCGAGTAATGACACCATATCTGGAAAAATCTTCTCTACGTCTTCGGTAATATATTGCGAGTCTGCGCGTAAGAATTGAATTGAAATATCAGCGAGTAACGAGCTAGCGTTTGATTGCCAATTTAGTGCCTTGGTGCGTTGCTCAACTTGCTCTTTCAATAAAGTTTGATGTTGGCGAAGTTCACGCTCTGTCACGCGTTTTTGTAGAAAGTCGTCTCTGATACGCGATTGCATCGCATTGATTGAGCGAGACACTTTGCCTATTTCGTCATTACGTTGAATCAACGAGAGTGGCACACTCGTTTGGTTGGTCTTGTCAGTTTGGTAGTAATCCAGCGTATTTGATAGTTGTTGGAGGGGGCGCGAGCACAGCCGATGGATGACCCACAGAATGAGCAGGGTAATGAGCAAGGTTTCAGTAAAATGGACGAGAGCGACAGGCACGGTGCCCGTGAAGGCATCGCGTTTAATCGCACTGCGATCGAGCACAATGTTCAGGGTGCCAATATTGTTTCCTTGAACGCTCAACAATGACTGATGATTGGCGTCACAATCCTCACTGCTACTATTGACTTCAGTGATATGTGTGCCATCAAAACCTTTTACCTCAACGCGACAAATGGTGGGGAGCATCGATAACCCCTTTACACTGCGGCGTACAAGCTCTAAATCAACGACCCACAAGGCGTGGCTAATCACGCGAGCCGAGTTATGGCTCCGGCTCTCTACCAGCTGCGTGGTAGCAGCCAGTGTGCGTTGGTAGTTGATATACATCTGCGTCAATGTACTCCCTACCGCAAAAAGTAAGCTGATCGCGAGCACAACGAAGGCGACGCGCGCTTGAAGACCGCGTAAGTTTAGATCGCGTTTTATCACTTAGTTATCCATTTGATTTGTGGTTGAATGACAATGGCTTTCAATCCCTTTCGCCATGTTCAAAAACGAGATTTTATCCCACGCCTGCTCGCGCAACTGTAGGAAAAAAGCGGAGCCAGGTTCAATTAAGTGAAATAACTGTCCAGCGCATTGCTGTGGTAACGGCCAATCTTTATCGTGAGCATAAATACGGCTCAATGCAAGGCCAGCGGCTTTAAAGTGTCCGCCTCCAAGCGCGGAAATGTCGCCTTTTTCTCGCAAAGAGAGCACCCGCTCGGAGGTATTGACCGTGGCAAAATAGATGTCATCGCCAGGCGTTTTTCCCGCTTGTCGTGCGGCTTTCATCGCACCAAATGCCATATGGTCGTTAGCCGTCCACACGTAGCGTAAATTGGGATAGCGTTGCAATAAGGTATGCATTTGCTCTTGGCTAATGGACTCATCCCACTGACCATGAACGACTTGATGTAACGTAATGTCTGAGCGTTCAACGAAAAAGCGTTTGCCGCCTGCTTCGCGTTTTACGGATGCGGGGGTGGTGAGATCACCTGAAATCATGACGGCTTCGCCAGGGGCGTTATCGCCTGCTCGCACCATGGCTTCGGCGATCGCATAGCCTATCGCATGATTATTAGGAATAATGCTTGGCAATAAGTATTGTTGCCAATGTGGATCTTGATAGAGTTTAGTTTTGGTCTGCTGATCGACATCATTCAAGATAAGTTGCACATAAATGGGATATTTGCTCAGTATGGGGAGTAGGTTTTTGGCCGCCAGCTTTTCATTCACAATAATAATGTAATCAGGGTGGGTCGGTTTACTCAAGGTAGCGGCTAGGATTTGACGCACCGCGAAGTGATTGCGATCGGCGTGACGAATCGTTAGATCCACATTCAATGCAGAGGCTGCGGCATTGGCATATTCATCCACGTCCTGCCAGAAGCTTTCCGTTGCATAACCAGGGTTAATAAATAATACACGGGGCTGGGCCTGTTCAGCGTGAGCGTGGATACTGAACAGCATGTATACAGAAACAACACACCACAAAACCAGTCTTCTACACATGTAGGGAAGGCTCCTCTCCATTTGCCATCTGTGTTAAGGATAGCGCATATGTATACGCTTGATTGCGGTAGGTTTATCATTGTCTGTCATTGGTTTAGATTGCCGCTGCTTGACACATAAATTTTATTGGGCAAGCGAAAGCTTATACGGCATCATAGCTGTGTAGACTCGCGTGCCAGTCCATGGCGAATAAAATGAAATAATGTAATGAAATCTTACTACGATAAGAAGAAATTTAAGCGGCATTTTCCGATGGATTTTTATGGCGAGAGTGAAGGCTGGCAGTTTGCAGTGCGCGCCTTGTCTCCCGCGCAAGTTCTATCGGCGAAACGTTGGGTAGCACGATTGAACTGTCGTCGCCGAGACTTTCGGCTCGTTGACTTGGCGATTGACTGCTTCCACTTTGTGAGTGGCGGCAATGAGCAGATGCGTTTCACAGGGGTGGATTTGGGCACTAAAGTGAGTATCCGCCGGCAAGGGCAGATCGTCACTGTCGACGCGCTTAATCACCGCTATGGTGCTTTGATAGCAAACGTCCAGTCGTCGATTTCAACCGCGTGCATAGAGCCTGCAAGCAAGGTCGCACTCTCTTAAGAGGCTTGTTCTTGGCGGTTTGCGTCAGTGCCATACTGAGAAAAAAGGTGGGAACTCATGACGTTTATTGTGATTATTGTGCTCAGCATTCTAGGTGGATTGTTGGCGGGTGAGCATTTCCATTCTTATCTTCTTGGGTTGGGCGTCGCCAGTACAGCGGTGGGGGCTTGCTATTGGATCACGTTTCGTAGCAGCCATTACCCGCAGTTTGCTTTATTTTTGTTGTTGCTCGGGGTGGTCGCTAAAATTGCCGTGACGGCCGCGGGTGTATTGCTCGGGTTAAAACATGCCTTGATCACCTCGCCTTTGGTCTTTTCGCTTTCGTATTTATTTTTCCTGTTTGCCTCGACCTATTGCTATTTTCGCTATCGTGAATATTGGCTCACGCGCTTGCGCCATAGAGATTTGCAGTAACGGGGTCGGCGGTGTGCAGTGTGATCCTTAACGAAGAACGGTATCGGTGATGTATTCAACGGCGCGACTGACGCTACGCGCATGGCAAGCGTCCGACTTGGCCCCTTTTGCGGCACTCAATCAAGACCCAGACGTTATGCGCTATTTTCCCAGCGTGCTCTCACGCGCCCAAAGTGATGCGATGGCGGCGCATATTCAATCCAAACTGGCGGACAACGGGTTTGGTTTTTGGGCGGTAGAGCTGACGGAGACACGGGATTTCATTGGCTTTGTGGGGTTAAACCGGCCCACCTTCGACCTCGGCCATCAGCCGTTTGTTGAAATTGGTTGGCGTTTAGCGTCGGCACATTGGGGGCGAGGCTATGCCACTGAAGCGGCACAAGAAGCACTTGCCATCGGCTTTGAGGACTTTGAGCTCCCGGCGATTTACGCATTTACCACCGAGAGTAACCTTCCCTCACAAGCGGTGATGAAAAAACTCGGGATGACACCGGCTGCTCCCTTTACCTTTTCGCATCCTCATTTGGCGGCAGATCATCCGCTCGCAACGCATGTCTTATACGCGATATCAAAAGCCACTTGGCAGGCAGACCATGCTGATTAATCGCCAGTACGATACGTAGGGGATACAGTATTTAAAGCAACATATTCAGTTTTCAACGCGGCGGTCTTGGGTTCGCCATGATGAACACTATCACATTGATTTTGCGGTGCCTTGCCAATAAGGCCAGACTAAAAACAAAAGAGACTGGGAGAAAGTGTGCACAAACTCGCGGATGACTTACACCAAAAACTTTTTAATGAAGAAGATGCGCGTGCCTGTAAAGACATTGATGGCAGTGCGTGTCGTGAGGTTCCGGGCAATTTTTTCCGCATCATCGTTAGCCAAGGACTCACCAAAATTGGCGACGCGGTGTCTAACCCGAAAATTGTCTTGCCAGCGCTGCTCACCGCAGTGGGCGCCCCGTTAGCGTTAATTGGCTTATTGGTGCCAATCCGAGAGGCGGGTTCGTTAGTGCCTCAGTTAGGTATCGCCGGTTATGTCCGTCAATTTGCGGTACGTAAGTGGGCATGGGTGGCGGGCTCTGTCATTCAAGGGACGTGTATCCTAGCAATGGCGATCGCAGCATTGCTTTTAACCGGTCAAGTAGCCGGTTGGAGCATTGTTGGCTTGCTGGTGGTATTTAGTCTGGCACGAGGCCTGTGCTCGGTCGCTTCGAAAGATGTGTTAGGGAAAACCATTCCTAAGCCGCAACGAGGACGCTTGAATGGATGGTCGTCAAGCTTGGCGGGGGCGGTGACGATTGCCGCCGGTATCGGATTATTCAGTGTCTCGGATCAGCAACATGTGTGGGTGTATTGCGCGCTATTGGCGTTCGGTGCAGTGCTTTGGTGGGTTGCCGCAGCGTTTTACAGCCAAGTTGATGAATATGAAGGGGCCACAGAAGGCGGAGCCAATGCGCTCACGCATGCGCTTTCTAAACTGCGTTTATTGGTGGATGATAGGCGCCTACGCCACTTTGTGATCACCCGTTCACTGTTACTGTGTTCGGCCCTATCCGCGCCCTATTATGTGCTGTTAGCCAGTCAGCATAGCCAAGCGTTGGCGATCACAACCGCAAGCTTTGTCGCGATTAGCGGTATCGCAAGTTTGTTGTCGGCCCCTTTTTGGGGGCTGTTTGCCGATCGCTCCAGTCGCCAAGTGATTATAATGGCAGCTGTAGTGACGGCATTATTGGGGCTGGTGGTGGTCAGTATCAGTCAATGGTATCCCGCGCTTTTTTCTTTGGCGTGGGTACTGCCTGGCGTCTATTTTGTCCTGACCATTGCTCACGAGGGTGTGCGCCTTGGGCGTAAAACCTACATTGTGAACATGGCCGAGGGCAATCAGCGCACCGATTATGTCTCGGTCAGCAATACTTTGATTGGTTTTGTGCTCTTATTTATGGGCGGCGTCACGGCATGGTTGAGCCAGTGGGGGTTAATGGTGGTGATTGCGGTGTTGTCCGTATTAGGCTTATTCGGGGCATATATGGCGCGTATGCTCCCAGAAGTCGAACGCTAAATGACTATTTAGTGCTTCTCCTTTAAATAAAAAAGGCGTTGCGTAAACACAGCGCCTTTATTATGACGGGACACATGCATTGCTAGACCTTAAACTGGCCGACTAAGCGTTTTAGCTCATCGCCTGAATTATTTAAGTCTGAGGCAGTGTGTGCGGAGTCATTACTGGCACTAAGTAATTGGCTAACAATATCTCGGATAGAGATTAAATTACGGTGGATATCCTCGGTAACCGTGGTTTGTTCTGCGGCAGCAGAGGCAATATGGGTGGTCATGTCATTGATTTGGGTGATCGCATTACTCACGGAATCAATGCCGCTACCAATTTCGTTGGATGCCTCTGAGGTTTGCTGGCAGGTCTCGTTACTTTGCTTCATGCCTTCTACGGCCTGATTCACATAAGACTGTAATTCATCCAGCATTTCGCGTATTTCGTGAGTGCTCTTTTGCGTACGGCTCGCGAGTGTTCTCACCTCGTCAGCCACCACCGCAAAGCCTCGGCCTTGTTCTCCTGCCCGTGCAGCCTCAATCGCCGCATTCAATGCCAATAGATTGGTTTGTTCGGCAATGTCACCAATCACAGAGAGCACACCGGTGATTTTATGAGACTGCTCGTTGAGCGAATCAACGTTATTACTCGATGTATTCATTTGCTCCACAAGTGTTTTCATGGAGTTGATTGAAAACTCGACTTTGTCTTGTGCCTGACGTGCATCACCGGTGGCGGCACTGGTTGCATCTGCAACTTGTGTGGCACTTTGAGAGACTTCTTGTGCGGCAGAACTCATTTCGGTCACCGCAGTCACTACTTGCTCGGTTTCGTTATCATGCGTTTGTAATTGGCTAGCAAACTGTGCGGCTTGGCTATCTATATCATTGGCAGATTGGCTTACTTTTTCAGTGACCTCGACGACGCTGTGGATGGTGGTTTGCAGCTTGTCGATAAAGCGATTAAACGCATCCCCAAGCAGCGCAATTTCGTCACTGCCTTTAATTTTCAGGCGTTGGGTTAGATCGCCATCGCCGTCGGCAATATCATTGAGGTTGTCCAGCATGTCTTTCACTGGTGTTGACATCCGTTGGGCAACAAAAGCGACGGCAACGAAGGTGATGACCAGAATAATGATACCTGCAATGATCATTCGAGCAGTTTGTGCCGCTAATGCCTCTTCTGCATTTTCCCGGAAATCGGCAACGCGCGCCTCAATATCGTCAATGTAGGCCCCCGTTCCCAACATCCATTGGCCGTTATTAACCATGTCGGCATAGCCAATCTTTTCGATCAGTTCATCGGTACCCGGTTTTTGATAGAGGTAGGTGAAGGAGCCATCGCCACTTTGCGCCGCGTCGAGCAGACCCACAATAATTTTGTTGCCTTTGGGATCAGTAAGGTTAATTAACGATTGTCCTTCGACTTCAGGTTTCAGCGCGTGAAAGATATTGGTTCCCTGACGATCGTAAATATAAAAGTAGCCCGCCTTACCAAAGGTCACTTCGCGAAGTGCGTCTTTGACATTTTGCGTAGCATCGCCCCCCGCTTGCTGTGCGTTTTTTACCACAGTCGCGGCAATTTCTGTGGCTTCGCGAAGCTGCATTTTTCGCTCATCAATTAATTTGGTTCGAAAAGTGGCAATGTTCTCGTCGACCAGCTCACGCTCGTAGTAGGTAGTGATAAACAACGTAACGAGAATGGATAATACCAAGGGTACGATGGCAAGCACTAAGAGCTTTCCGCGCAGCATTAACTTCAACATACCGGATACCTTGTGTTAATGATGGTTTCGATTTCGCTAAAGTATGGAAGACATTTTTTCCGTTTGCCGTGCAAAAAGCCCTTTTATTTGATGTGGATTGGGAAACATCCTGCAATCTATCACATCTGTCCAACTTATTATGCATAAGAGGTTGAGATAACTATCTGATTCATCACTGGTAAGTAAATAAAAGCTATTTTTCACTCACTCCTCTTACCTCTTACCTCTTTATCCGACAAGTAGGCCCAACGCACGCTTAACGTTCTGGCATGTTTGGTCTGTCTGTATACGCGCCTTTTTCTGCCCATCTTTTAGGACGTCAGACAAGTAATCAGGAGCGTTCATGAGTGCTTTTCGCCGTTCTCGAATGGGTGATATCAGGGAGACTAAGCTATCGGTCAGCACGTTTTTCACTGTCATATCCCCCAGACCTCCGCGCTGATAATGTGCTTTGAGTTCGGCGACGTGTTGAGCGTCAGGATGGAAAGCATCCAAATAGGTAAAAACGACATTGCCTTCGACTCGACCGGGATCTGAGACGCGTAGGTGTTGAGGGTCTGTGTACATGGATCGTACCGCGTCACGTATGGTGTCATTGTCATCGCTAAGATAGATGGCGTTACCCAAAGATTTTGACATCTTGCTTTTGCCATCAACACCCGGCAAGCGCGAGGCTTTGCTGGTGAGTGCGCGACATTCGCGTAATACAGGCTCGCCGACAACGTGATTAAATTTGCGCACAATATCGTTTGTTTGCTCGATCATAGGAAGTTGATCATCGCCTACAGGCACGAGGTTAGCGCCAAATGCGGTGATGTCGGCAGCTTGACTGATTGGGTAGGTTAAAAAACCGACGGGTACTTGCTGTCCAAACTGTTTGTCGTTGATTTCGTGTTTTACCGTGGGGTTGCGGACCAGCCGCGTGTAACTGACTAAATTACTATAAAACATGGTGAGTTCTGCGAGCGCAGGAAGTTGGGACTGCTGACAAATTGTGACCTTGTCAGGGTCAAGCCCAACCGCGAGATAGTCTGCGACCAAGCCTAAAATATGCGTTGCGACGTGACCTGGTTGATGGCCATTGTCGGTTAACCCCTGCATATCTGCGACTAGAATGGTTTGAGCACACTGTCCTTGTAAGGCAAGTCGCTGGCTGAGTGAGCCACTGTAATGACCAAGATGTAAGCGCCCTGTGGCGCGATCGCCGGTCAGAATAACGTCGTTTTTGTCGATAGAGCTTTTGTCGATAGAGTAGGGGGTGTGCATTGGTGTCTCCTTGAGGATAAAAGCCGACGGAGACAGGGAAGTTGAAAACGATTCATTGACTGCCTACCGGCGGCCAATGAATACCCAGACTCAATGGCACGCTAAAGCGCGCGCCACCACTGGGTGCGAAAAATCAATAGAGTTTGTGTAGCAGATACCGTTTTCATAGTGGTTTAAGCTATCAGTCTTATGAGTACGACACAAGCCTCACACCCTGACGATTTTGTTGGTTTATCCGTGGGTTAAAAAGCCGTAAGGTAAAGCAAAGTCATTGAAATCGAGGGAATGATGAAACTAAACGCAGACATGGGTGAAAGCTTTGGTGCGTGGACAATGGGAATGGATAGCACGCTAATGCCGTGGATTGATATGGCTAATATTGCGTGTGGTTTTCATGCCTCTGATCCTGATGTGATGGCGGCCACGGTGGCACTCGCAGTACAGCACAATGTGAGTATTGGTGCTCATCCCGGCTACGCCGATAAGCAGGGCTTTGGCCGTCGTCATATTGATCATACCCCAGCACAAATTAGTCACCTCGTTCGCTATCAAATCGGCGCATTACAAGGGATCTGTGCACACTTTAATGCGAGCCTTGATTATGTGAAGCCCCATGGTGCGCTGTATAACACCATGATGGTGGACAATGATTGCTTTGAAGCGGTGTTGGCTGCGGTGGCTGATACGCTGCCCAATACACCATTAATGGTACTGGCACTGCCTGATAACCGTCCGCATCGCCAGCTTGCCCAACAAGCCGGTGTACCGCTGATTTTTGAGGCCTTTGCCGATAGAGCCTATCTGGCGTCAGGACAATTGGCGCCGCGCAGTCGACCGGGCGCTGTGTTAGATGACGCCAACGCGATGATTGCCCAAGTGTTGCAGTTATCTCAGCATGGCTCGGTGACAACCCTTGAGGGACAAACGCTCTCGCTTGCGCCGGATACGGTGTGTGTGCATGGCGATAACCCACAATCGGTCGAGGCGATAAAACAACTCAGAAAGGCCTTAACACCATGACACTCAGGGTTGAGCAGGTCAGTGAAACCACGGTAATGATCCGGTTGGGCAATAAGATCGATCTTGCCTTAGTCCCACAGTTATCTGCGCTATGTGAGCGAATCCAGCAACATTTTGGTCGTGGTGTGGTTGAGTTAATTCCCGCCTACACCAGCGTTCTGGTGGAAGTGAATGTTCGCTTACTCTCACCAGAAGGATTGAAAACGTGGGTGATGAATCAAGGCGACTCACTGCGAGTCACCCGTGACTCAGGGAGCGGAAAACAGGTGACGTTGCCGGTGTATTATCACCCCTCGGTTGGGCCCGATCTGGCTGCGGTCGCCGAGTTTGCTGGCGTGAGTGAGCAAGAGGTGATTGCGCGACACAGTCAACATACTTACACCGTTTGTGCGATTGGTTTCGCGCCCGGCTTTGCCTTTCTTGCGTCGGTGGATGAGACGATAGCTATGCCCCGTCATACCACGCCTCGTCATCAGATCCCTGCCGGCAGTGTGGGCATTGCACAACAGCAAACCGCGGTGTATCCGGCAGCGTCACCCGCAGGCTGGCAAATTATTGGTAACTGCCCCAAGGAGCTATTCAATCCCCGTCAATCGCCCATGATGTCGTTTGATGTAGGTGATACCGTCCGTTTTGAGCCGATGTCAGAGTCTGATTACCGCGCGGCAGGAGGTCAATGGTGGCAGGATTAACGGTGCTTGATCCCGGCGTATTGAGTTTGGTGCAAGACACAGGGCGCTATGGGGTGGGCCAGCTTGGCTTAAGCCAAGGCGGGCCGGTCGATTGCCACGCATTTGCTTGGGCGAATTATTTACTCGATAACCCCGCAAAGACGCCGCTGGTCGAGATAACCATGGGCCAAGCACGTTTTCGTGCTGAGCAAGCTATTTCGATCGCTATTACCGGCGCAGACATGCAACCTTGTATTAATGGTCAGCGCGTGGGTATGTGGCAGACCTTGACGCTAAATGCGGGAGATGAATTGCGTTTACGCTACGCGCGCCGTGGCTTGCGGGCCTATCTCGCGGTGCGTGGCGGGTGGACGGTCGATGGCGCATTTGGCAGTGCGGCGACGGTGATGCGCAATCAACTCGGCGGCCTGCATTCCGGATTAGGTGAACAGGCGGGAGGCATGGCGCTCACCAAAGGAGATGTATTGCCTTACCGACCGCATGCGCTGTTGCCGAGGGGGCGCGGTGTACCGACACGTTTTATTCCTGACTACAATGCCCTGACTCCACTGGCGCTTGTGCCGGGGTATCAGTTTGATAGCTTCAGCGCCGAGGCGCTAACGGCATTTTTTGATGGCGAATACACGGTCGATCAGCGCAGTGATCGTATGGGCGTGCGGCTCAATGGACCGAGCGTCGTGAGCAAGCAACCGGGTATTGTCTCCGAAGGCATTGCGCTCGGGGCCGTGCAAGTGCCCCCTGACGGTCAGCCGATTGTATTACTCAACGATCGGCAAACACTCGGTGGTTATCCTAAGCTTGGCTGTTTAACTCGTGCCAGCTTGAGCATGTTGGCGCAAACGCGACCCGGTCAGGCCGTGCGTTTTTATCCGGCGAGGCTGGCGGATGCATCGGCGCAATGGCAAGCGTTTGTGCAGTTTTTTGACTGGGTCTAGCCTGCAAAAACGGATAGATGAGCCTCTGGAAGACAGAGGCTCGCGAATGGGGGTCACGCGCAAACAGTGGACTAGCGGAAACGGCTAATTTGCTCGAGGGCTTTTTCCATTTGCGCAAAGTCAGGTGACGCGTTTTCTATGGGTCGATTGGTATTATCCATGTATTGATATTGCCCCCCTGCACCCACTTCTAAAATAGTATCGTCGGTGACTAACGCATAGCCGCTATAGTTTGACGATAACACCCAATCTTGACCGGGGTTGGGTGCAAGCAAGTCATGACCGATTGCGTAGCTGGCTGGATCGGACGTGACGCCCAAATAATGCTTCATCAGGGTGGGCGCTACATCTTGGTGGCTGGTCAGCCGCTTGCCAGTATCGACCTGTTTGGCATTGATGCCGGGGCCTATCATCGCGAAAGGCACGTGAATTTGTGGGTCAGTAAAATTGCTGTTGTGGCCCCAAAAATTCAGTTGGTTGTCATTCATCTCTTGTCCATGATCGCCAGTGAGCACCAGCAGAGTATTGTCGAATTCTCCGCTTTGTTTTAGCTCCTCAACCACTTTGGCCACCAAGCTATCAACGTAACGTACGCTGGTCTTGTAGCGATTAAAAAACGGTGTCGGATCTGTCTCGTTGTCCAACTTGAGGTAGTTAATTTCATCCAACATCGGCTGATACTTGGGGGTAAAGTCCGCAGGAAAATCATAGCCATGTGGCGCATCGTAAAATAAAAACGAGAAGGTGGGACGATTGGGGTCACGCTGCTGGTGCCAACGGATCCAATCTTGGGTGAGATCCGCGTCTAGCTCGGCGGGAGAGTCGCCCTCAGAGCCGTTACGTAAATCGGACACCTTAGCAAATACGGTTTGATTGAATTCCGGCTTTTCCAATTGTGTCGCGGTGAACACACCCAGTTGATAATCGAGCGCCTGTAGGCGATCCATCAGCATCGGTGATTGTTGATTGGCAAGAAAGCTGTGCCAATAGGTGCCAGGCATGCCATAAAACAGGCCAAAAATGCCGGTTCGAGTGGCGTTCCCCGTCGCGAGATGATGTGAATAGGTACGGCCATCTTGCGCCAGTGCCCAAAGGTTGGGCGTGTTGTCGGCATTGAAGGTATCTGCGCGCCATGAGTCAACCACCAAAAACATGATATTCACCGGTTGCTCAACCTCGGTCGTGTTCAGCGGTGAAAGGGGATAGTTAAGATCGGCTTCGCGATCCACATCCATGGCTTTTTGGCGCGCTAGAGCTTGTTCATCAATCCAGCCGTTTTTGCGCATCATGCTGTTGGCGGTGGCTGGATAGAAAAGTGGCAAATAACGTTTCACCGTTGTCACGGGTTGGTACGCGTAGGCCGCGGCCCAAATATGAATCCCGTGGGTGGCGAGCAAGGTCAGAAACGTGAGCAGCGCGAATTTTTTGCCGACTTTGCGCTGCTGGGAAAAACGTGTCCGCGACAACCCAGTGAGCAATCCCCATTGCGCCGCGAGGCAGGCAATCACGCCCCCGATCACCATCAGCCAAGTAATGAGCGGGAAGCTAACGATCTGTCCGGCGAGGATCAGATCCAGCACCATAGCATTAATATGGAATCGGTATTGGGCAAACACGATGGTATCAATGAAAAGCGTGATCACACCCACCGAGGCAATCAAGGCGAGCAATGGTTGGCGCAACTTGGTTGGCAGGAGTAAAAGTGGAAGTGTCACCAAGCCAACAATGGCGGCGAGTAAGGCCATTTGGCTAAAGATACTGACCACGATAAAGGTGATGCCAAGTGGCTCAGTGGGAAAACTCGGTAGAAACGCAAAATAGCGGCTGGCTATTGCCATCAATACAAGGGCGTTAATGGCAATAAACCAGCTATGTGTTTGAAGTCGCGATTTAAAAGACATGGTTTCTCATCACAGTTGAGTGAATCAATCGGCAACGTATTGGGCGCGTTGCCGGGTTGTGTATTTAGGTGTATGACTGAATAAGTGGCATGCCGAAGTGATGCCAAAGGGTGGCAAGCCAGACTACACCCGCCAAAAGCAAACTGACAAATACCGCCGCAGAACCAATATCTTTGGCTCTGCCACTTAGCTCATGACGCTCTTCACCCACTCTGTCGACCACGGCTTCAATGGCGGAGTTAAGTAATTCGACGATAATCACTAACACAATGACGCCGAACATCATCAAGGATTCCGTCAGCGGTAATTGCAGCCAGAGTAATACGACTAGCGCCGCAGCCAATAATACAACTTCTTGACGGATCGCCGCTTCATGGTGATATGCCGCTTTTAATCCAGCCCAAGAATAGCCGGTGGCTTTAATGATACGTATGATCCCTCGCGGCTTTTCTGAGGGGGATGTATTAGCGCCCATAAATACATTCTCGTAACAATTTGATTGATAGGCTGGCATTTTACATTTAACCGAGCCAACTGCATAATCGGCGCGATAACTTAATTGGAATTTGTTATGCCTCTGTTTACTCACGCCCCACGCTCCCTGTGTTTTTTACGCCTGTCTGCGATTGGCGATGTTTGCCATGCGGTGGCAGCGATTCAAGCCGTGCAGCGTCATTGGCCACAGACGCAGATCACTTGGGTGGTTGGTAAAGTCGAAGCACAGCTTTTAGCCGGGCTTGAAGGAGTGGAGCTGGTGGTGTTTGACAAAAAGGCAGGCTTGGCAGGCATGCGTCACGTCTGGCAGCAGCTGAAAGGGCGCCGGTTTGATGCGCTAGTGCATATGCAGCTTGCTTTACGCGCTAGCTTATTGACTGTGGGGATCGGCGCGCGCCATCGCGTGGGGTTTCATCGTCACCGAGCGAAAGAGGGGCAGTGGCTGTTTACCAATAAACGGATCCCCGACACCCAGTCGTGCCATGTGTTAGACAGCTTTTTCGCCTTTACTCAATACTTGGGCGTGCCGGTTACGCCGCCGCAGTGGCAACTACCACTTTCTGAAGACGATCATGCCTTTGCCAACGCGCAACTGGGTGACAAGCCTACTGTCGTGATCAGTCCTGCCGCGAGTAAAGATGAGCGCAACTGGCTGCCAGAGCGCTACGCTGAATTCGCCGACTACGTGGTCGGTAAAGGGTATCAGGTGGCCCTCTGTGGTTCACCGGCCGAGCGTGAAAAAACGCTGGCCGCGCGCATTATTGCCGACGCCAACGTACCACTGGTTAACTTGGTGGGACAAACCAGTCTCAAACAATTGGCTGCGGTGCTCGCGTGCGCCGATGCGGTGCTGGCCCCCGACTCCGGCCCCGCGCACATGGCAACCACACAAGGCACGCCCGTCTTAGGCCTTTATGGCCATAGCAACCCGAAGCGCACCGGCCCTTATAATAATCTCGCGGATGTGGTCAGTGTTTACGAAACTTTTGCTGAACAGCAACATGGCAAGCCCGTTGAGCAGCTAGCATGGAGCACACGGGTGAAAGGCGATCATGTGATGGCCGCCATCGACACTCAGCAGGTGATCGACGCGTTTGAAACCATGATGGCGACGCAATAAAAAAGGCCCCGCGGGGCCTTTTGGGTATTGGTGCCAGTATTAGCTAGCGAGTTGGCGCAGCACGTAGTGGAGAATGCCGCCATGGCGGTAGTAATCCCATTCAACGGCTGTATCGATGCGGACGTTGACGTCAAACTCCATGGTTTTATCATCCCGAACTGCACGTACCTTGAGGGTAGAGGGTTCGCCCTTGATCTCGTCAAAGTCGAACACTTCTGTCCCATCCAACCCAAGTGATTCGACGGAATCACCCTCTTTAAATTGTAGTGGCAACGCGCCAAAGCCTACTAAGTTAGAGCGGTGAATACGCTCGAAGCTTTCAGCAATGACGGCTTTGATACCCAGCAAGTTGGTACCCTTGGCGGCCCAGTCACGGCTCGACCCTGTCCCGTACTCTTTACCCGCAAGCACGACTAATGGCGTATTATCTTTTTGATAGCGTTGGGCCGCTTCATAGATGCTCATTTGCTCATTGGTGGGCAAATAGGTAGTCATACCGCCCTCGGTGCCCGGCGCCATTTGGTTTTTCAAGCGCACGTTGGCAAAGGTGCCACGTACCATCACCTCGTGGTTGCCTCGGCGTGAGCCGTAGCTGTTGAAATCTTTTGGCTCAACGCCTTTAGATTTCAAATACTCGCCCGCTGGACTATCTGGCTTAATTGCGCCGGCGGGTGAGATGTGGTCGGTCGTGATCGAATCACCGACTTTGACCACACAGCGTGCGCCTTTAATCGGTTTCATTTCCGGCAGTGCCATGGTCATGCCGTCAAAGTAGGTTGGTTTTTTAACGTAAGTGGAGTCAGGCCATGAATAAATCTCATCTTCAGGCACCGGCAGTTTACGCCATGCGTCTGTGCCGGCAAACACATCCGCGTATTTGTCTTGGTACAGCCCTTCCGTCATTGCGGATTGGATAGTTTGCGCCACTTCCTGCGGGGTTGGCCAAATGTCTTTGAGGTAAACAGGCTTACCGTTTTCATCTTGTCCTAATGGCTCCTTAAGGACATCGACATTCATATTACCCGCCAGTGCATAGGCCACCACTAACGGTGGTGAGGCGAGATAGTTGGCTTTCACATCTTGGTGAATACGGCCTTCAAAGTTGCGATTACCGGAAAGCACGCTGGTCGCAAGCAGATCCGCCGAGCGAATGGCTTCAGTGATAGGCTCAGGTAGCGGCCCTGAGTTACCAATACAGGTGGTACAGCCAAAGCCAACAATGTTAAAGCCAAGTTCGGCAAGTGGTTCAAGTAGGCCAACATTTTCCAGATAGGCAGGCACCACCTGAGAACCGGGTGCGAGAGAGGTTTTCACCCAAGGCTTGGTGTTTAAGCCTCGCTCACGTGCTTTTTGTGCCACCAACCCTGCAGCCACCAATACGGCCGGGTTCGAGGTGTTGGTGCAGGAGGTGATCGCCGCAATCACAACGGCCCCATGCTCAAGCGTAAATCGCTCACCGTTATAGTCGACCTCCACTTTACCTTGTTCGCGAAGGCTAGGATTATCGACCGCGGTTTGTCCGCCTTCACTGGCAAAGCTGGCGATCAGGTTATTGGCTGCCGCTTGCTCTTTTTCCAACAGCTGATCGAACTGGGCTTTGGCGTCGGTTAATGCAATTCTGTCCTGTGGGCGTTTGGGGCCAGCAAGACTTGGTACCACATCGCCGAGGTCGAGATGGAGTGTGTCACTGTAATCGGCAACGGGTGCGTCGTCATCACGCCACAGGCCTTGTGCTTTGGCGTAGGTTTCGACCAGTGTGATTTGCTCATCAGTACGGCCTGTCAGGCGCATATAGTTGAGGGTTTCATTATCAATCGGGAAGATGCCACAGGTTGCACCATACTCGGGCGCCATATTGGCAATGGTCGCACGGTCAGCCAGCGGTAATTTGGCGAGCCCGGGGCCATAAAACTCAACAAATTTACCCACCACACCGCGTTCACGTAGCATCTGGGTGACGGTGAGTACTAAATCAGTGGCGGTAGCGGAAGCAGGCAGCTCACCTTTTAGCTCAAAACCAACCACTTCTGGGATCAGCATGGTGATAGGCTGGCCGAGCATCGCCGCTTCTGCTTCGATCCCCCCCACGCCCCAACCGAGCACGCCTAAACCGTTGATCATGGTGGTATGTGAGTCTGTACCTACCAGGGTATCTGGCATGGCTAACTTGTTGCCGCCTTGCTCTTCCACTAATACACCCGGGGCTAAATACTCAAGGTTTACTTGGTGCACAATCCCAGTGCCAGGTGGCACCACACGGAAGTTAGAGAAGGCTTGCTGACCCCAGCGCAAAAACTGGTAGCGCTCGCTGTTACGCTCAAACTCAATCTCAGTGTTTTTCTGCAAGGAATCAGGGTTGCCGTAGTCATCCACCATGACCGAGTGGTCGATGACAAGATCAACCGCACCAAGCGGGTTGATTTTGGCTGGATCTCCTTTCAATTCGCGCATGGCGGCACGCATCGCCGCTAAATCAACCACCGCAGGTACGCCAGTGAAGTCTTGAAGCACGACACGAGCAGGCGTGAAGTTTACCTGATCTTGCCCAGCTTTATCGGCTTGCCATTGGCAAAGCGTACGAATGTCGTCTGCGGAGACATTCTTGCCATCTTCTTTACGTAGCAAGTTCTCTAGCAGGACTTTTAAGCAGTAGGGTAAACGACTGATCTCGAAATTATCGGACAGTGCGTCCAGGCGGTAGTAGTCGTAGGTTTCACCGTTGACATGTAGAGTACGTCGGGTGTTGAAACTATCTGGGTGTTGAGATGGGTTGCTCACGGATGCCTCCCCTTGTCCGTTATTGTGAATAAGAGAGGCGACCTTGCCTAGAAGGCTGTCGCCTCGCTCGGGGGATTGCTTGATTTAACAGCTCTATTGTAAATGGGCTGATGATGAAGTTAAAGCGTTGTTATCACGCTACAACCTATCACTCCCATCGGTCTTACCTTATCTTGTCACGGCAGAGGCTGTTTCCTTCTCGATGAGGGGGCTGATTGCTCCACATGATGAATCAGGCCACGCGGACGCCCTTCACGGTCAAAAAAGACATTCGGACGATGTTTACCCAGTAGCCGTGCCCACAAGCCCTTTAAGGCAGTGATAACCATCAGGCGCAATGGAAATCTTGCGTGAACCTTGTTTGCTGTAGGCGTTGAGCGAGCATCTTGTCCTTGCACATACCAGCGAACCGGGCCGATTTCTTCTTCATTATCGCCTTCAATCTGATAGCAAGCGCTCACCACGCCAACAAAAGGAATATCGGCATGAATGGTATTGGCGATAGGCGTTTGACAACAATGGGTATACCAGCGGTATAGACCTCGTTCGCTCAGTCTCAAACAGGTTAATTGATCTCGGCCGCGATAAATGCGGAGCTGCGATGGCGTAATTTGTAGCACTTCTGTGCCGCCGCCTGGCTCGAGTTCAGTATGGTAGCCCAGTGTTTGCGCATAGGCCTGGCAATCACTGCAAAAGCACACACAACGTTGGCTTTGCTGTGCATCAATGATCTCGCCTGTCATTTGCCCACATGAACACCGAATGGCAAGACGTGCCATATTATTTCCCCTCGTTGCAGAGCCTATCTCATCAGTATAGCGCGAATTATGTGTTTAGACGTTTGCGATAAAACGGATATAGACCGTCGCAATCACGCGAAAACGTTATCTATAAGATCCTGTTTTATCGGATATGGCAACTTTTCGTGACAGTAAACTGCCGAGAGTGCGACTTAAAATATTGATCATTGCCTTTTAATTGGTGGTTAATGCTAATGTTTACTAATTGTTAACTTTTGGGTTGGAGGTTTTCAATGGCTTAAGGGTTATTAGTAGGTAATCATTCTGATTGATGGTTTTAAAGTCGACAAATCTAGGGTCGAAACTGGAAATGGTAGGGGATTTAGTTAAACATAACATGTAACGCATTTGTTAATATTGTGCTTGGCAATGGCCCTGGCATCAATGCGTGCTTCGGTACGGATAAAAGGAGAACGCCATGACTACGTCTTCACTACTCATGCAGCTCAATCAACTGGATGATAACGACATCAAGCAGCTTCAACCCTCGTTTGATAATCTCCCTGGCACTTCACATGCAGACGGCGGCTATCGACTTCGTCGTTACTCGGTGGTTCATGTTTTCAATGAAGGTGTCGAAAAACTACCACCACGGCCGTTTATGCAAACCTCGGATATCAACGAGTTCCAAGGCGATGTGGCGAGGACATTTGAAGATATTGAATCAGAAACCGTGCAAAAGCCTGGCTTTCATGCCATGTGTCGCACTTTCCGCGATATGTATCAGTTAAGCGACGGTAACGATATTGAAATCCACCAAATTCGTATTCAGGCGGATAATCAGTCGGTACAAGTCGCCCCAGAGGGGGTTCACCAAGATGGCTTCGATCATATCGCCATTGTGAGCATTGGCCGCGATAATATTGATGGCGGGGACTTTCAGGTATTTAGTCACAAAACAAGCGCCCCGCTGTTTAGTTTGCCGCTGGCACCGGGACAAATGGCAGCACTTGATGACCGTACACTGTGGCATTACGCTGAGCCAATTACGCCCGTGGATAACCAGAAACCGGGCACGATGGATGTATTTGTACTCACAGCAACAAGGAAGTAACGATGACACCAGCAGGCTTTTCACCTCATGCTGTTCGGGGACACTTTCCCGCGCTTGCGCAATTGATTAACGGTCAACCCGTTGCATTTTTCGATGGTCCGGGCGGCGCACAAGTGCCGAGTGCGGTGCTTGATGCCATGGTGGATTATTTAGGGCACTACAACGCCAACCTTGGTGGCCAGTTTTTCTCTGGTCGTTACACGACCGAGCTTATGCAGCGGGCACGGGATGTGGCGGCCACCTTTGTGAATGCCTCATCGTCAGAAAGCATGGTATTCGGGCCTAATATGACCACCTTGACTTTCTCGTTGAGTCGCGCAATCAGTCGCGACTGGCAGGCGGGGGACGAGGTGATTGTCTCCGCGCTAGACCACTATTCAAACGTGTCTAGCTGGCAGCAAGCGGCGCACGATAAGGGTGCGACGGTGAAACAAGTACGTGTTGACGAGTCGACGTATTCTATCGATATGGCACATCTTGCCAGCCTAATGACCGATAAAACCAAGTTGGTTGCGGTGACACTCGCCTCAAACACCACAGGCAGTTTGGTCGATGTGGCAAAAGTGGTCGAGATGGCGAAAAAAGTGGGCGCCAAAGTGTATGTCGATGCGGTGCATTACGCGCCCCATCACTTGGTGGATGTACAAGCGCTCGGATGCGACTTTCTTGCCTGTTCGGCGTATAAGTTTTTTGGGCCCCATGTTGGTTTTGTGTATGTCGCGCCTGAGTGGGTACAGACATTAAAACCGTACAAAGTAGAACCTGCGACTAATCAAGGCCCTGGCCGGTTCGAAACGGGCACGCAAAGCTTTGAAGCCATTGCGGGCTTTATCGCCGCGGTTGAGTATCTTGCACAATGGGGCGACCCAACGTCTTCACTACGAGAAAGACTAGCGGCAAGCTATGCGCAGTATCAAGCACATGAGCGGGCCCTGTCTGCTCATTTTATTCAGTTGATGCGCGCTTATCCCAAAGTACGTATCTATGGCATTACTGACGATCATCTGCTCGATAAACGTACCCCTACCTTTGCGATACGTATAGAGGGGGTTGAGCCAGCTGAGGTTGCGCAAGCACTCGGCGCGCAAAATTTTTGTGTCTGGAACGGCCACTTTTATGCGCAAGGCTTGTGTGAACAGCTTGATGTTTTAGACAAGGGCGGTGTGATCCGCATCGGTATGATGCATTACAACACGGTTGATGAAATTGATCGGCTACACCAAGCCTTATTGCCATTTATTAGCGATTAAGGTGAATGATTGTCTCAAGCGGCCAAAAGGGCCGCTTTTTTTGGGTTTTAATTGGCTTTGATTGATGTTTAAGTGTAATTTATTCACAAAGCAACTTAGAAACGTTAGCCAGCGCATAGGCGAATGCGCGTCTGCACGTTATGATCACCGTTGTTAGTGTTGTCCAAGAAACTGTTCATAAAGAAATCATTTAAAAAGAAACCAATAAGAATCAAGGCGAGACCCATGACTGAAGAACAAAACGCCTTTTGGCATCAATATCTTGCGACCCTTCCCTCGGACCAACGGCCAGCCGATGAGTACGTGGTGGTGGACACCTTAAGCCATCATACGGTGAGAGCGAATGAAGTCGCGACCTTGGTAAGCTTGAATAAAAAGAAAGCGCACTGCCGGTTGCGCAGCTCTTTGGAAGAGAAAAATGCGGTGGCCCCGCAGAAAGGTCAATACAAAATCGTGCTAAATGGTCACCAACGGCCCGTTTGTATTGTGAAAACCACTAAAGTGAGTTATTGCCCATTTAACCAAGTCAGCGCCGAATTTGCGGCACGAGAAGGGGAGGGCGATGGTTCTTACCAGTGTTGGCATGAAGCGCATTGGGGATACTTCTCCCAGTACGCCAAAACACACGGCCTGCATTTTGATGAGCACTCGGATGTGGTGCTTGAAGAGTTTGAGAAAGTCTATCCACTCTAAAAATTAAAGCCGCGCTGAGCGGCTTTTAGGGTAATTGCTTAACTGAAGGCGTTACTCACCGATATCCAAATTAATTTCATCGGCCCATGGCATGTCTGGCAGGGTATCCAAGTTGGCTTCATAGCGGGACAGGGTAAATTGTCCGTTGTGATTGCTGACGTCGTAGATCTCAACCATTAATGCACAGGCAATGTACTCGATAGCTTCATCGCGTGAATAGCCGGTCATACGTAGGCGCATCAAGGTTTCTGCTACCTTTTTAGGCTCTTGGTCGGCAATCTGGTTCTCAACCACTTCAATCAAGTTAGCGATACTGGTATTGGTTTCGTCTTGCATGATGTTGCTCGTTATGGGTGACAATGACGCCATACTAGGAGATGCACGACGAAGAGGCACGGATTTTTTATCAACGGATGCAGTGACTGACTTCATTTAGCTACTTTAATGTGTTAATGATAACCATTATCGAAATGGCATGGCGACATAAAAGGATATGATCATGGCGAAAACACGTATTGAAACAGACAGTATGGGTGACGTTGAAGTGCCTGAGCAGGCTTTGTATCAGGCACAAACGCAACGTGCGGTGAATAACTTTGCGGTCAGTGATCAGACCATGCCCGAAGACTTTATTCGCGCACTGGCGATGGTGAAATACGGTGCGGCACAAGCAAATGAGTCACTGGGATTGTTAGAGCGTAAGATTGCCGATGCCATTTGTGAGAGCGCACAAGAAATCATGGCGGGTAATCACTTGGATCAGTTTCCTGTTGATGTGTTTCAAACCGGGTCGGGCACCAGTTCGAATATGAATATGAACGAGGTACTTGCTACCTTAGCCTCAGAGAAATCCGGTGAGATGGTTAGCCCCAACGATCATGTCAACATGAGCCAAAGCAGCAATGACGCCGTACCAACGGCCATTCAGATCAGTACCACGTTAGGCTGCGAGCAAAAACTGCTGCCTGCACTCGCTCATTTGCGTGATGCCTTGCAAGAAAAGAAACAGTCCGTCGGCGAGATTGTCAAAACCGGGCGTACCCATTTAATGGACGCCATGCCAGTTACCATGGCGCAAGAACTGGATGCCTGGTCGCAGCAAATTGAACATGCCATGGTACAAATTACCCAAAGTTTGTCGCCGGTACGCGCGTTGGCTCAGGGAGGGACAGCGGTCGGCACAGGGATCAATGCTCACCCATTGTTTGCTGAGCGTTTTGCCGAAGCGGTAGCCGCGCTGAGCAAGACGGGTTTTACGGCCAGTGAGAACCCATTCTTTGCCATTGGCAGCCAAGATGCGCTGGTGGCCCTTCATGGTCAATTAAAAACCACCGCGGTGGCAACCATGAAACTAAGCAATGATTTGCGCTGGATGAACTCGGGGCCACTTGCGGGACTCGGTGAGATCGAGCTGGAAGGATTGCAACCAGGATCGTCAATTATGCCAGGCAAGGTCAACCCCGTTATTCCCGAGTCGGCGGCGATGGTGTCCGCGCAGGTGATGGGCAATGACACCACGGTGACGGTGGCGGGTCAGTCGGGGAATTTTGAGCTAAACGTGATGTTGCCAGTGATTGCCGCGAATGTGTTGCAAAGTATCAACTTGCTCGCTGGCGCAAGCCGACTGCTTGCCGATAAAGCGATTCGCAGCTTTAAAGTGAGAGAAGATAACCTGCAAGCTGCGTTGTCTCGTAACCCTATCTTGGTCACCGCCCTCAACCCTGTTGTTGGGTACTTGAAAGCGGCTGAAATCGCTAAAAAAGCGTATCAACAAGGACGCCCGATTCTCGACGTTGCCGAAGAAGAGACCGATCTGGGTCGAGAGAAGCTTTCGCAGCTGCTTGATCCAACCAAGCTCACTAAAGGCGGCATCGCCGAGTAATGCGCTTCACGGGTCCTCCTTGGGCGCAACCACCACACGATTGCGCCCAAGGCTTTTGGCGGTATATAGGTGATCATCAGCGCGATCAAATACCTGCTCAGGATGGCTATCGTTTGGGCAGCTTTCGGATAAGCCACAGCTGACCGTATAGGTGAGCGATTGGTTATCAAACTGTGAGGTATTCGTCGCAATACGTTGGCGAATACGCTCGGCCACGTAGTACGCATCGTGGCTGTCAGTATTGCGAAAGATAATCACAAATTCTTCCCCTCCATATCGAGCCACCAAGTCGGTTTGGCGAACGGCGCGTGTTATCTCAGCAGCAACATCTTGCAAGACGCGATCGCCGGCGGAGTGACCGTATGTATCGTTAAATTGCTTAAAGTTATCGACATCGATGACGGCGACCGTATAGGTGTATCGCGTTCGCCGAGATCGTTCGTACTCAATCGCTAATTCAGGCAATAGGCCGTAGCGATTAACGGTGCCAGTCAGTGGATCCAGGCTGGCTTTTCGTTGCCAGCTGTCTCTTGCCGCAACGGCATTTTTATATTCCATCACTTGGATAGAAATACTGATGCTGGCCAGTACGGTGGTGAAGATAAAAATAAGCAGTGCTAACACGCCGTCATAGAGGTCAGGGATCGCGAATGCCCCCATATCGAATGGTACCCTTAAGATAGACACGATGATTAAGCCACAAAGGCCAACCAGTAGCGTACGCCAATGGCCGGAGAACGCGATATAAATCAGCAAAGCAAGCTCAATATAAATAGCGCCTGGAAACACGGAAAAGCTGATGAGTGTCAGTGCCATAATGGCAGCGACGTAGGCTACGTTTTGCCAACGGAGTGTTTGCCAGTCACACCCCTGCCTTTGCCAAGCCGTGTACAAGCTTACCCAGAGTAGCGTTGATGTGGTGTAAGTCATGGTAAATTCAATGGTTAAGAATTGTAGGCGCCCATGAACTAACTGCTCATCGATATAAAGAGGAATGGCGACAATGGCCATCATTGCTATCGCGGGGAACAGGCATCCGACGAGCACAAATCGAAAAAGAGCCCGCACGGTATCCAGGCAATGTGGATAGTATTTCTGCCATAGCCAAGCGGATAATGCGGAGGTGAGGGTCAGAAATATACCAAAAAACAGGCCAGTAGCGAGATGCAGCGATTCGATCCGCGTAACCGCCGCCAGGCCATGACCCAACGAACCGGCCAAGATAAGAGGGAGCAGTAAACCCAGCCCTAGATGCCGGAACAATACCACGGCTAGGCCACTGGAAATATTGAGTAAGGTGACCGTATTGATATCGAGTATCGCGGATAAATAACGCATATCCAGCCAGACGATCGCCCCGTAAATGAGGCTCCACAACAATATGTGGCGAGCGGCAGGTAAAGAACTCCCCAGTAGCATGTCACCTCTGCGTCGTGCGATGCAATAGGATGGAAAAGTGGTTGATAGTGGCAGTTCGCTTATGGCTAAGTGTAGCAGAGCCGCGGTTGGACTCTGCTTTTTTAGTGGGGAAGGTACGGTTAATCGAGCTTTTTCAACGCGACGGCGTTCATACAAAAGCGTAAGCCAGATGGCTCGGGGCCATCTGGGAATACATGGCCAAGGTGAGCGTCACAGGTGGCACAGGTGGTTTCAATTCGCGTCATTCCGTGGCTGCCATCTTTATGATAGGCGATGGCATCATCTTGCGCAGGTTGCGTAAACGACGGCCAGCCTGTCCCCGAATCAAACTTTTCATGCGCATCAAACAGCAAGGTGCCGCAGCATGTACATCCATAACGCCCTGGTTCAAAGAGCGTGCACATCCCTGAGCTAAACGCGCGCTCTGTGCCTTTTTGGCGGGTAACACGAAAGGTCTCTTCACTGAGCTGTGCTTGCCACTCTTGGTCTGTTTTCTCAACCCGCGACGGCGGCGTGAGATTACCGTTTTCACTGCGAGCGACGATGTCTTGCCATGTCAGCATGATGTCGTTCCTCTTATTGAACGGGCGGCTGCCCGTGCTACAAAACGCGTAGTGTTATGAATCTTATGGCTCGATGCAAGTAGTACGGTTTGTTTCTCGTGACGCGATCATGTTGATAGGGTGCCAATTCCCCATTTTAGCTCATCATCTTGGTCGTCTTTGACTTGATCTCGATAACCTTCCAAGTGTTGTTCAATCAAATCATCAGACTGTGAGAAAAAAGCAATATGAAAGATAGCGTCACCTTCATTGACCACGGGCAGTGTTTGCTGCCCAATGAGGATGCCGCTCTGGGGAGCGATGACCTCGACCTCTTGACTGCCTGCTGGATCAGAAATGATACCGATGACTTGTTGCTTGGAGACCATCTCACCCAGGGCAATATGGCTGCGGAATATGCCATCTGCATCGGCACGTACCCAACGGCTTGTTCTGGCTGTGACAGGTTTGTACGGTAATTTCCGCCGCGATTGACGCAGCATGCCTAAGTGGCGCATCACGCGTATGATCCCCCTAACACCTGCGTTAATGGCGTAAGGCTCAAAGCGTAGTGCTTCGCCGGCCTCATAGGTGATCACCGGAATGCCAATCGCTTCTGCCTCTGCGCGTAAGGATCCGTCTCTTAATGCGGCGTCGACAACCACAGGGGCGGAAAATGCAGTCGCCATCGCCGCCGCCTCTTGATTCTCCAGGTTGACTCTGATCTGCGGTAGATTGGTGCGGTGGATGGCGGCGGTATGGAGATCGATCACGTGGGTGCATTGACTGATCACTTCATTAAAAAGCTGATACGCCATGCGCCCGGCAATAGAGCCACGTTCTGAACCTGGAAAAGAGCGATTCAAGTCTCGCCTATCTGGTAGATAGCGAGATTTATGAATAAACCCAAACACGTTCACAACAGGAATGGCAATTATGGTTCCGCGCAATTTTTTTGTATCGGTTCTGGCCATGATTTGGCGAACAATTTCGATACCATTGAGCTCATCGCCGTGAATCGCCGCACATATTAACAGTGTGGGGCCCGATAATTTGCCGTTAAGGATCTCGATACTCACGTTGAGCGGTGCGTGGGTATAAAGCTTGGCGATTTCCAGCTCTAGGCTGAGACGATCACCTGGGTTAACGGTCTCGCCACCGATTTCGATGGCCTTGTTTTTTTTAGCCCTTCCCACGAGTGCGTGTCCTTTTTGAGTAAGCGTTCTTTTCGATATATTCCACGACCATGCCAGCAACATCTTTTCCGGTCGCGTTTTCAATGCCTTCTAGCCCTGGAGAGGAGTTAACTTCCATGACAAGCGGGCCACGTTCTGAGCGCAGCAGATCAACCCCGGCGACATTGAGCCCCATAGCTTTGGCCGCTGCGATGGCTGTGCGTCGCTCTGCGGGCGTGATCCGAACCAAGGATGCTGAGCCTCCGCGGTGTAAATTAGAGCGAAACTCGCCTGGCTGGGCTTGACGTTTCATTGCCGCAATCACCTTGTCACCAATCACAAAGCAGCGAATATCAGCACCGCTGGATTCTTTAATGTACTCCTGCACTAAAATATCGGCTTTTAAGCCCATAAAGGCTTCAATCACACTTTCAGCTGCTTTTTTGGTTTCGGCGAGGACGACACCAATGCCTTGGGTGCCTTCCAGCAGCTTGACGACCACAGGGACACCGCCCACCATTTCCAGCAAATCACCCACATCACCCGGCTTGCTGGCAAACCCAGTATGCGGCATACCTATGCCTTTGCGCGACAGCAATTGCATTGACCTTAGCTTGTCTCTAGAGCGGGTGATGGCCACAGACTCATTAACAGGAAAAACCCCCATCATTTCAAACTGGCGCAATACGGCACAGCCATAAAAGGTGACTGAGGAGCCGATACGCGGAATGATGGCGTCAAACCCCTCTAACTCCTCGCCAGCGAGGTGAATCGACGGTTGTGTCGAGTTAATGCTCATATAACAGCGTAGTGCGTCAATAATTTTATACTCATGGCCACGTTGTTCGCACGCTTCAATCAGGCGCCGAGTGGAATAGAGGTTTTTATTCCGGGAAAGGATACCGATTTTCATTATGGTTAGGGCTCCTATTTGCCAAGCAGAAATGAATGCATAGGATCGACAATGACGTTTCCCGTCATTGCGGTACGACCTAACAGCATACGAAAGCGCATGTTATCGCGTGCGGTGAGTGTCATCTCTATGGGATAACACAGTTCACTGGCTTTAAGTGTGGTCTGAATGACATAGCGAAGTTGCTCATGCCCGCCAGAGTCGCGCACGACGCGACGCGCAAGCACGGGCGCTTCTGCTTGAATCACATGCTCGTCATCGCCTTGGTGAGGATGGATCCAAAAACGAACCCAGGTGACGTCTCCTTTCTCAAACTCTTCGATTTTGAAGGTATGTAAGCATGAAGTCCGCGCGCCCGTATCAATTTTGGCTTTTATACGCGCAATATTGAGGTCGGGGAGGCTAATCCACTCACGCCAACCTACACACACTTTTTCCGTTGATTGAACCGGCATTGTTATCATTACTCGTTAGTGCTCTGCCTTGCTTTCACCATAGAAGTGATAGCGGTTATTCGTGGTAAGAATCTGAAAAATCGGCGATGATATGTGATAACCATCGCACACTGGAAACGGCACTAGCATCGCATATAGGAGACAGCTGAGGGCCCCTGCCGGGGGCGGTTCGCTGGACTACTGTGCACATGATGACCGTTGAGAAGGAAATACCATGCAAACGAGTGATAGACAAGAAGTGATTGACGATTTGCTATCAAAAGTCGATCAAGATGCGCCCGAGACGATACAAGAGATAGAGCAAGCACACGGTGTGGATAGCCTCGCTCTGTTGTTGGAAGCCTTGCCCGTCAACGATCGTGTGGACTTTTGGGAACAACTCTCTCCCTCGTTACAACTGCCAGTGTTGGCGGAAATGCGTGATGACGCCGGTGAGGCGGTGATCCGTGCCGTTGATGAGGCACAACTCCATACGCTTTTTGCTGATCTCGACGCGGACACCTTGTTGGAGTTGCAAGATGTGTTGACCGAACCGCTGCTAGAAGAAGCGCTCGGTCGTATGGACTCGGAGCAAAAGCAACGCTATGCCTCGGCACAACAGTATGCGGATAACCAAGTGGGGCATTGGTGTGATCATCAACCCTTAGTGGTGCCCGCCAAAACAAAAGTCAATGTGGTACTGCGTTTACTGCGCCGTGTGATGCCCAAATATTGTGATCATGTCTTCGTTGTCGACAGTCGAGGCATCTGGGTCGGGGCTGTCCCTATTCATAAGCTATTCGGCGCGGACGGGGTGCTAAAAATCAGTGAGCTGGTCCGTGAACAGTTCCCCAGCTTGAACGCACGTGATGATATTTATACCAGCGCTGACAAAGTCGCGAGCAGTGAAGAAATCGCACTGCCCGTGCTGGATGACGGTAATATGTTGATTGGGCGACTTGATTTGGGCACGGCTTATGAGATGCAAGCGGAACGGGCAGAAGCGCAAATTATGGCCACCGCGGGCTTGGATGAAGATGAAGATTTATTCTCCCCGGTAATGAAAAGTGCGCGCAACCGTGCGTTATGGCTTGGGGTGAACCTGATGACAGCCTTTCTCGCGTCATGGTTTATCGGTCTATTTGAAGCAACGTTGCAGCAGGTTGTCGCGCTGGCGGTACTCATGCCCGTGGTCGCTTCTATGGGGGGGATCGCCGGTAGTCAAACCTTGACGCTGATCGTGCGAGGCCTCGCGCTCGGGCAAATCTCTAAAGCTAACCTAAAGCCTCTTTTGAGCAAGGAATTTAAAGTGGGGCTGCTTAATGGTGTGCTTTGGGCGCTTGTGATTGGTGCCATTGCGGGTTACTGGTTTGAAAGCTGGGGACTTGGTGCGGTTATCGGTGCCGCGATTGTCGCCAATATCATCAGTGCGGCATTGGCGGGGATTTTTGTGCCAGTGTTATTAGAGAAGCTGAAGATTGATCCGGCACTGTCAGGCTCAGTGATTTTAACCACAGTGACGGACATCGTCGGCTTTGTCGCTTTCTTGGGCTTAGGGACGTTGTTTTTACTGTGAGTTTTACTTGGACGTGATGCGTCGTCACTCAGTTGATCGCTTGATAGCGCGCGTGATCCTCACGAGCGCTTTATTCTCTCAAGCGGGTGTTGAAGGCGCGGTCGTTTCGGCCGCTGTCAACTCGGTTTTTTCGCTCAGTTTGCCGTCTGCTGCGGGGAGCAGCTTTTCGCAATAAAGCGTCATAATGTCTTCCCGTATTAATTGTTCGAGTTCGGCGGCGCGTTCGGTCGGACAGAACAGGCGGACGTGGACATGTTGCTCTCCAGTATCGGTATGAGACAAATAGACATGAGGCTCAGGCCCAGGCAAATCCACCCCCGCATGACGTTCAATCACATGGTTATAACGTCGAGCGATATCGAGAAAATCCTCACTATGATCGTCGATGCGTGCCAGCAGCGCCGGAATATGGGGATATAAATTTATATCGCCCCGGATCACCAAGTGAAAATGGTGATAGACATAGCGCTTCATAAAGTTCAGGTTTTTCACTGTGGTAGAGAAAAACAGACTATTCGGTAAGGTCGCTGTTTTACCGGTATAGCAATAGTGACCATGGTGGGTATCAATCTCTTGAATTTTGGTGGCCATTAAGTTGTGCTCGATCACTTCGCCACGAGAGTTACCGACCTCAATCCAATCACCGATACGAAATGACCGTGAGCTGGCGCGTTGAATTGAGCCGGTAAAGCATAGGATGATCTCTTTGGAGGCCACCACCACCGCGACTGCAATGGCGGTGAGCGACAGGGCAAACTCGCTAATTTCTGTGTTCCAAAATAAGAACAAAAACAGTAAAAGCAGGCTAAATGCCCCGTTTTTTGTACGTGAGATCCACTTGCGTTGATCTTCACTGAGGAAGTTACTGTCGCCGCGAATATGACGTAAAATCATTCGGCGGATCACGCTAACAAAAACGATAACACCAATGGTGGTCAATAGTTTGTTTTCGACCAACAGTTGGGCGATATTTTTCAACTCAGATAACAAAATCACTCCCATCATGCTTCTGGCAAGTTTTGGCGCTATTCTGCCCCTTTGTTAAGCAAAATAGAACATAAACTTACTCCCACGCATCAGATATACGCGTCAGGTGTCCGATTAGTCTGTCATCAATTTGTTTTGTTGGATCATGGCATCTATCACGGAAGCGCTTAGCTCTTGGCTGCTGAGGCCACTCATATCAATTTCGTATGCGCTAGCCATGTCTGCCACACTGAGGTTTTCAAACACCACGTGCTGGTCGATTTGATTATCGCCCGCAGAGGCGATGTATAAAGTGGCTTCACCCTGGTCGTTGTCCTCAAGCGTCAAATAGTCTTCAAGGCTCTCTCCGGCTTGGTCTTCATCAATCAGCAGCTCGGAGAGAGCCAGTGTATCTTTTTGCACATCAAAGTCAGTAATGCGATCAACTGCTTCTGCGCCGACCGACCCTTGATCGCCGCTTAAAAACGCGAAGGTATCAGAGCCAAGCCCTCCGGTCAGTGTATCGTCACCTTTCCCGCCAACTAGCAGATCATCGCCAAGGCCGCCATCAAGCGTGTCGTCGCCGTGGTTCCCGAGTAAACTATCATCGCCCGCGTTGCCAATCAGGGTATCGTCACCTGCACCGGCCGCGAGAACTTCACTTTGATAAGTACCTTCCAGCGTTTGCTCATCAATCGCAATAATATCGACCAGTGCACTATCTATATAACTGCCATTAGAGGAGGTGTATTCAAATTGATGTTCAGGCTCTGGCAACACCGCATTAGCGCTATCCAGGGTGAGATAAATATCGTAGCTTTCGGTCGTATTTAATATATTGTTGGACACGACCTCAAAATAGTAAGTGCCTTGCTGACCGGCCGTAAAGCTATTACTGCCCGTATCTGGGTTGAGAGTGTCCAATAGCTGTTGGTTTTCGTCATACACTCTTACGCTCAGATTATTCGTCCAATTGTCATCATCAAAGAGTAAGCTTTCGTTTTGGTAGAGATCCATTTTTGTCATGTCACTGTCGGTACCGTTTTGTACCGTCCCCGTCAGGGCGGCATTGGCACCGAAGTTACCAACATCAATGTGTGGCCACACCTCCTGGGTCATGGTCCCGAATTTACCGCGGTCTAGGCTCTGTGCCTGAGCAAATGAACCAGCGTAATCACCGAGTTCGGATTCTGCGATAAATTTAGAGTCGTTACCGATGGGGTCAAGGAAAGCTTGCGTATTCATCGCACTATCGGGTGTGAAGGTGACGTCATCCGTGCCCGTTACTGACCCTTGTACCCCGTTGCTGGTCGCCGTGATCGTACTGTCCATTGACGGAATATCGTTATGGGTTAATGCCAAACCGGGGATCACGATTGGGCTACCGTCATGAACATTGGTGATCACTATATCGTGATTAGCATCGAGCCGTGCCTCGTAGTAGAGGTCAATGGCAACATTCACATCACTGGTATCGCCATCGTTATCGGTAAGCGTCAGCGCGATTTGTTCTTGTTCGTTGAGAATATCTCTGTCGACCGCCACGCGGTAGTCGTACTCGCCGGTATTAAAATTGATGGTGAGGATCCCGCCCTTGGCGGTTTCAAAGGTCTGCTGCGCGCTGTCCGTGGCGGGATCATAGTTGTACGTTTGCCCATCTAGGGTGAGCGTAGAAACGTATCCACCGTCAGCGCCGAATAAGGAGACAGTATTACCCTCATCATCCATCAGAACCATGCCACCCGAAACTTGTCCGCTCTTGATGGTTTGTAGCAGTGAGTAAGCGAGTTCATTTTCATCGGTCACCAGCAACACATTGTCACTGGTATTGCCTGAGCTACTTGCTGCTATAGGAGTCAGTGGCGATGTGGTAATGCCATCCCCGACCCCGACACTGAAGGACTCATCAATGCCTTGCGCGCTGATATAATTTTGCCATGCACTTTGCAGGCTGGTGTTATTTTCAAAGTCATCATTGGGTATCCCATCCGAGATAAAATAGGAGACGGTTTTATCTGCGGAGGTCCCAGAGGTATCGACAGTATTGATGATCTCGTTTAGCGCGTTATCGTAGCGGGTGGCACCACCGGCATATAGGCCCTCGATTGCGTCTAATGCGCTGCTGACATCGTTAAGTATCCAACCTGAAGACTGGGCTTCACTCGAAAATGACACAACTTGGATGTTGAGATCGCCAAGCTTATCGTATTCCTCTACCATGGATTTTAGTGCGGCTTTGGTGACTTCCATCCGAGTGGGTGAATCAGGGTCATTCGGATCAACCGGATCGGCCATACTACCCGAAAGGTCAACGGTAAGAATCAGATTAAAGGTCGCGCTACTCTCTGCCGTCGCATATAAGGCACTTTCGATGTTGTCAGAGGTCGGCGTATCATCTTGCACATTGACAGTTAAAGCCGATGAGCGATAAGCGGTGGCCGCTGTTGGATCATAAGTCGTGTAGGTGAAGGCTTCACTCACGTTATCGCCGCTGGTGGCGCTGTTGAGTGTATAGGTATAGTCACCCGCGCGATAACCTTGGTTGTTGTCTTGGTTATAAACAGTCAAGGTGCCACTGGCGGTCGTGAGGGTTAAGACACCGTCACTGCCAAAACTTTGTCCATTAACTTGATCGAGAGCGACATTGGTACCAATCCCGGTGTCATTATCCAAAAGGTTGCCTTGGGTGGAATGACTATTATCGTGGCTCACTAACCCTTGCTCGCTGACTGAAGCGATATCGGCGTTTAACTGGGTATTATTGTCATGGCCGACTGTGAGCTGTGCCTGACTGATATCCCCATCGCTGTCGGTGAGGGTATAAGTGAATACCTCATCATCCAGGGTGCTGGCATCCGTCGCCGACGCGACTAATGATTGGTAAACATAGCTACCGTCAGACTGGATCGTTAATTGCCCTTGCGATGTGGCAATCACAGTACTGCCGTTAACCGCATAGGTGGTACCGTTGAAGCTAACCGCGGTCACCGTGGTGGTATCCGCCCCAAGGGTATCGGCGCCAGCGCCGGCAGTGATCACGTTTCCCCCTGTCGAGGCGGCAGAGGCCACGCTGTCGCTATCATCATGGGCGACAGGCGCGGAGTCGCTCACATCAAAGGTCACGGTTGTCCACTCGCCATTCTCGCTGCTTTGGTACGAGAAGCTGTCATAGACTTGACCGCCGCCTGCATGATTCACTGCTGGTGCGGTGTAGGTGAAGCTGCCATCGGCACTGACCGTAATGCTGCCGCCCAGTGCGGTGGCGATGGTGGCAGGGCCGATCACAACTTCACTGTTGCCACTTTCTCCTTGGCTGGCATTGGTGGCAACGCGGGTGACCGTGGCCTGTGTGTCTGTATCGTTGCTAATCAGCCCATTGGCACTGGTAATGCTGGTGGTTTGTCCTTCGGTCAGCGCAAAGCTATCATTTTCTAGATTTAGCATGGCCGTGGTCGATGCCTGATCCGTGCCGTCGGTACTGATAGCCGTAATGGATAGGGTGACGCCAGTCATATCCGCGGGAGAGGCGAGATTAAGACCACTCAATTGCGCGTCCGTGAGCAGCCAATCGCCGGTGCTTGCCTCTTTTGTCCCCGCTGATAATACCGCATCGTCGGGTAAGCCGCTGATTCGGTAAGTGAGTGTTTCGCCCGCTTCATTGGCGGTGCCGGAGATTGTTAAGGGCGAAAGAATGGCACGTGATCCGCCCGCTCCAGGGTCAGTGGCGGAGATTTGTCCTGTGTTATCAATATAAGTCAGTGATTGATCGCCACGACTGACCGTGAGTGTGGGGGCGGTAGCAACTCCGTCGACGTTGAAGGTGACATCGTGCGTGAGACTCGCATTTTGGGTATCGGTGGCGCGGAAGCTCACTGTCTCTGTCCCACTCCAATCGGCGACCGAAGAAATGGTTGCGATGCCACTCGCATCGACAGAGACGGAGACACCACTAGGTACATTCGCCACATCAAAGCTTAACGTATCGTTGCTATCGATATCCGAAAATACCGTATTAAGATCAATGGTGTAGCTAACAAAATCCTCTTGCAGATTTTGCGTCGAAACAGCCTGAGCCAACGTGGGCGCGTCATTGCTACCGGTAATGGTAATGGCAATGTCCTGTGGTACACCGTTAGTAGCGGTTAGTGTGATAGTGTCGGTAACTTGATCGCCGGCGTCCAAGTTCTGCACGCTGGTCTGATCGAGGGTATAGGTCCAATCACCGTTGACCAGCTCTAGCGAGCCATAGTTGCCTGCTTGTGTGACATCGGCAAAGCTCGGTGCATCGCCGTCATCGACATCACTGATCGCAAGGGTACCGGTGGCAGTGACCGCGGCATCGCCCACATCACCCTCGGTGACGGAACCAACAAACTCACCGCTGACGTCTGGCGCATCCTCGCTACCGGTAATGGTGATCACGATATCTTGTTGGGTGTTATCGCTCGCGGTCAGGGTAATGGTATCGGTGACTTGATCGCCGGCATCTAAATCCTGCACGGCAGACTGATCAAGGGTGTAGGTCCAGGTACCATCCACTAACTCGAGCGAACCATAGGTGCCCGCTTCGGTGGTATCCGCAAAAGTCGGCGCATCGTCGCCATCAACATCACTAATCGTAATCGACCCAGTGGCAGTCACAGGTGCATCACCTTCATTGCCTTCGGTCACTGAACCGACAAACTCACCGCTGACGTCGGGGTCGTCATCCGTCCCCGTAATGGTGATAACAATATCTTGTTGGGTGTTATCGCTTGCCGTCAGGGTGATGGTGTCGGTAACTTGATCGCCGGCATCTAAATCCTGCACGGCAGACTGATCGAGGGTGTAAGTCCAGCTGCCATTGACCAGTTCTAGCGAGCCATAGGCGCCCGCTTCGGTGGTATCCGCAAAGCTCGGTGCATCGTCACCGTCGATATCACTGATCGCTATGGTGCCGGTGGCAGTCACCGCGGCATCGCCCACGTCACCTTCGGTCACTGAACCGACGAACTCACCGGTGACGTCGGGGTCGTCATCCGTCCCGGTAATGGTGATCACGATATCTTGCGGAGTGCCGTCAGAGGCATTGAGAGTAATGGTATCGGTGACCTGGTCGCCGGCATCTAAATCCTGCACGCTGGCTTGATCAAGGG
>NZ_MEBQ01000002.1:0-91126 GCF_001722105.1 Salinivibrio sp. SS3 | reverse complement strand
TTTGTGTAATATGTTGTTTTGTTTGTTTTACGTGATAAACGAAATGTCTGTGCCGAAATACGTTAAAAGTTGTCGTTTGGTCACTCAGTTCATCGAATAAATCTTTTTGTCTATTCTTAACGAGTGCCCACACAGATTGCATAGGTCAAATTGTTAAAGAGCGTTGACTGTGCGAAGCGGCGCTTCACTTGGTCAGGGCTGCGTATCTTACGCGCCTTACCGTTAAAGTCAAGAAGAAATTTTATCTTTTATTTTCAACCCAACCGGGTGAAACAAAACCTCTTTTTGACTCCCCTAACGCTTAGCGTTAAGTGGACGGCTATCCTAATCTTTTAAAAACTCACGTCAAGCGTTTATTTTTATTCGATTTTTTGCCTCGACATGCTCGCTGAACGCTTGCCCTGCGTGCCGTGTCGATATGGGGCGTAGTATAGCGACGCGGATCACACTGACAAGGGATTTTTACGTTTTTTATTTCGACTGAGCAATAATCCACCTAAAATGATGAATAACCAGCGTTTTGAAACATTATTGATACGAGACCTTTACCGCAAGGTAACGCTGGCTTGTTTTCTTGGTCTTTTTCACGACATGCATTGCCGGACTGTTGTCATGTCATCACTTTAATTGTTCTATTTAATGACGCTTATGAAATCACCAGTTAATTTTGCTTTAGTCATCTGCATCGCTGTCCTTGGCGCGATTATCGTCAGCCTCATGGACGTCAACTCACCCGCTTTTTCGTTTGCAGTGGGTGCAATACTTAGTGGTCTAGCTTGCCTATATCTTCCTTTACCCAATTTTATTCAGCCAGAGCAAAGGCCATCGACATCAACGCCATCAAGCGAAAAAGAAGAAGAGTCTCCGCAAAGCAAAACGCTATACGTCGGAAACTTACCTTATCGTGCGAATGAAAATGATGTGCGCACGCTGTTTAGCGAACATGGAGAAGTGTTTGCCGTTCGTCTTATGAAAGACAAGCGAACCGGCAAGCGACGAGGATTTGGTTTTGTGGTGATGGCCGCCGGGCATGCCGACGACGCTATCAACGCACTCAATAACAATGTTTATGGCGAGCGGACACTTAAAGTCCGTGAAGCGAATGAGCCAAAAAAGCAGGCGAATAGCTGACATCTGTAAAACCTATCGATCGGATAAAGTCCGCTAAAGCATCGGCTTTAATAGGGGTTGCCGTCGCATAAGCATAATGCTTTGACGTCGCAACGGTAGCCCTTGCGTCGCTATGTAGACTGACCAGCGAAACCACGCGACGCGCAATCGCATCTCCCGAATCAATTAAACCGACTGAGTCACCCACTACTGATTGGATTTCATCACGCAGTAAAGGAAAGTGAGTGCAACCCAGTACGAGGGTATCGACGGTTCCTTTAAACGGTCGCAATATAGCCGCGAGATCTTGCTGATTCACCGCCTCACCCCGGAGTTTGCGTTCTGCCATGTGCACAAGCGCCGTGGTACCGACTGAGACTACCTGGCAATCTTTGGCAAAGTCCGCCACCAGTTGTTCGGTATAAGGGCGGGAGACGGTGGCTGGCGTAGCGAGCAAGCCAATGATTTTTTTCTGACTGATCGCTGCTGCAGGCTTGATCGCAGGCACAACCCCCACGACCGGAAGCGCTAACTGCTGACGGAGCGTCGGTAATACCAACGTCGATGCTGTATTGCATGCAATGACCACGATATCAATATCATGATGCGCACACACAGCGCGCACTTGAGTCGCCACCCGTGTGACCAAGCGCGTGTCCTCTAACTCACCATATGGAAAAGCTTCGTTATCGAACAAATAGGTGTAGTTAGCGTCAGGTAGCTGCTCTCGCACTGACTGATAAATCGATAAACCACCCACACCAGAGTCAAAGATCAGAATGTTAGGCTGCGCCATGAGTCACCCATACAATAAAAACGCCCTTATCATAACGATAAAGGCGTGATTAAAGCTAGTTTCGCCGTGAAACAGGCACTAGTACTGATAATCTAACGTCATAAAATAGCCGCGTTCAGCTGACGGATAACCACCCGCGGTTTCGTAGTCTTTATCAAATACATTATCGACTTTACCTTTTACGGTCAGATTATCGGTCGCCTGATAGGATGCAGTGACCACCCAAAGACTATAACTACCTAAGCGGTCATTCCAATCAGTTCGCTCGCTTTGATATTGCCACTGTGTGCCCAGCAATACGCGTTCCCATTGGTACGATGTATCCCATTTCGCCACCCGTTTGGCGCGACGTTCGAGCTGCTCACCGGTGTTATCCTTTTGGGGATCTTTATACTCCAATGAGAGCTGGTTATGGAGTGATGCCACATCAAAGCTCGCAATGAGCTCAATCCCCTTAATCGTCACCTCTTCGACATTGCGATATTTACTCGTCGTCATATCGTAATCAATCATATTGTCGATATGGTTAATATAGCCGGTAAGTGACCAATCAATGTCTGCGGTTAAGCCATGCAGAGCAAGCTCGGTATTTGCAGATTCATCTGGATTTAAATTTTCATCTCCATACTGACCATAAAGCTCAGTAAAAAGCGGTGCTTTGAAGGCGGTGCTATAACTGGCGACCAATTGATACCCTTCCGTTATCGCAAGGCCCGCGCTTGTCTGCCACGTCGTATGCTGGCCGTATTGTTGGTTATCATCCAAGCGCACGCTTGCTTCAATAGATAGTGGCTCTACTGGGCTAAATTGCGTTAAAAGGTAAGTGCCCAGGTTATCGCGCGGGTTAATAGCAATTTCATCAATATCTACCCCCCCTTTATTGTAGGTATCTTGTCGATAATCCACACCGCCACCAAGCAGCCAATCCTCCGTGGCCTGATACTGAAGTCCCAATGAGGTAGAGACTTGCTCCACATCAGAGGTTTTATTCTCCTTGCGCACGGTACCAGGGAAATAGTCATACTTATTTCGCTGAGAAAATTCCCCGCTCAAGGTTGCACTCCAGTGTCCTGAACGATAATTCAGATTGCCAGCCAGTGCTTGGCTTTCTAACCAACTGTGCTTTATTTGGTTAGATTCGTTGTCATTGTAATCGTATTCATTCTGATACCAACGCCCGGTGATATCGGCCGACCAAGATGCATTCCAACGATGACTGTAGCCAAGTTGTGCATTGCGGCCGGTAAAACCATGCTGATCACCCAAGTTACTTGTCGTTGGATGAACATTGTATCCATCATTCGACTCATACCCAGCTATGCCAGAGAAGTGACCCTTATCGCCCAATTTTGTTGCCCATGCGCCACTAACAGCATGATGATCCAAACTGCCTACGGTCGCGGAAACATTGGCTCGCTCTTTATCGGTTTTGGTGATGATATTGATCACACCACCAATCGCACTCGACCCATACAGTGTGGCGCGTGCGCCGCGAATAATCTCAATACGCTCGATACTGTTTACTGGGATCTGATTAAAATCCACCGAGCCTGTGATAGACGAGGCCATACGCACCCCATCAATCAAGACTAAAGAGTGGTCTGATTCTGTGCCGCGCATAAAAATAGAGGCAAGTTGGCCACGGCCTCCGCTTTGCGCAATCTCGATGCTCGGCACCGTACGCAATACATCGACAAGGCTTCGAGCCTGCAAGCGCGCAATGTCTTGACGCGTCAAAATGGTTGCCGATTGCAACACTGAGGCATCGGACTGCGCAAACCGACTGGCGGTCACCACCACCGTTTCGGTGTTTGGCTCGGCCCACGTGCTCACAGGGAAAAATGACGCTGCCACCAGGCTCGCCACTATCTGTTTGTTCATTGGTTGTTCCTTCCTATCGCGAGAATGTGCAGCGACGTGCTGCGTCTGTGGGCTGTATTCGGACTTAAGAGCATGGCTTTCGCCGCCTACTGCTAACGACTTCCCATCGCATACTATTTATCAGCATTGGCGACAGTGTCTGACCTTGGGTCGGGTTAGGGTCGTTCTCTTACACCGCTGCGCGTCAGTTGCGGACTCTCACCGCATTCCTGTGATCCGTCCTATTGGGTATAGACAGAGCACTGACCCACGCAGGAATAGTAGCCGTCTAGATGGATATTGTCCATTGATAACCTTATTGAATAAGGGAGAATCGTGAGCAAGGGTGGACATAGCTGGGGATTTGTCTAAAATCTGCGCTCATTTTCCAATCGCTGAGGCAGCCATCATGACCAAGGCTCACACCGTTGACTACGACACACAGCTTGCTGAGAAAGTCCAACGACTCAATGCACAACTCGCGCCGTTTCACGCACCTGAGCTAGAAGTTTTTCGATCACCGGAAACCCACTATCGGATGCGCGCAGAGTTTCGGGTATGGCATGAAGGCGACGACCTGTATTACATCATGTTTGATCCTGCGACCAAGCAAAAATATCGCGTCGATACCTTTCCTGCCGCGAGCCGCTTGATCAATGACCTCATGCCGCTATTAATGGAGGCGATCAAGCCCAACGACGCCTTGCGACGTAAACTGTTCCAGGTTGATTTCCTCTCCACCTTAAGCGGTGAGATCTTGGTGTCGTTACTCTATCATCGCCAGCTAGACGAAGAGTGGGACAGCGCCGCGCAAGCGCTTAAACAACGTTTGAACGATGAGGGTTTTAATCTCAACCTGATTGGCCGTGCGCGCAAGCAAAAGAAAGTGCTAGACCGCGACTACGTTTTGGAAAAGCTCAATGCCGATGGTCAGACATTGATCTACCAGCAAATTGAAAACAGCTTTACCCAACCTAACGGGCCGGTGGCGGAAAAAATGCTGGAATGGGCCATTGATTGCACCCGCGATAGCCAAGGCGATTTGCTGGAGCTGTATTGCGGGAACGGCAACTTTTCCCTCGCCTTGGCGAAAAACTTTCGCCGCGTCCTCGCCACCGAGCTGGCGAAACCCTCAGTGCAATCGGCGCAGTACAATATTGCCGCCAACAATATCGACAATGTGCAGATTATTCGCATGTCTGCCGAAGAATTCACCCAAGCAATCAATGGCGAGCGCGAGTTCCGCCGCTTAAAAGATCAAGGGGTGACGCTGAGCGACTATCAGTGCAATACCATTTTTGTCGATCCCCCTCGAGCGGGCATGGATGATGAAACCTGCAAAATGGTGCAAGGTTACGATCGGATTTTATATATCTCCTGTAACCCTGAGACTTTGGCCGAAAACCTAGAACGCCTCAGCCAAACACACCGCATTAGTCGCTGTGCGCTGTTTGATCAATTCCCGTTCACCCACCATACCGAAGCCGGGGTGTGGTTAGAGCGCAAATAGTCACGGCAAGCAAGCGCGGATAAACGTAAAAAGGCGTCTTCTCGACGCCTTTTTTGGGTTTCGCCAACGGCTGTCTTAGAAGCAATTAGACGTCAGAGGCGGTATCGTTTTTCGCTTTGCGGCTGAAAAAGCCCAGTTTGTGGCCGACCCAGAACGCCAGTGCCATGGCAACCAAAATCGAGAAGAAGTTGCCGCCCAGCTCTGGCATTTGCATACGGATAAACGCTGAATAGCCAAATGCTCCCACTAAGAAGCAGGCAAACGCAATCAGCGGCGTGCCTTCAGTCAGCGGCTGGCGTTCGTGAAGTTGGTAGCAAGCGTGCACGGCCAGTACAAACGCGAGAATGGGAAAAATAGAAAATGCCACACCACTGACGAACAGTGTCGCGAGAGTTGCACTTCCACAAATGCCGGTAACCAGTGCCAGCAGCAAAAATTTACGTTCTGATTTCACTTGCTCGTGTTCCATGTCTTCACCTGTTTTATGACAGTTTTTCCTGTAAGGCTCGCCGCTCCCGGTCTTTTCGGTACCAGTAAGCTCCCTTGGCTATCATGCGTAATTGTAACACCATGCGCTCGGCCAATTCTGCGCGGGCGTGAGGATCGAGATCAAGCGCTTCCGCGCCCATATTAAAGACCAAGATCACACATGCTTCCGACTGATTGTACGCTTCTTCATAGGTGAGCTGCGTGCGAGATTGTAAATACTCGGTCAACTCAGCAACAAAATGTTGGATTTCTCGAGCCACGGCAGCACGGAATGCCGAAGACGTTCCTGATCGCTCGCGCAAAAGTAGCCGAAACACATTGGGGCTGCTTTCGATAAATTCCATAAAGGTTTCTACCGAGGTGCGTACCACACTGCCTTCCGCGGCGATCCGCTGACGCGCCTGACGCATCAGTTGTCGGAGCAATAGTCCGCCCTCGTCGACCATGGTCAACCCCAGCTCATCCATATCTTTGAAGTGACGATAGAAAGAAGTAGGGGCGATTCCCGCCTCGCGCGCCACTTCGCGTAGACTGAGGCTAGAAAAACTGCGTTCAGCACTGAGCTGGCTGAACGCCGCATCAATGACAGAACGGCGCGTTTTTTCTTTTTGTTGTGCTCGAATACCCATCGCACTCTACTCATGGTCACCATGGTGTCACTATACGCAATTTTAGCGTTTAAATCAGCCAATCCAGGCAGCGCTCCCCATCGTTATCGCGCGGATTGGAACACAGATTTGGCTGCGAAAGTTAACCTTACGGATAATAAGCGTTAAACTGGTCATAAACAGATGTTGCAATAATGAAAATAAGGTCTGATCCCTATGAGCAAGTCAAGCCCTCGCCCGCAAGATCATTTTGACGCTATCGTAATAGGCAGCGGCCCCGGCGGAGAAGGGGCCGCTATGGGCTTATCCAAAGCCGGTAAGCGAGTCGCAGTGATTGAGCGAGAAAGCACCGTTGGCGGTGGTTGTACCCATTGGGGCACCATCCCGTCTAAAGCACTACGCCACACTGTCAGCCGGATCATTGAATTCAATCAAAGCCCTATCTACACCCAAAACAGTAAGAGTATCCACAGTACCTTTTCTCAAATACTCAGCCATGCCGAGTCTGTGATAGGTAAACAAACCCGCATGCGCCAAGGGTTCTATGACCGCAACCAGTGTACCCTGCTCCATGGCAACGCTGAGTTTGTCGATGCGCATACCTTAACCGTGCATCATAGTGATGGCAGCGCTGATACTTACACCGCCGATCACTTTGTGATTGCCACCGGCTCTCGCCCTTATCAGCCTGCCGATGTGGATTTTTCTCACCCACGCATCTACGACAGTGATTCCATTTTGTCGTTAGCCCATGATCCGCGCCATGTGATGATTTATGGGGCAGGCGTGATTGGCAGTGAATATGCATCTATCTTCCGCGGGCTCGGGGTCAAAGTGGATTTAATCAATACGCGTGACCGCTTGCTGTCATTTTTGGACAATGAAATCTCTGATGCTTTGTCTTATCACTTTGGAAGTAGCGGTGTCATGATCCGCAATGATGAGACCTATGAGCGCATTGAGGGCACCGACGATGGCGTGATTGTGCATCTGGAGTCAGGCAAAAAAATGAAAGCAGATTGCCTGCTGTATGCCAATGGCCGTGCAGGCAATACCGATAAACTCAATTTGTCCTCAGTCGGCCTGACGCCTAACTCGCGTGGGCAGCTCGACGTTGATGGCGAAAGCTATGCAACAGACGTGGGCCATATTTATGCGGTCGGTGATGTGATTGGCTATCCTAGCCTTGCCAGCGCAGCGTATGATCAAGGCCGTGTGGTGGCGGAAGCCATTTGCCAGGGCAACGCCAATGTGCGCTTGATTGAACACATTCCCACGGGGATCTATACCATTCCAGAAATCAGTTCAGTGGGTAAAACCGAGCAAGAGCTCACCGCAGAAAAAGTCCCGTATGAAGTTGGCCGATCGCTATTCAAGCACTTAGCACGCGCGCAAATTGCTGGGATGGATGTCGGTAGTTTAAAAATCCTTTTCCACCGCGACACCCGCGAGATATTAGGCATTCACTGCTTTGGTGAACGCGCTTCGGAAATCATTCATATCGGCCAAGCGATTTTTGAGCAAAAAGGCGAAGGGAATACCATCGACTATTTTGTGAATACCACCTTCAACTATCCGACCATGGCCGAAGCTTACCGGGTGGCGGCGCTTAATGGCTTAAATCGCTTGTTCTGAACGGTAATCAAGAAAACGGCACCTGACGGTGCCGTCAATCATTACGATGCCCGCAGTATCGACGACCACGCGAGCGACTCATCCCCCAACACAATAAAGTTAGGGTTCTGTAGTGAGTCCCGTTCGTTGTAAGACAAGGCCCCCAGCTCGGTGCTCAGAATACGTCCACCCGCTTGCTCGACAATGCACTGCGTCGCCGCCGTGTCCCACTCCCCCGTGGGGCCTAAGCGCAAATAACAATCGACTGCGCCTTCTGCGACCAAGCAGGCTTTGAGTGCCGCCGAACCTAACGGCACCAAATCATAATTAATTTCAGGTGCCAGCTTTTCGGTGACCGCATGAATATCTTGGCGACGGCTAATAGCGATTGAGATTGATGTGAGCGTCTCTTCTCGCTTCATTGTCGAGATGCGATGCATTTCGCCATCTGGGGTTATTTTCCAGGCCCCTTTGTCTTGGCAAGCATAATAGGTCACCCCGGAGACGGGCGCATACACCACGCCCATCACGGGATGGTTGTCCTCCACCAGCGCGATAATAGTGGCAAAGTCACCGCTGCCCGCAATGAACTCTTGGGTACCGTCTAGCGGGTCAATCAACCAATAGCGCTGCCATTGCTGACGGTCGCTTAATGGCACACCACAGTCTTCTTCCGATAACACGGGGATGTCTGGCGTCAACGCGGTGAGCTTTTCCGTGATCAGCTTATGTGCCGCTAAATCAGCACTGGTCACTGGGGTTTGGTCACTTTTGGTGATCGCTTCAAAATCACCGTCTTGGTAAATATCTAAAATAACCTGACCCGCAGAGCGAGCAATCTCAATTACCTCGGGCAACAACTCAGGCAGTGCCATGCCTCACCTCTCAGATTGTAAGTACTTCAGCGCCATCATTAATGCGGTGATACTGCGCGCTTCACAGAAATCACCGTGGGTGAGTAACTCTTCCGCTTGGGCAAGTGGCCAACGAATGATCTCAAGCGGTTCAGGCTCATCCCCTTCAAGGCTTTCTGGATACAAATCACGTGCCAACATAAGCGTCATACGGCTGGAAAAGTACGACGGTGCCAGAACAACCTCTTTCAGTGGCACTAGCTCACGGGCACCTTGGCCGATTTCCTCTTTCAGCTCCCGCACTGCGGCTTGCTCGGGCGCTTCACCCGGGTCAATCAGTCCTTTGGGAAAGCCCAGCTCATACTGCTCTGTCCCTGCGGCATATTCGCGTACCAGTAAGAGATCGCCCGATTCGGTCACCGGCACCATCATCACGGCATTACGCCCCGACGGTTTCATCCGCTCATAGGTACGCTCGACGCCATTGCTAAAAATCAGCTCTAGCGACTCCACTTTAAACAAGCGAGAAGCGGCGACCACCTGCTTAGACTGAATGTGAGGAAATTTACGCTGCGTCATATCGTGATTTGCCACCCTTTTTGATAAGCCTATCAGGCCTTGTTAGCCGCGAAAAGAAAAGCGATAGCGTCCTTGATTATCCGGTGCGCCTAACCAAGAGAGAGGTGCTTTCATTGGCTCAGGATAGGCTGGCCCCGGCTTCAGCCATCCTGACACAGAGTATCGCCCAGACGGTGTAATTGACAATGAAAACTTATTACTCAACGACGGGGAATCACCTTGCCCCCGCGCCGCGACACCTTGGCCGTCACAGGCGAGAGAAGCACGCAATGGGATATCATTGAGCCGCCCCGAGGGCAGGGTTAGCCCGGCCTGCTGCCACTGAATCTGTCCCGCTAACTGCTGACACCCTGACTCTGCCAACACCGCCTCGCGGACAATCACATCCAGTCGGCCATCAATCGACACACTCGGCGGCAAGGCCACCGAACGAGTCAGCAGGTGCGCAGGGGCAGAGAGCAAGGTTTGAGAAAGCGTTAGCTCGGTGCCATTAAAGCCCACCACGCCTTTTCCGCTGAGACCTTGCGGGCCTTTAACCTTGATGGCCGTTTCCAGTGTGGCGCGGGTCAATAACCGATGCCAATGGAGATCCCATTGTACTGGGCCGACAGCCTGGTCTTGCCAACGAACTTGCCTGACTTGGCCCTGCCAGACAGTGCCATGGATACCGCTAAGCTGTAGCTCGGCCGGCAAAGGCGCTAAGCGTAGCAGGGTTGCTGGGGCGTGCACTATCGCACTCACAACAAAAACCAACAGACATCCTACTCCTATCAGTACTTTTTTCGCCATGGTTTAACGCTCCAGCTGCAGTCGGTTGACTTTCACCACACCGGCCGTATCGGTCGCTTCAGTGCTTAAGCGAACGACTTGAATCCCGTGTCGCTGCGCCAGTTGCTCTAGCCACCGTAGTAATTGATTAAACGGTAGAGGTTCGAGACCCAATTGCACACTGTCTTCCCCAGGCTGTAACCGTGTAATGGTCAGATTGAACTCACCCGCACTGGCCGCGATCACTTGGTTAAGCGGTTGGTTTCGACTGGCCACCACTTGGCGACTGTGTCCAGACTGTGAGCGCAGTTGCATAATATGATTGCGTTTTTGTTGCAGCTCACGGTAGATCTTTCGCTCACTGATCACGGCAGTCCGTGCCTGATCAGCTTGTGTCTGTATCGGCACCACAATGCCCCAATAAAGCACACTTAACAGCAACACACCGCCGGCAACCAACAAAAGCCGCTGCTCGCGCACGCTGATCGACTGCCACTGTGCCTGAATACGTGCGATCATGATTGGCTCCTTAGGGTAAATTCACCGCTGACCGTCTCACCACTGCGATTAAGCTGCCCCAAGTCTGTCGCATAATGCTCACTCAAGGCTGCACGTAAGCGTTCAAATTGGGCGAAATCATTGCCGGTTGCTCGCAGTATCAAGGCGTCGCGACTGGCTTGATAACGCAGTGCCTGAAGCTCGATACCGGGCACCTCTGTGAGTAGGGGGGCTAACTGCGCCAACCAAGGTAAAAGCGCCGCATCATGTTGTTGGTTTTCCAACCGCGCGATCTCTGCATCCATTTGCCGCACCATATATGAGCGCGTCGGGATCCGCTCATACTGCGGCAAGGTTTGACGAAACAGGGCTTCGCTTTGCGTCCGTAGGGCCTGCGCTTGCTGCTGGGTATCACGAATCGACAGCCATTGCTCGACACCAAGCAAACCAGCGATTGCGACCAATAGACACGCGGCAGGTAAAAAGGGTTTCAGTGTCTGCTTGGTTTGACTTTGCGGTCGATAATCTCCGGTTAGTATATTGGCCGTCACCGAGTGGCTGTGCGTGGCCAACACGTGCAGCGCCACCTCTGTATGCCACTCAGATTGAAACGGTAAGGCATGAAAGGGATTAGACGCTTGCCGATCACTTTCACCGTAAGCGTCAATGCTAAGAGCACGAGTCTGCTCAGGCGTGTTACTGTCCGCCTGCGCTTGCTGCTGTCGCCACCAAGTCTGTCCCCAAAAGGTGAGCCAGTCCGCCGAGCCTACCACGCCTTGATTGGCACCCAAACGGCACAACCACTGTTCACCCAATGCCAACAGTGATAATGACTCGGGTTGCCAAGGTATACACAGCACATCGGGGATCCACTGCCGTGCACTTATCCCGGCTTCGTCCAACGCTTGTTGCCAAGCTTGCATTTGCTGATGCGCCACCACGGCCACCTGTGCCGTGTCTGCCTGGGTGTCAACAATACTCACGTGTACCGCTTCCACCTCTTCCGCCAAGGCTTCCTCGAGTAAGTAAGGCACCACCTTGTCGCGCTGGCGCCGAGACCCAGGAGGCAATGTCACCGAGGTTAATGTTAACCAAGTGCTGTCCACCAACACCACCACGGATCGTGTTTGTGCTTGCTCGGTTAACGCTGACAGTTGCTGACAACAGCCGCTATCTACCACCTGGTTATCACTGGCACGAACCTGCGCCCAATAAACGGGCTGGCTGGCATCACTGATCCTTATTATCAGTCGCTCGCTCACGCATTCCTCCGAACCGACGGCGTACAATGGAAACCTCGCCATCGTCTTGATAGTGCAATAGTGCCTGGATGTGACGTTGGGCAGAGGCCACCTGCACATCGGCTTGTAATAAAAAGAACTCGCTGGTCACGCTGAGATGGGACACGACTCGCTCTCGCTCGGCGTCATCAAACTCGGGGAGATTCAAGGTGTCGATAAACGCGGCGACACTTTTCCACCCTGCCTCAGGCCGCTGCGCAATCACCTGCTGGGCTTGCTCCACCGGTAACGCGGAGGTAAATAGTGCAGAAAGCAAAGGCGCTTGTTTCTCGGTTAAGGTATTCACATTGACCTTAAGCTCAGCGCTCGGCAACGCGCAAAGCTGAGGCGAGGCGCGCCGAAACACGTCACCATTCACCCCACGCACCGCACGCCACTCACTCACATCGGCCAGCAACGCATCCGCCGTCACATACGCAGGCTGGACGCTTTCATAGTGCGCGTCTTCTGCCCCGAGCGACTGATCCAGCTGATTGTTTTCATCAATAAAATCACGGCTTGCTTGCGCGATGACATCCGCTTGATAACTATCTTCCACATACTGTCCCACCAGCGCCCGCAACACAGTGACCTCATAGGGTGTCGCCCCACCCACTTTGACGCCGCGCAACTGTAAACTATTAAGGTTAAAACAGGCGCTCGCATCTTGTAAGTGTCCACTTACTTTTCCGCCATCCAGCGGAAAGGTTCGAGCTGGCTCTGCCCAGGCCTGACTTAAATTCACCGTCTCACTGCCTGCTAAGCTCTCACGCAATACCGATGCCGCCAACCCCTCAACCGCATTGCCAAACCAGTAGGCTTGCTGAAAATGCAGCTGGTTTTCAGCGCGATGATAGTTGGTGTATAACCGCGACGCCATGCTCCCGGCAATCGCGGTCATCAGCGCCATGATCATCATCACCACTAAAAGGGCCGCGCCTCGCTGCCGACTCATTGCGCCTCCCGCTGCAAGGGAGCCGGCAAGGTTTGCCCAGCCACGAGATAAGTGCGTACTAACTGGCCATAGCGTGGGTGGGTAAAGCGCACTTGAACCGCTTTCGGTAATGCGTGTTTAGTATCGAAACCGTCTTGCCAACCCTGTTTGACGTAGAAGCGAAAGGTCAAATCATCAATATCACTGAGCAGCGTCGCCACCGCGGGCTCATCGCTCGCCGCTTGGTCAGGGTAGCGCCAGCGCAAGCGCTCAAGCTTGCCCTGGCGCTGACGGTACCCGACCGCCACCACTTCACCACGCGGAAAGCGCATTTGTGGGTTAATCCAGCCGGTGCGGGTAAAGCGCACGCCCATTGCGTCACTTTGCAGCACGTCAGAGCCAGCCATTAGCAGCTGCTCTGTTGGCGCTTGTCCTTCGACCCGCTGACGTCTTGCCGCCATTTGCCGAAAGTCACTGTCCATGATCACCAACGCGCGCTGCAGTTGCTGTAAGGTCTCCCCCACCTGCTGAGACTGCTCATCACTGCGCTGCACAGTTTGCAGGACTTGGTAGGCGGTCAAACTAATGCTAGCGAATACCACCAACGCCAACAGCACTTCCAATAAGGTAAATCCTCGTTCAACGCGTGGCGACATAGGTCCTCACGGTCACCAACGGGTGATCGGTCTCTGCGGCGGCAGCCACTGACATATCAACCGCACGCAACTGGCCGGTTTCTGTGGCGACTGGCGCCAACTGCCATTGCCATTGTTGCCCCGCCATCTCAGTCGTGCCTTGCGTGGCTTTATCTGGCACCTTAGCGCTGAGCACTACCTCGGCCAGCTGATTATCCGCCACCATAGCGGCTAAGGTTTTTTGTTCTAAGCGACTCAGTGAGCGGGTGTGTTGCCCCGTGGCTTTCATCACACTCAGCGCCGCCACGGCAAAGATCGCTACCGCGACTAAGACCTCAAGCAAAGTCATTCCCTGTTGTGAGTTAGCGCGCACTAACATCATCACCCTCTCCTGCACGCTGCCAGGTAAACTGCGCCAGTTCATTGGCTTTGAGCTGCCAGACCGCACGGCCATCTGTTTCAATCATCAGGGTAAACGGCGTCAGCTCACCATTGGGCAGTAGCCAGATTTGCGGTGGCGCCACCGTCTGCTCATCGTCCTCGTCAAACAAATCCTCAAACAGCGGCTTATCCTCGAACAACCTGTCTTGTTGCTGCCAACCAAAGCCATCCATGGTTAAGACAAAGCGGCTTTGCTCGGGCAAGCGCCCTTGGGTCGCCCAGCGGTCACTGCTGACCGGTTGCCATTGTTCTTGTCCCAACACTAAAAGTTGATAGCGCTGTTGCTCGATACGCACGCCATAGGTACGTCCTTCCAACCAGCTTTGCTCTGCCCACAGCTTCATCCGCTGATACAGTGCTTGACCGGCTTCTTGGGTGCGGGTGTCGGCCGGTTCAGGCCACACCATGATCACGCCCGAGGCGCTCACCGCAACGATGACCACCACCAGCAAGATCTCGAGTAACGTAAAGCCGGCTGCTTGACGCATGTTTATTGCAGCTCGTTGAGGTTCCAGTTACCAATGTCTTGGTTAACCCCTTCCCCGCCTTCTTGACCATCAGCGCCTAGAGAAAAGATATCGACCACCCCGTGCTCGCCTGGGCTGACATAGCGATAATCGTTATTCCATGGGTCTTGCGGTAAACGCTTGATGTAGCCTTGTGCCGGATAATTGCGGGGCACCGGCTCACTTTGCGGCTGGGTCACTAGCGCGTCTAAGCCTTGGTCGGTGGTGGGATACTGGTTGTTATCCAGTTTGTACATATCCAGCGCATTTTCGAGCGCGCTGACATCCGCCACCGCTTTTTTCACCGCGGCTTTGTCTTTGTTGCCCAGTAAGTTAGGGGCAACAAAACTGGCGAGTAACCCAATAATCACCACCACCACCATGATCTCGAGCAGGGTGAAACCTTGTTGACGACGCATCGCTTTCTCCTTGTTTAAATTATTCAAATCACAAACCCACCATGTCGTTCATGGCAATGATTGGCATCAAGGTGGCCACCACAATAAAAAGCACTAATCCGGCCATCAGTACAATCATTAACGGGCCAAATATCCCTAAGGCAACATTCACTTGCGCCTCAAAATCTTTGTCTTGGTTGTCAGCTGCGCGTGAGAGCATGGGTTCCAATTCTCCACTGCGCTCGCCGCTAGCAATCATATGCAGCATCATCGGCGGAAACAGCCCGGATTGGTCAAGCGAAACACGTAAGCTGGCCCCCTCACGCACTTTATCGGCGGCCTCTAATACCCGTTTGCGCACATACTGGTTAGTGATCACTTGCGCGGCAACCTTCATTCCGTCCAACAAGGGGATCGCACTGGCGGTGCAAATCGCTAAGGTACGAGCAAAACGCGATGTATTGAGGCCGCGAGCAACACGGCCAAGAATGGGCAGAGAAAGCTTTTGCTTATCCCAAGCCAAGCGCCTTTGCGTGTCTTTCAGTAACCAACGAATACCCGTACTGACAAGGGCTAGCCCACTGACTACCCACACGCCCCACTGGGTAATAAAGTCACTGGCGCTTAAGAGAAACTGGGTTGATGCGGGCAGTGATTGCCCGGTTTGGACAAATTGACCGACGATATCAGGCACCACGGTGGCCAACAGGAAGGCGACAATCAACACCGAAAAAAAGGTCAAAATCGCCGGGTACAGCATGGCTTGCAGCAAGGTCGCTTGAATGCGTTGACGGTTTTCCACATAGTCAGCCAGCCGCTCAAGCACAGTGCCCAAATGGCCCGCTTTTTCACCCGCCGAAATCATTGCCCGGTAGAGTTCATCAAACACCTGCGGGTAGTCCGCCAAGGCATCGGCGAGTGTATACCCTTCCATCACTCGCGCGCGCACACTGGTCATCATGCTGCCAATTCGCGGTTTCTCGGCCTGCTCTGCCACCGCTTTTAAGCACTCCTCCAGAGGCATCGCCGCCTCAATCAAGGTCGCCAACTGACGGGTGATTAGTGATAGCTCCTGGGTGCTAATACCGCGTCCGCGCTGACGAAAAAGTGGTTGAGAGGCCGTGCTTTTTTGTGTCGCACGCTGACGGGTCGTGGCCTGGACCTCGAGAGGAGTAAAGCCCTTGTCGCGCAATTGCTGTCGCGCTTGACGTGCCGTATCGGCTTCAATCACGCCCTTGCGTTTACGTCCTCGCGCGTCCAGTGCTTGGTAGTCAAAGGCAGCCATTAACTCTCCTTGGTCACTCGCATCACTTCTTCCAGGGTGGTTTCCCCGTTCAGCACTTTGGCCAAGCCGTCATAGCGAATGCTGGGGCTTTGCGCTCGCACGGCTTCCTCGATGGCATGCTCACCGGCATCATGATGAATCAGCGCTTGTACCTTCTCATCCACGGTCAACAGTTCATGGATCCCGGTGCGGCCGCGATAGCCTTTTTGGTGGCAATGCTCACAACCACTGGGTTTATACAAGGTGATGGGATCGCCTTGATCGGCAAGCCCCACATCCACAAACAATTGTTGCTGCGTGTCGTCGGCTTGATAGGGCACACGGCAGTGTTCACACAGCGTACGAACCAAGCGCTGTGCTAATACCCCGAGTAACGATGATGAAAGCAAGAAAGGCTCAATCCCCATATCGCGCAAGCGGGTCACCGCCCCTATCGCGGTGTTGGTATGTAATGTGGACATCACCAAATGGCCGGTCAGGGAGGCTTGAACTGCAATTTGAGCGGTTTCTAAGTCGCGAATTTCCCCCACCATCACCACGTCAGGATCTTGGCGCAACATCGCACGCAGCCCTCTCGCGAAGGTCATATCGACTTTGGGGTTTACCTGAGTTTGCCCGATCCCGGCCAGATCGAACTCGATCGGATCTTCAACGGTGAGAATATTACGATCCTCACTGTTAATGGTTTGTAACCCAGCATATAGGGTGGTGGATTTCCCCGACCCGGTCGGCCCGGTGACCAACAAAATACCATGAGGCTTGTGAATAAGCGCTCGGAACCCTTGGTGAAGGTCAGGCGCCATACCTAGCTGGGCTAAGTCGAGCTGGACCGCATGCTTATCGAGTAAACGCATGACCACGCGCTCGCCATGGGAGGAGGGCATGGTCGACACCCTGACATCCACCGCACGACCACCAATACGGACTGAAATACGGCCATCTTGCGGTACGCGTTTTTCGGCAATATCCAGCTTGGCCATCACTTTCACTCGAGAGACTAACAGCGGTGCCAGTTTGCGACTCGGCGAGAGCACTTCTCGTAACACCCCATCGACGCGGAAGCGAATCGATAACGCATGCTCAAAGGTTTCAATATGGATATCAGACGCGCTCTCTTTGATCGCTTCCCCCATCATTGCGTTGATGAGCTTGATGATCGGCGCATCATCTTCCGATTCCAGCAGGTCTTCGCTTTGTGGCAATTCCTCCGCGAGAGAGAAAAAATCATCACTGTCTGCATCAGCGCCAATATCCGCCATTAACTGTTGGGCATCGGCGCTATCACGTTGATACAAACGGGTGAGGTGTTGGTCAAAGTCACTGTCCGAGACGATTTCAGGTGCTAAGTTACCCCCTAACACCCGTTGTACTTCTGCTAAGGTCTCTGGCGTTACGGAGGACAAGCACAGCAAGCGCGTGCGCTCGCTACCCTCAGTGTCATTGAGTAATATCACCCCATGACGACGGGCAAAGCCAAACGGTAATTGCCAACGAGCGTCCGGATCTCGGCTGAGCTCTTTCGCGCGATCACTCATCCTGCTAGCTCCGCTTTTAGCGCGCGTACCTCGGCAGGCATCACCGCCTCGCTGTTGTAGTCCGGCAGCACCGGTTTCTCAGCGTCGGGCATCAGCTTCACACCCTCTTGGGCGCGCTGTAATTGCTCGGCGCGGATATAATTGTATTTACGCTGCGTCACACCATCCGCGGTCAAACCAGTACGGATAATGGTCGGCTTAATAAACAGCATCAGGTTTTTCTTTTCGGTTTCGGTCGAGGTCGACTTAAACAAATGCCCTAACACGGGAATATCCCCTAACAGTGGCACCTTGGATTCACTTTCGACCGTGCGCTCATCAATCAAACCACTTAGCACAATCATCTGTTGGTCACCCACCATCACAGAGGTGGTCAACTGGCGCTTACCAAAACGCACATCCACTGCGCCACTGGCACCCAATACATTGGACACTTCCTGCTCAATATCCAATAGCACCGCCGAGCCTTCATTGATTTGCGGGGTCACTTTCAGTTTGATGCCCACATCTTTACGCTCAACGGTTTGGAACGGGTTATCGTTATTCGAGCCCGTTTGCGAACCGGTGATGACGGGCACTTCTTCCCCTACCACAAACGAGGCTTCTTGGTTATCCAGCACCGTCAGATTAGGCGAAGACAGAATATTGGATTCATTATTCGACGCCACGGCCGTCACCAAAGCGGTCCAATCGCCCATGACCACGCCAGCCGCCAAGCCATTTAAGCCACCTAAGACTTCATTAAGCGCCGAGTAGTCGCCTGATTCGGTTACTTCGACTGGCGTTTCAACACCGTCGATGACACGCGTTTCAGTGCGCGTTCTATCTTTAGTGGCTTCTTGGCCGCCGAGGTAACTCGAAATGCCGACACCTGTGTTATTAAACTGAATACCGCCGTTTTCCAGCGAGCCCCACTGTACGCCGAGGTTCGCGCCATCGGATTCCGACATTTCCACAATCAGCGCTTCAATCAACACTTGTGCGCGGCGAATATCGAGCTGGGAAATTACGCTTTCAAGGGTTTTTAAAATATCGGGCGGGGCGGTAATTACCAGCGAGTTGGTCCCTTGATGCGAGGAGATTTGTACTGCTTGATCATTCACGCTCGGCTTGGCGTTTTTCTCTTTTTCTTTCAGAAGATTATCCGAAACGCCCTGTAATACATCTACCACGTCTTCCGCTTTGGCGTAGCGAAGATAAATCACGCGACTATTGCCCGTGGTCGCCATTTCTTGGTCAAGTTGTTTGATAAGTTCAATCACCCGTTCACGGACTTTGGGCTCACCAGAGACCAACACCGCATTCAAGCGTTCATCGGCGACAATGCGTGGTTCTAATAGCTCAGGGCGGGTGTTAGCGTTGTCACGCTTATTGAGGGTGTCGACAATCCGCACCATTTCCGCGGCTGACGCGTGATCAAGGCGCACGACTTCGACTTTTTTATCACCAGCCTGATCGACGCGCTGAATAATATCGGTTAAGCGATTCACCACCGCGGCACGTCCAGTAATCATGATCACATTGGCCGGATCGTAGTGCACCACATTTCCCGCCCCCGCATTATTGATAAGCTGACGTAACAGCGGCGACAACTCACGCACCGAGACGTTTTTTACCGCCACCACTCGCGTGACCACCTCATCGCCCACCACGTTGTCAGCTTCACCAACCACAGGCACGGGCGAGGTTTTGGCATCTTTGTCACGTACCACCTTGACGACGCCGTTATCCATTTCCACCACCGCAAAGCCATACACTTCTAGGACATTGAGGAAAAACTGATAGTACTGCTCCTCAGTCAGGGTGTTGTAGCTGCGGACGTTGACCGTGCCTCTCACGGAGGGATCGACAATGATGGTCTTTTCTAGGTTACGGCCCACAATTTCAATAAATTCCTGAATGTCAGTGCCTTTAAATGATGCACTGAATTCCGCCGCGCTCGCCGACAGCCCAGAGAAAAGAAAAGTCACAGCGATGAAATAGGGGATCAGTCGTTGCCTTAAATTCACGTCACGCTCCTACTGCCGCGCGCAGCGGTGGTTGTAATTTATAATTGAATCGAGATGTCATGTTGCTGTCCTTGCCGCTCGACCACCAGATCAAGCGTGCCCTGTTGTTGAATGCGACTGAGAATGTCAGGCAGTGCCACCGAACGACTGAGCTTGAGGCCATTAATCGCAATCGCGATGTCTCCTGGTTGCAACCCAGATTGTTCAAACAACACCGGGTTTTTCCCAGGGGTGAGACGAAAGCCTTTCAGCGCCTTGGCATCACCCACTTGCGCGAGCTGCACATAATCAAATAGACGCTGAGGATTTTGATTGAGCTGCTGCGCAAGATTGACCGGCCAGTCAGTGCTGGCTCCCTCATGGGGCGTGGGCTTTGGGGGCGCTACCTCCCCTTTTGACGGTGAAAAGACGGTTTGCGGCGTGCTATCCGCCTCTACGCCTGGCATCAACAATGCCTCTCGCCGTGTTCCCTGGCGTAAGATCACCCGATCTGACAACACCTGGTCAATACTGACTTGGGTGCCGTTTACCTGCTCACCCACCCCATAGGTGGCCTGCTGGCCGCGATTGGCGATCACCGCCAACGCGCGGGATGGTTGGTCACTGGCCACCACCCCTACCAAGGTTAATTGCAAGCGTGTTTCCGGCACCTCGCTCACTGCTTGTCGACGCTGCGCCTTCGAGGCTTGATAACGCCCGAAAAGCTGGGCATTGATCACAGGTGCAAGTGACAGCCTGTTCCCGGGTGATTGAGAGGTGGACGCTTCGTGCACCACAGGCGACTGCGTAGGAGGCGCAGGCTGATAAAAAGCCCACACCAGACGACCTGCCAACCATGCGAGCACGCAGACTAGGCCAATATTGAGCCAAGGGGCAGCGCGACGCAGTGTTTGTGGCGACAAAGAGAAGCGATTATGTTGGCGTCCTGCCTGAGAGATCATGCCTTTTAAACCAATTTGGGTCACCGTTTATCCATTGATGGCTTTTTTTGCCAGCAAGTTCCATCATTAGATTACGAAAAGCTGGGCATGCTAGCAAAAACGCATTGTGATAGTGAGACTTTTTCAGTCATAGACCGGTATTTTATCGAAGTCATCGACTGGACGGGCAGCGAAACCGCGATGCTGTGATACTGCTCTAAAGTAAATTTTGTGCTAATGTCGCCGATCCAGATTGCGCAGGAGTTGGATGATGAAAAACCACACATCAACGCCTTTGACGGCGGTCAGGTTGGACAAGTGGCTGTGGGCCGCCCGCTTTTACAAAACGCGCTCCGTTGCGCGCAACATGATAGATGGCGGCAAAGTGCAGTACAATGGCCAGCGTGCTAAGCCGAGTAAAATGGTAGAGGTTGGGGCAGAAATCCGCCTTCGCCAAGGCCATGATGAAAAAACCGTCACGGTTATGGCACTTTCAGAGCAGCGACAGGGAGCGCCGATCGCGCAAACCCTGTACCAAGAAACCGAGAGCAGCCTCGCCAAGCGCGAGCACGAGTCAGAAATGCGTCGCTTAAACGCACACAATCCGCGTCCCGATGGGCGACCGGATAAAAAGCAACGCCGAGATATTCGTAAGTTTAAACAAGGCATAGACTAAGGCCGCGAGCGCGCCATTGCCGGAGAGAAATTGCATGTCAAACGATCAACTACACCGTTACCTATTTGAAGATGTGTCTGTGCGTGGTGAGCTGGTTAAGCTCGATGATACCTATCAGCGCATACTGGAAAACCAAGATTTCCCGGCACCGGTCAATGCCTTGCTGGGAGAGATGCTTGCCGCGACTAGCTTATTGACCGCGACACTCAAGTTTAACGGCTCAATCACAGTGCAACTGCAAGGCGATGGCCCTGTCTCTCTCGCGGTGATTAATGGCGATCATCACCAACAGCTGCGTGGTACCGCGCGCGTCAAAGGCGACATCAAAGACGATGCGACCTTGCCGGAGATGATGGGGAAAGGCCAACTCATCATCACCATCGAGCCTGTCGACGGTGAACGCTATCAAGGTATTGTCGGTCTGGAATCTGACAGCTTACAAGCCTGTCTTGAAGATTACTTTGCCCGTTCAGAACAACTGATGACCCGCCTTTGGTTGCGTACAGGTGAGCATGAAGGTAAACCGCATGCGGCGGGGATGATGCTACAGGTGCTCCCCGACGGCAAAGGCGACGAGGGCGATTTTGAACACCTTGCTCAGCTTACCGACACCATCAAAAACGAAGAGCTATTTAGCTTGCCTGCTAAAGATGTGCTGCATCGTTTGTACCACCAGGAAAAAGTCACGCTGTATCCCGCACAAGAGGTGGTATTCAAATGCAGCTGCTCACGTGAGCGCAGTGCCAGCGCCATCGCCGCCATTGAGCGCAGCGAAGTGGATAAAATGGTGGCAGAAATGGGAACCATTCATTTGCATTGCGATTATTGTGGTACAGACTACGCTTTCGATAGTGTTGATGTGGCAGCCATTTTCGAGCAAAACGCGGACTCTTCCTCACAAATGCAATAACAGCGTGCTACATATTTAGCGCTCCGAAGCAAATCCAGCTGACGGAGTTCAAAAGCCAGCATTATGCTGGCTTTTTTCTTATACCTACCCGACTTAACTCACATTTTTTCTCGCATTATTTTTGTACAAACAATAATAGGTCTTTGGGTAGCGCAAACGATTAACTAAGCGTTACCATGTCTATGACATGGCACCTGGTGGTCCGTACCCTACAATCAAAATAACCCCAGTGTGCCGTCTTGTATGGAGTCAGTCCCTGAAGTCACATTTTCAGGTTGCTAGCACAAAGACAGTTAACAACATCTTACCCCAAGGAGCACCTATGACTGTCCTGAACGTCGAACCCGAGGTCGCTGACATCGATCTTTCCTGTCATGGTCTGGAAAATGTCAAAGAAGTCATCCGTAACCCCTCTTATGAGCAACTGTTCGAGGAAGAAACCAAACCTGGGCTGGAAGGCTATGAAAAAGGCGTGGTGACCGAGCTCGGCGCGGTGGCGGTAGATACGGGTATTTTTACCGGCCGCTCACCAAAAGATAAATATATCGTCCGCGACGATACCACGCGCGATACCGTCTGGTGGTCTGATCAAGGCAAAAACGACAACAAGCCGATTGACCAAGCAGTATGGAAGGATCTTAAAGCTCTCGTCACTGATCAGTTATCAGGCAAACGCCTGTTTGTGATTGATGGCTATTGCGGTGCCAACCCGAACACTCGTCTGCGTATTCGCGTGATCACCGAGGTAGCCTGGCAAGCGCACTTCGTCAAAAACATGTTTATCCGCCCAACCGAGGAAGAGCTGAAAGACTTTGAGCCCGACTTCGTGGTGATGAACGGTGCCAAATGCGTCAATACCAAATGGCGCGAGCAGGGTCTGAACTCGGAAAACTTTACCGTTTTCAACCTCACCGAACGCATGCAGCTCATCGGCGGCACCTGGTACGGCGGCGAGATGAAAAAAGGCATGTTCGCGATGATGAATTACTTCTTGCCACTGCAAGATATCGCGTCGATGCACTGCTCGGCCAACATGGGTAAAGACGGCGACGTCGCCATCTTCTTTGGTTTATCCGGCACCGGGAAAACCACCCTCTCTACGGATCCCAAACGCCAGCTGATTGGTGATGATGAACACGGCTGGGACGACCATGGTGTGTTTAACTTCGAAGGCGGGTGCTACGCGAAAACCATCAAGCTATCGAAAGAGGCAGAGCCTGATATTTACAACGCCATTCGCCGGGATGCGTTGCTGGAAAACGTCACCGTTCGCGGCAATGGTGCCATCGACTTTGACGATAACACCAAAACAGAAAATACCCGTGTCTCGTATCCGATTTATCACATCGACAATATCGTTAAGCCGGTGTCGAAAGGCGGCCATGCAAACAAGGTGATTTTCTTGTCGGCGGATGCGTTTGGTGTGCTGCCCCCCGTGTCTAAGCTGACCCCAGAGCAAACCAAGTACCACTTCTTGTCAGGGTTTACGGCGAAGCTTGCAGGCACGGAGCGTGGCATTACCGAGCCGACACCTGCGTTTTCTGCCGCCTTTGGTGCCGCCTTCTTGACCTTGCATCCCACCAAGTATGCCGAGGTGTTGGTCAAACGCATGGAAGCCGCCGGCGCGGAAGCCTATTTGGTCAACACGGGCTGGAACGGCTCAGGCAAGCGGATCTCCATCAAAGATACGCGGGCGATCATTGACGCGATTTTAGATGGCTCCATCGAAAAAGCGGAGACCAAGTCAATTCCAATCTTTAATTTGGAAGTGCCCACCTCACTCGACGAAGTGAGCGACGGCATTCTTGACCCGCGTGATACCTATGTCGATCCCCTTCAGTGGGAGAGCAAAGCCAAAGATCTGGCACAGCGCTTTATCGATAACTTTGAAAAATATACCGATACCCCCGAAGGGGCCGCACTGGTCTCAGCGGGTCCCAAGCTAGACTAACCCCCTGCCCCGTATCGTGCGTGCGATACGGGGCCACCTCCCCCACGGTTATACTGGCTAATAGTTGAAGTTACGGCACTTTTGCGCCAGTCTTATTGCTACTGATTGCCTTGATAGGGTTGGTTCATGCGCATCCTGGCCAAACTGTTCGCCAGCTTTTTCATTCTCTGTGTCACCGCATTATTGGTGTTAGCAGTTCTCTTTCACACGCGTTATAGCACCGCGCTGTTTCATCATGTTGTCTCGCCTTGGCTGCCAGGCGATCTCTCCGCCAAACAGGTGGTCTATCATTGGCGTCAACCACTGAGTTTGACCCTCACCAAGCCTAGCTATCGCGTCGGTCCCCAACATTGGCAAGCCGACCGCCTGCGCGTGCAGCTCGATGCCACGCGATTGCCACGCATTCATTGGCTGCGTATTGATGGTCTGGCTATCGATCTGACTGAGAGCACGCCGCCTAGCCTAGAGATGTTGCCTGCGTCTGTGCAAATCGGCCGTGTCTTGTTCAACGACTTAGATCTCATTGGGCAAGGTTGGCAAGCGCGCCACGTGAGTGCCCAGCTTGATGAATGGCAAAAGGGCGACTCACCATGGGGGTCGGTCCGTGGTCGCGCACAATGGGAAGCCAAACATATCGATTGGCACGGCCTCACGCTCTCTCATGCGCTTCTGGATGCCACTCCCTCCCCTAAAGGGTGGCAACTGAATGGGCTCTCATTTCAATGGCAACGTGCGGCCTTTAGCGCCCAAGGGCAATGGCAACCTGGTGTACTCGCCTTGAGCCAATTGACCATTAGCAATGCCATCGTAGACAGTGAGCAAACACAACAGCAGCTTCGCGAGGCCTTGTCACATTGGCCGTCCGACACCCAACTCACCATCGATCGTGCCGACGTTCGTCAACTCAGTGCCGAAACAGATCGGCTATCGGTTAATGCCCTGACCTTGTCAGCGGAACAATTAGTGTTTTCGCCTCAGTCGCCTTGGTGGCATCAACCTCAGCTACGCGCTTCGTTTAATGCCGACTATATCCGTTGGCAAGGACACACGTGGGAGCAGCCTCTAGGGGAGCTGGAACGTCGCGGTGACAATTGGATAGTCAACCAACTCACTAGCCAATCGCACGAAGGGTTTATCGCGATTTCCGGCCAATTTTCTCCCCAGACTTGGCAGATAGATAGGCTACGCGCGAATGGCCTCACTCTCAGCCGCGAACGGCTTAGCCCGCTGATAAGCGCATTGCCAGATTGGCCGCACCATATCGTCGTGACTGATCTGTCGCTCAAACACAATGAGTGGTTGGCGTTATCGCCGCAGTTTCCCGTCAAAGTGGATGGCATTGATATTGACGGTCGCGACCTGCGTGTCAGTCGCGACCAACAGTGGCAACTGCGTGATGGCACGCTCACCGCAAGCGCCAGCTATGCCAGCATCAACCAACAATGGCTAGCAGAGCCTTATTTGCGGTTAGAAGCGAACGACGGTCACGTCAACTTACGTCAATTACTATTGGGCTTTCCTGACGGGCAATTGGCGGCCTCTGGCCAGTGGAACTACAACACACCGAGCCTACCGTGGTCATTCCAGGTTGACGGCCTCAACGTCCCCTTATCCCTTTATCAATCATGGTTCAACTGGCCGCTGCCTTTAAGCGGATTTCACGATCTTCAAGGGCAATGGTCTGGGCTAGCGTCTGATACTGAAAGTTTCAACGTAGGCTTAAGTGGCACACTCGCTGCCACCCTATTAGATGGCCACGCGGATGTCATGCCAGATAAAGGCTGGCCAGCGCGAATTTCTGAGTGGTTTCAAAAAACGCCGGCCAAACAGCGTCAGTCGCAGTCGTTCCCATTTGCTCAACTTTCTCTAAAAGCCGATCGTGGCGATATCACGGGCATTCTTCAGGGGGAGACATCCGTGTCGATTGATTGGCCGATTTATCAAACCGCCACCCCAAGGGTGCGTTAACGCAGTAGTGCCAACTGAGGCGCAGGCTGTGCGGTGGCGCCATCGTCTGATGGCAGCAATACGTAGGTGCCGGTAAACACGCCGGCCTTATCGTCGCCACTAAAAAACTCAACGTCGAGCGTGACACGCGCGCGGCGACCATTTTCCAGCCTATCCAGCTCACCGCTCAAGTTATCCAGCGAGACACTCGCCCTTGGCCGTTCTGCCACTGGGCTGCGGTAGCGAATATGGCTGTCTGCGAGGACGATATCCGCGCTGAGTTGGCGCTCTTTCATCAACAGCCATACCATCCCCCACCCCGCGAGCGTAGCAAGACTAAAAATACTGCCCGCAAACATGGTATGACGTGGATTCAGGTTGGCATTTAAATTGGCACACACTTCAAAGTGATAGCCGGTGAATTGGCTGATCTGTACCCCCATTTTATCACTGATGGGGATTTGCTCTTGCCAGCGCTGCTGTAGTTCGGTACACCACTCAGGATGACGCACTACATCAGACAAAGGGTCTAAAGGTTTCACCATCTGTTGATGACGGATCGGCCCGCGTTCATCACTGAGATCTCCCTGACGCATAAAGTCGTGTTGTGCATAAAAGCTCACCGCCTCTTCTCGGGCACTACACACAAGACGCTTGGCTCCCTCTTGCCGCGCCAACGACTCCAGCGCCATTAATATGAGCGCCCCGAGGCCACGATTACGAAAATCGGGAGAGACCGCCATATAGCGGATCTGTCCATCATTGTCTGGGGTTAAGTAAAGACGCCCGATGGCGACGGGATCATCGTCACTGTCGACAATCATTCGATGACAGGCATTGCCATCATAGGCATCGCGCTCTGAGCCGCGCGGCGCATGCCAAGGCTCTCGCAACATGCGATAGCGAAAGTCATAATAACGCTCAAGCTCTTGCTCTGTGCGTGGCGTGACGATTTTAAACATGCCTATCTCTCCCTGTTAGGCGCACATTATACCTGCAGCCAGAAAGTCACCGGCCCATCATTGACCAAGCTGACTTTCATATCCGCGGCAAACTGACCGGTTTGCGTCTTCACGCCGGCCTGCTGACAATCGTGACAAAACACCTCATAAAGGCGTTCAGCGTCGGCGGGTGATGCGCCTGAAAAACTTGGACGCATTCCTTTTTTCGTGTCAGCCGCGAGGGTGAACTGAGAGACCACCAGTAACTCGCCTCCCGCCTGTGACACATTGAGGTTCATTTTTCCTTCGTCGTCTTCAAAGACACGATAACCGCGCACTTTATGCGCCAGTTTGGCTGCCTGAGTCTCGGTGTCGCCTTTTTCGACCCCTAGCAGCACCACCAAGCCTTTTCCTATACAGCCCAGCGTCGTACCTTCTACGGTCACACTGGCTTCACTCACGCGTTGAATGAGGGCGATCATGGGTTTCCTCTTTTTCCATGGTTAAAGGAACAGATGACGCATCTTGAGCGCGCGACCACCAGCGTTCAGATTCTCTCAGCGTCGCCGTCACTTGGGCACCAAACAATACGATACACCAACTAAAATACACCCAGACAAAGAGAATCGGGATCACTGCCAACGCGCCATAAATCAGTTGATACGACGGAAAATGGGTGACATACAAGGCGAAGACTTTCTTGCTTAACTCAAACAGGATACTCGCCACCGCCGCTCCCACAAAGGCATGACGCAGACGCACGCGCGTATTGGGCACCAAGGTATAAAGCCCCGTGAAGGTCAATGTGGTCAGGATAAAGGGCAAAATGCGTAGTAGGGTGGTAAATAAATCGTTGGCAATCCCGCTTTGTAATAACGACAGCGAGGTGAGATAGGAGCTCAACGCAATACTGGTGCCAATAAGAATCGGCCCTAAGGTCAGCACCATCCAATAGATGGAAAAGGCGATCATTGTGGGTCGCTTGGTCTGAATCTTAAAGGTGTGGTTCAAGCTCTTATCGATCGCCGAAATAAGCATAATGGCCACCACAAACAAAAAGCTCACCCCCACTGCCGTCATTTTACCGGCATTGGCCACAAACTCATTAAGGTAGCGTGCAACCACCTCGCCAGCCGCCGGCACAAAGTTGTTGATCACAAACTGCTGTAAGGTGTCTCCCACCTCGGAAAAGCCAGGGAAACTCGAAAAGGCGGATAACACCACCGTCACTAACGGCACAAGGGATAGCAGCGTGACATACGCCATATGGCCCGCACTCACCGTGAGCCGATCTTCGCCCATACGCCGCCATAAATGGGCCAGCATCGCCATCAACCAATCACGGTGATGACACCACGTCTTCTCATCCAGGATCCCAATTTTGCGCATCCTTCCACCTTAACCTTGTGTTAGCCTTAAGCGTAATGAGTGTACATGATTTATGATTAAGGAGTTGCCTGTGCGGGTTATCTTTCTGTTTGCTATCGGCTTAACCCTACTCACCGGCTGTCAGTCTGCCTATTACTCAGCCATGGAGCAAGTGGGCATCCATAAACGCGATATCATGGTCGACAGAGTCGAAGACGCGGCTGATGCGCAGCAAGCGGCGCAATCTCAGTTTAAAAATGCACGGCAAGCTTTGAGCCAGCTCACCCAGTTTGACGGTGGGGAGCTACAAGCCGCCTACGACGCAGTGGATAGCCAGTATCAAACAAGCCATGAAGCCGTCACCCGCGTGCGTGAACGCATCGATGCCCTTGAGTCTGTCTCTGAAGCGTTGTTTGATGAGTGGGAAGACGAATTAGACTTGTACACCAATCAACGCCTGCAGCGTGATAGTGAGCAGCGCTTACGCCAGACTCGTGAGGAATACGAGCGACTGCGTGATGCCATGCGTCGTGCCGAACAAACCATGACACCGGTACTGAACACGCTGCAAGATAACCGGCTTTATCTCAAACACAACCTCAATGCCCGCGCAATTGGTGCGTTACAAGGTGAGCTGGATGCCCTTTCGGGCGAGATAGACCGCGCAGTCGCTGACATGCAACGCGCCATCCAAGCGTCAAATCGCTTTATCCAAACCCTCAATTAAACGCTAGCCAATAAAAAAGGCACCCGAGGGTGCCCTTTGTCCATATCGCGCGGTGATGCCCGCGTGATTAACCTTTACGACCTGCGCGCTTACGCTCGGTTTCGGTCAATAGCTTCTTACGGATACGAATGCTCTCCGGCGTCGCTTCAACCAGTTCATCATCATCGATAAACTCAAGCGCCTGCTCCAAGGTGTACTTGATCGCTGGGCTCAATACCTGCGCGTCATCGGTCCCTGAGGCACGAACGTTGGTCAGCTGCTTACCTTTCAAACAGTTAACTGTCAGATCGTTGGCACGATTATGAATACCAATCACCTGACCTTCGTATACTTCGTCACCGTGCTCGGCAAACAAGCGTCCGCGGTCTTGCAAGTTAAATAGGGCGTAAGTCAGTGCCTTACCCGCTGCGTTTGAGATCAACACACCATTAATGCGCTGGCCAATATCTCCGCCTTTGTACTTACCGTAATGGTCAAAGGTATGATAAATCAGGCCCGAGCCCGAGGTCAGCGTTAAGAACTCTGTTTGGAAACCAATCAGGCCACGAGATGGCATCACAAAGTCCATGCGCACACGGCCTTTGCCGTCTGGCAGCATGTTCGTCAGCTCACCTTTACGCAGGCCGATGCTTTCCATCACGCCACCTTGATGCTCTTCCAGTACGTCAATGGTCACCGTCTCAAACGGTTCGAGCTTCTCGCCGTTTTCTTCTTTGATGATCACTTCTGGGCGCGATACCGCCAGCTCAAAGCCTTCACGGCGCATGTTCTCGATCAAAATCGATAAGTGCAATTCACCACGGCCAGAGACACGGAATTTATCCGGGTTATCTGTCTCTTCGACGCGCAGTGCCACGTTGTGAACCAACTCTTTTTGCAGACGCTCGAGAATGTTACGTGAAGTGACGTATTTACCTTCCAGCCCTGCAAACGGTGAGGTATTGACCTGGAAAGTCATGGTCACAGTGGGCTCATCCACAGTCAGTGCAGGCAGCGCTTCCACATTGCTTGGATCGCAAATCGTGTCTGAGATTTTCAGCTCACCCAAACCAGTAATCGCAATAATGTCGCCGGCAGAAGCTTCATCAACGTCATGACGCTCAAGGCCCATGTAGCCTAAAACACTGCCCACTTTGCCATTACGCTTGCTGCCATCGGCGCTTACAATCGTCACTTGCTGATTCGGCTTAACCGAACCTCGGGTGATACGACCCACGCCAATAACCCCCACATAGGAGTTATAGTCCAGCTGAGACACCTGCATTTGTAGCGGCGTGGTGATATCAACGTCAGGCGCGTCAACGTTATCAACGATCGCGTTGAACAGCGGCTCCATATCCTCGCCTTCTGTGGTTTCTTCTAGACTCGCCCAGCCGTTAAGGGCTGACGCATAAACCACTTGGAAATCCAATTGCTCATCGGATGCACCTAATGTGTCAAACAAATCAAACACTTGATCCATCACCCAATCCGGGCGCGCACCTGGGCGGTCAATCTTGTTGATAACCACAATCGGCTTTAGGCCATGAGAGAAGGCTTTTTGGGTCACAAAACGGGTTTGCGGCATTGGACCGTCTACTGCGTCCACCACCAGCAATACCGAATCAACCATCGACATGATGCGCTCAACTTCACCACCAAAGTCGGCGTGTCCCGGCGTATCAACGATGTTAATGCGGTAGTCATTCCAGTTAATGGCCGTGTTCTTGGCCAAGATGGTAATGCCACGCTCTTTCTCAATGTCGTTTGAGTCCATGACACGCTCTTCCACCTCACCGCGGGAAGCCAGCGTACCGGATTGCTGCAGCAGCTTATCCACTAGCGTGGTTTTACCGTGGTCAACGTGGGCAATAATGGCGATATTTCTTAATTTATCTGTCTGTATGTTGGTCATGGACTCTCTTTTTCACTCGATAGACGGGGCGCGCGCCGAAGTTGGCAAGCTATGCTAACACGACGGCACCGCCACCTGATTAAAAAAACGGCCGTAATGTACCAGATTTTGTCGCAAAACCCACCTTATTATGTGAATTGGCTCACCGTCCCCCGGGTTTCTCCCGGGCACAACTGGTTATTTATTGTGCAAATACAAGGATTCATCGTGATTGGGGAAAAAATGAATTTTTAAAGACCGCCCACACTCTTGTCATGTAATGTCTGCTACAAAGAGGGGGGCGACGCATGCACGCATCTCGTGCAAAGCGACGCACCGTCTTTGCCCCTTGCACCAGATGCGATCAAAGGTGCACCATGATGGTGCAAATTGCACGCTTTTGAACAAGGCTGCACACGATTTTATCGCGTTAAACGCCGTTTGGCGCGGCTTAAAATTGTTGGCACGGTTTTCGCTTTGTCATGCAGCAAGGAGCCAACGCGCTATTTACTCAATTTGACACCGGAGGTTATTTCACATGTCAGTAGAAAACGTGCTCGCACTGATCCAAGAAAACGAGGTGAAATTCATCGACCTGCGCTTTACCGATACCAAAGGTAAAGAGCAACATGTTTCTATCCCCTCGCATCAAATTGATGATGACTTCTTTGAAGAAGGCAAAATGTTTGATGGCTCATCGGTCGCGGGCTGGAAAGGCATTAATGAATCAGACATGGTGATGATGCCAGACGCCAGTTCGGCCGTGCTTGACCCCTTTACCGAGGAAAGCACCCTGAATATCCGTTGTGACATTCTCGAGCCCTCAACCATGCAAGGCTACGACCGTGATCCTCGCTCGATTGCTAAACGTGCAGAAGATTACATGCGCGCATCTGGCATCGCCGACACCGTATTGATCGGTCCTGAACCAGAGTTCTTCTTATTCGATGACGTTAAATTTGCCACCGATATGGCCGGCTCGTTCTATAAAATTGACGACGTCGAGGCAAGCTGGAACTCAGGTACCGCCCTCGAAGGGGGAAACAAAGGTCACCGTCCAGGCGTAAAAGGCGGCTACTTCCCGGTTGCCCCCGTTGACTCATCACAAGACATCCGCTCTGCCATGTCATTAGTGATGGAAGAAATGGGCCTAGTGGTTGAAGCGCACCACCACGAGGTGGCGACAGCAGGTCAGAATGAAATTGCTACCCGTTTCAACACCTTGACCACCAAAGCCGACGAAATCCAAATCTACAAATACGTGGTGCATAACGTTGCGCACGCCTTTGGTAAAACGGCAACCTTTATGCCTAAGCCACTGGTTGGTGACAACGGCTCAGGGATGCACGTCCACCAGTCGCTTGCCAAAGATGGGCAAAACCTGTTTGCCGGTGATAAATATGGCGGCTTGTCTGAAACCGCGCTGTATTATATTGGCGGTGTCATCAAACACGCACGTGCGATCAACGCCTTCGCCAACGCCTCAACCAACTCGTATAAGCGTCTGGTCCCAGGCTTTGAAGCACCGGTTATGTTGGCTTACTCGGCACGTAACCGCTCAGCATCAATCCGTATCCCAGTGGTGCCGAGCCCGAAAGCTCGCCGTATTGAGCTGCGCTTTGCCGATCCAACGGCCAACCCGTATCTCTGCTTCGCCGCCATGCTAATGGCTGGCCTCGACGGGATTAAAAACAAGATCCACCCTGGCGATGCCATGGATAAAGACTTGTACGACTTGCCTGCAGAAGAAGCAGCGGAAATCCCAACCGTCGCTGAGTCCCTTAAAGAGGCACTACAGGCCCTTGACGATGACCGCGAGTTCCTAACCGCTGGTGGTGTGTTCTCGGATGACTTCATTGACTCTTACATCGCGCTGAAGGGCGAAGATGTTGAGCGTATCCAAATGACCACTCATCCCGTGGAATTCGAGCTGTACTACTCGGTATAAGCGCGCAAACAACCCAAATTGTAGCCCACCTCGCAGGTGGGCTTTTTTGTGCTTTTTACCCGCGCCATCTCGCTTATCATTGCCAGTATCTGCAGATAAAAAAGGGGAAGCGATGCGCTGGCTAACCATTATCGTGCTCGGCCTCACTATCACCTGCCAGGCTGGCACAGTTTACCAATGGCAGGATCAAAACGGACAATGGCATATCAGTGATCAGCCTCCCAACGCGCCCCACCAAGTGCGCCATTACGCGCCCTCGCCGGTGTCGCCATCGTTAACGCAACCGCCGCAGACACCCCCCACGCCCACACATCAATCAAAGGTGACGATCACACTGGTTCACCCCAGTGATGGCGCGACGTTGCGCAGCAACCCCGGCAAGGTTTCCGTAAAAGCCATTCTGGCCCCGGCGGCGTCCCCAAGCGACCACGTGCAGCTGGTGATGGACGGTCAACCCGTTCAGGCTCACCCTGAGCAGACGCGCAGCGCCTCACAGCTCACACTGCAATGGCACCTCGGCCCGGTAGACAGAGGCACCCATCGCTTTAAAGTGCGCGTTTTAGAAAACGGCAAGATAATTGCATCGTCCTCTGAACATCAGGTGTATTTGCATCGCGCCCACGTGAATCAGCCACATCGCGCGCATGATTAACCCATGACAACGCCGATGCATTCACAAACCCAGCAGTGCAAGCTGCATCAAGCAAGGATCTCGATTACACTCAATGCACCAAATCAGTGCAAACAAGGACGCAACACGGATGGCACCCGCTCAACTGTTCGACCACCTCCTCACCGCCATTATTGTGGTGGATAGCCAATGGCGTATTCAGTACGTCAACGCGGCCGCCGAGCAGCTGATGCATCAAAGTGCCAGGCGCTTGCTGACGCGACCGCTCACCGAGCAAATTCAGCACGCCAGCGTCGACTGGGCACAAATTGCCAACACTACACGGGCGGGGCAGAGCTTGACGGACAGTGATGTGACCTGGGTGGTGGACGGTCAGCCACAAAAGGTGCAACTCAGTGCCAGTCCGCTATTTGATCAAGAGGACGAAGGGCGGCTGCTACTGGAAGTGAATGTGGTCAGCCAACAGCAAAGGATCAGTAAGGAGCTGACCCAAAAAGCACAACAACAAGCGGCAAAAGAGTTGGTACGCGGCTTGGCGCATGAAATAAAAAACCCTCTTGGCGGCTTACGCGGCGCGGCACAGCTGCTAGAAAAGATGCTGCCTGATGCGAGCTTAGCGGAATATACCCAGATTATTATCGAGCAAGCCGACCGATTGCGAAACTTGGTCGACCGTTTACTCGGGCCACAGCGTCCTGGGTTGCGCCAACGACAAAATATTCACGTGGTATTGGAAAAAGTCCGCCAATTGATCAGCCTCGATAACCACGAAGGCATCCAGATCATTCGCGATTATGATCCCAGCTTACCTGATTTTGAGATGGATCCTGAGCAGCTGGAGCAAGCGATTCTCAACGTCGCCACTAATGCGGCGGATGCGATAAGTGGTCAGCCAAACGCGCGGCTCACCTTGCGCACGCGCACGGGCTTTCAAACCGTGATCCATGGCGAGCGTCACCGGGTGGTCGCGCAAATTGAAATCATCGACAATGGGCCCGGGATCGCGCCGCATCTGCAAGACACCTTGTTCTACCCCATGGTCACCAGCAAGGCTGACGGCAATGGGCTTGGACTCGCCATCACTCATCATTTAATCGATCAGCATCAAGGGAAAATTGACGTGAATAGCTGGCCAGGCCATACCTGCTTCACCATCCAATTGCCAATCATAGAAAAGGACACGCTACATGAGTAAAGGGACCATTTGGATTGTTGATGATGACAGCTCCATTCGTTGGGTGATGGAGCGCACCCTCAGTGCTGCCGGGCTCACCTGCGATACGTTTAGCAATGCTGAAAATGTACTCAGTGCCCTGCATGAACGTCGCCCTGATGTGTTGGTCTCCGATATTCGCATGCCAGGTAGCGATGGGCTGGCGCTGCTAAAAGCGGTACATGAGCAATATCCTGACTTACCCGTGATCATCATGACCGCGCACTCGGATTTAGATGCCGCGGTCAACGCCTATCAAAAAGGCGCGTTTGAATACCTGCCCAAGCCGTTCGATATTGATGAAGCGCTGGCCCTGGTTGAGCGCGCGCTGGCCCACTATAAAGAGCAGCAAAAGCAACAAACGTCACGACAGCCGCAAACACAGACACCCGAGATCATCGGCGAGGCTCCCGCGATGCAAGAAGTGTTTCGCGCCATTGGCCGGCTGTCACGCTCCTCGATTTCGGTATTAATCAATGGTGAGTCGGGCACGGGTAAGGAGCTGGTCGCCCAAGCGCTACATCGTCATAGTCCGCGGACCAATCAAGCCTTTATCGCTCTGAATATGGCCGCCATTCCCAAAGACTTGATTGAATCTGAGCTGTTTGGTCACGAAAAAGGGGCGTTTACGGGAGCCAATGCGGTCAGGCAAGGACGCTTTGAGCAAGCCAATGGCGGCACCCTCTTTTTGGATGAAATTGGCGATATGCCATTGGATGTGCAAACGCGTTTACTGCGTGTGCTGGCGGATGGTCAATTCTATCGGGTCGGCGGTCACGCGGCGGTCGATGTGGATGTGCGCATTATCGCTGCGACCCACCAAGATCTTGAACGCTTGGTGACAGAAGGCAGTTTCCGAGACGACTTGTTTCACCGCTTGAACGTGATCCGCGTTCATCTCCCCTCACTCAAAGACAGGCGCCAAGATATTCCCCAGCTGTGTCAGCATTTTCTTGCCCGCGCGGCCAAAGAGCTGGATGTCGAAGCCAAGCAACTCCACCCAGACACAGAAACCATGATGAGCCAGTTACCTTGGCCGGGTAACGTCCGCCAGCTAGAAAACACCTGCCGCTGGCTGACCGTGATGGCCAGCAGTAAGGAGGTGCTGCCCTCCGATCTCCCAAGGGAGCTGCTCAACCAGCCAAGTGCTATGACCGACAATGAAGCCCATGATTGGCAGCAGGCTCTCACGTATTGGGCGCAAGATGCGATAACACAAGGACAACATGGTATTTTGCAACAAGCGCTCCCCAGTGTTGAACGCATCTTGTTGCAATCGGCGCTCAAGCACACGCATGGTCACAAACAAGAGGCAGCTAAAATTTTAGGATGGGGGCGTAATACCCTGACACGTAAACTCAAAGAGCTAAATATTGAGTCTTAACTCATTATTGAAACTGACACTCTTTGAACCTCTGCTAAATTTAAGTAAAGAGATTGAGGTAAAATCTAACAATCATGTTGTTTTTTTTATAAGAGTAAAGTTGCTGTCCTGATGAGAAACTTACGCCCATTGTCGATACGCGCTGCCGTGATGCTCCCCGTGTTTCTCGTCCTAACACTCACGCTGGTCGTGATCATTATTACCATCAACAACCACTATCGCGCCAGCTCGCAATTTGTCGGCAAGTTATTACTCGAGGATTACTCCGTCGGTATCGAGCGAGACTTGCGCCAGTATCTTATTCATCCATTTAATGCCAATATATTCGTTGCCGACAGCCTTGCCGCTCGGCTGGCCGACACGCCAACGACTGACGCAGGGCTGCGTGATTACCTTCTCAATAGCTACACCTCTCTCTATCAAGCCATGCCTCACATGCAGGCACTCGGTATCGGGGTCGATGCTGAGGGCGAGTATTTTGGCTATCGTAAAAGCCAAGCCGGTCAGTATATTTTGATGGAACAAAGTGACGCGACCCAGGGTGCGCTGCGGATTTTTGATGGCCGCACCCCACACGCCAACGTCATTTATCAAGACAACCACTACGATCCACGCATCCGACCATGGTACATTCCTGCTTTCAATCGCGAGCAGCCGCGCTGGACCGACATTTACCGTGATGCCGATGAGGTCGGCGAAGTCTCCTTATCGGCGATTGCCCCGGTGATGGTCGACGATAATGTGTGGGGCGTGGTCGCCAGCGACATCAAGCTCAATGCGTTTAATCGCTTCTTAAGTGAGCGTCAACAAAAACTTGGGGGGGCACTGTTTATTGTCGACGATGAGGGTCGGATGATCGCCCACAGTGGCCAAGAGAGCCCCAGCAATATCTTGCATTTTCCCGATATTAGCCATAACCCAGTCCTCGATAATACCATTAGTCAGGTCGCAAACGCGTGGCCGCCCGAACCCGGCCGTTTAGGCAAGCCCTTTAGTTTCAATATTGCCGACAAGGGCCATTTTTATGGCACCATTAAACAAGTGGCGATGCCCGCTCCCTTTCAGCATCAATGGTATGTAGTGGTCGCACTGCCCGACCAGCTACTATTAAAAAACCTGCTAAGCCAGCAAGAGATCAGCATTTATCTGGTGGTGACCATGGCACTGATCGGGCTTGCGGTGGTGTATTTCATTATACGCCAACTGACTCGCCCATTGAGAGACACCGCTGAAGCGGCAGCCAAACTGGCATCGGGCAACTTGACTTACCGCATCAATACGCCCGCAAGCCTACGGGAAATCTCGATACTCAAAGAAGCATTTAACAACATGTCGGTCAAGTTGCAGCAGTCGTTCAATGCACTGCGCCAACAAGTCCGCCAAGATAACCTCACGCAACTCTATACGCGTGAAGGCTTGATTGAACAGGCTGCTGGCTTGCGCTATCACGCTCCCAATACTTTAGTAATTTTGGGGATCAACGGCTTTCGCAACATTAATGATAGCCTTGGACAAGAAGGCGGGGACACGCTTTTATGCGCGATCGCCGATCGACTCAGCGCCCTCTCCGATGGCTCTGGGATGCTACTGGCACGCGTGCGTGGCGATGAGTTCGCCGTTCTCGCGCCCAATACCACTAACCGCACGCAATCAGAGGCATTGGTCGATCAGTTACTGAGTTTGTTTAAGCGCCCTGTCACCATTGGCAACGATGATGTTTTGGTCGACGCGTGTGCGGGGGTAGTCTTTGGCTACACCTTTGGCGATGCCATTTATGAAGGCCTTGATCACGCCGGTCTCGCATTGAGCGAAGCCAAACGCAGTGAAACAGCGATGTATGTGTACTTTGAAGCCAATATGCAGGCACGGATTCAAGAGCAATCAAGGCTCCTCCTCGAGCTTCATCACGCCGTACAGCATCATCAATTTGAGGTGTATTACCAACCCTTTGTCCGCTTGCTTGATGGCCGCTTCTGCGGCGCGGAAGCCTTGGTGCGCTGGCGCCACCCTACGCGTGGCATGGTCTCCCCGGCTGATTTTATTCCCGTCGCCGAGCAAAGTGGCTTGATCAATCAAATCGGCATGCAGGTACTCGAGCAAGCCGCTTATGACACCGTGGCGCAGATTCAAAAAGGCTTGTGGCCAGCCAATTATCAGCTGCACGTGAATTTATCCGCACGTCAGCTACTGTCGGCCGACTTTATCGACAAACTGCAAAGCGTGCTGGATCGTACCCAACTGCCAGCGGAGAATTTAACCTTGGAGATCACTGAGTCACAGCTGATGAGTCATGAGCACTTAGCGACCTCAGGGTTAACCAAAATCCGCGCGCTGGGAATTAAAATTGCTATCGATGACTTTGGCACCGGCTATTCATCGCTGGCATACCTTCACCAAATGGCGTTTGACAGCCTTAAGATTGATCGCAGCTTCGTTCACTCGATGACCGAAAACAGCACTAACCAGCGCATCATTGAAGCCGTGGTTGCCATGACACGCGGTATGGATGTGCACCTGGTGGCCGAGGGCATAGAAACCCAGGAAGAAGCCGAACGGCTGCGTGACATTGGTTGCCACTTTGCACAAGGCTTCTTGTTTGCTAAACCCCTCCCCTTGGCGGAACAACCAACAGAACGGGTAACGGATAAGCTCCCCACGCGATAGCTGTCACGCCATCGACACACTGACTACTGACGATAAGAGAGTCACTCGCTATACTGAGCCCCAACTCACCTGCTGGGAACCGATGATGATAACAAAAGACTTACCCGTGACAGATTTGCACCGTCACTTGGACGGCAATATTCGTATCGACACTATTTTGGCGCTAGGGCAAAAATTTGCGATGCCACTACCCGCTACCGATATCGAGTCACTGCGCCCACATGTGCAGGTGGTCAAGAACGAACCCGATTTAGTGGCGTTCCTGTCTAAGCTCGATTGGGGCGTAGCCGTATTAGGGGATTTAGATGCCGTTCGCCGCGTCGCCTACGAAAACGTAGAAGATGCCTTAAACGCGCAAATTGATTATGCCGAGCTGCGCTTTTCGCCCTACTACATGGCGCTGAAGCACCAATTACCACTAGAAGGCGTGGTCGAAGCCGTGGTCGATGGTGTACAGGCGGGTAGCCGCGACTTTGGCGTGAAAACCAACTTGATTGGCATCATGAGCCGTACCTTCGGCACAAAAGCCTGTATGGCCGAGCTGGATGCACTACTGACACAGAAATCACACTTAGTGGCCATCGATCTGGCCGGTGATGAACTGGGCCAACCGGGCGACCAATTCACCGAGCACTTTGCCAAAGTGCGGGCTAGCGACCTGCAAGTGACCGTGCACGCTGGCGAAGCCGCTGGCGCCGCCAGTATGTGGCAAGCAATCAACGAACTCGGCGCCACCCGAATCGGACACGGGGTGAAAGCAATTGAGGATCCAGCGCTGATGGATTACTTGGCGAAACACCAGATAGGTATCGAAACTTGCCTGACGTCAAACATCCAAACCAGCACCATTGCTGATCTCGCGCAGCACCCGGTGCGTCAATTCCTCGACCATGACATTCTGGCCTCGTTAAATACTGACGATCCAGCCGTGGAAGGGATTGAATTACCCTATGAATATGAAGTCGCTGCCCCTGCCGCGGGCTTAACGCCGGCGCAAATCACCACATTGCAAGAAAATGGCCTTTCGATTGCTTTCTTGTCTGATAGTGAGAAAGCCGCACTGAAAGCCCACGCGGCAACACGCTAGGTCGTCGTCGAGCCACTCCACGCGAGCCTCACGCCGTAAAAAACCGCCATTTGGCGGTTTTTTTAAGGTTAAATCACTCGCGAAAACTGTTGCTGACGCGCTCTATCTCGCAAATAAACATCAAAGCTCATACAGATATTGCGGATCAGCATACGGCCCGTTTTGGTCACTGAAATCGTTTTATCAGTCACCCGGACCAAGTCATCATCGATAAAGCACTGCAGTAACGCCAGATCCTCAGCAAAATACTGATCAAAATCTATCTGGTAACGTGTCGCAATGTCCGCTTTCTCTAGGGTGAAATTACACATCAGCGCTTTAATCACATCACGACGAATGCGGTCATCCGGCTCAAGCATCACGCCTTTGAATAGGGCATGGCGCTCGGCATCCACTTGCTGATAATACGCTTTCATCTCTTTTTGATTCTGCGCGTAACAATCACCAATCATCGAAATCGCCGACACCCCGAGCCCGAGCAGATCACAGTCACCTTGGGTGGTATAGCCTTGGAAGTTGCGATGTAAACGCCCTTCACGCTGCGCCACCGCCAGCTCATCATCAGGCAGAGCAAAATGATCCATGCCGATAAACTGATAGCCAGCCCCCGTCAACGTATTGATGGTGTCTTGCAACATGGTGAGCTTGGCGTCCGGTGAGGGTAAATCCTCTTCTTTGATTTTGCGCTGCGCCGCGAACAAGTTGGGCAAATGCGCGTAATTAAACACTGAGAGTCGACCCGGACGCATGGTAAGGACTTGCTCAAGCGTATTGGCAAACCCCTCTGGCGATTGGCTGGGCAAGCCATAAATCAAATCGAGATTGGTGGAGCGGAAGCCCAGTTCGCGGGCACGTTCAACCAAGGCGTGAATAAAGTCTTCATCTTGCTCTCGGTTCACCAGCTGTTGCACTTTTTTATCAAAGTCCTGCACCCCAATACTGATACGATTGAAGCCTTCATCGCGGAGATGATCGAGCATATCGAGTGGAATTTCGCGCGGATCGACCTCGATGCTGATTTCAGCCTCGTCTTCAAAGTCGAACTCTTGGCGTAGCAAGTGCATTAAGCGAGAAATTTGCGCTTTAGTGAGAAACGTCGGGGTGCCTCCGCCCCAATGCAGTTGCGTCACACGACGTGAGCCAAGTAAAAATGCACGCTGACGGATCTCGTGCTCAAGCGCATCCAGATACTCATCTGCCTTATGCTGGTGCCGTGTCACCACTTTATTGCAGCCACAGTAATAGCAAAGTTTGTGGCAAAACGGGATATGCACATACAACGACAACGGGCGCTCAGGATACTGGCTACACGCCATATCAAATTCCGCGGGCGCAAACGCCTCATGAAATTCGAGTGCCGTCGGGTACGACGTATAACGGGGCCCTGAATAGTTGTACTTATTGATAAGGGCTTGATCCCAAATGATTTGTGGTGATGACATGGCTTACATTCCGCAAAAGCGCTTAGGAAAGGAGTAACAGCGTCTAGTGTGCCACAGCCTTAAGTCAGGTGTTTAGCACTACCCGCACTGATGTTGCGAAAGTGTCGGCGAGATCGATTTTCGCCTAATAATTATAAGGGTATTGGGACAAAATGACAGTGGAAAGCAGCTGTTATCGGCTGCTTTCCAGGCAGTCACACTCAGTGTGTCAGGATATGATCAGGGATGTGGCGACCCCCAGTAAAGGCAAGAATGTCTGAGAGCTCCACTTTTATTGCCTCTTCTAGACGCGCTTCATGTTTGGCTCGGTCTAAGTCAAGTCGCATGCGCTCATTCTTTTTCAGCCCCTTTCTTTCCTCACCACGAGGGGTATCTTTTACCGCCTCATACAATTCAAACAAGGCCGGATAGCGGCTATCAAACTCAACCCGCTTATCGCCTTGTAGGTGATCCATGATCATGTAAAGACGGATCGCGGCCTCCGACAAATCGCATTGATCCTGCAGTGCGGCAAACGCAATCACATCAACGCTCTCAATGATTTTATCATTGCGTTGGTTGATCGCTGCCTCTTTCATCTCGGCTTGCCATTTGGTTTGTCGCTTTAGCTTCGCCAGCAATACGCCTGCGTACACCGACAACGCCAAAATAATCAGCGCCCCAAGTCCTGCCAATATCCAGATCCACTCCTGCACCGGTTACTCCTTGTTAATCATCCTGTTGCTCAAATTTAGCCAGCAGGTCATCGTCATCATTCAACTCATTGTCGTCGGTCAGCAGGCCCAGTTTATCCATCAGCACTTCAATCCGATCCAGCTTTTCATCCACGTAAGCTTGCAAGCCCGCGCCCAACTTCTCACCATTTTCGATGCGATCCAGCAACACGTTCAGTTGTGGGTCTTGCTCAAGCTTTGCAAGCTCTTGCTCTGGCGTGAGTTTGGGTTGCTTCGGTTTTTCTGCATCCGTACCCAATGGGATCGGCTTTTTACTGCCAATGCGCGGGTCTTTTTTACCACCGCTGCGACGCACTTGCTTGTTGTCTTCTTCTGAATGACGCGAGCCGGCTTTCTTGCCCTTACGCTTTTTCTGCTTTTTCAGCATTCGCGCAATGCGGTCTTGCTCGTTCTGGTTTTTATCTACGTATTGCGCCGGGCCTTCCGATCCTACGCGGCGCGTTTTCTTTTTACGCGTCATGTCTGTGGTTTCCTCATTAAAATTACGTCGTTGCCAATAAACGTGAGCGCCAAGCCAGCTTGGTGAGCTAAAAACTGGAACGTATGGCGACTAAAAAAGCTAACGTGAGTCAGATCGTTCTTATAGTGCCAGCGTGAAAAAGCATCTGGATCCTTAACCAGTTTGGTCATAATCCCCAAATAGCCGCCCGGTTTAAGCATTGAGAGCCATTGATGCCACTGCGCCTTCGGCCAATAAAAATGCTCGATTGCCTCCGTACAGGTAATAAAGTCATAGCATTCATCCAGTACGTCGGTTTGTGGCGCATAGAAGGGATCATAGCAGGCCACATCATGCCCTGCGTCTCGCAACATACCCGCCAACACGGGCCCTGGGCCACAGCCAAAGTCTAGCCCGCTCGCAGGCACCGCCAATCGCGCCAGCAAGGGTGTGGCTAAACGCGATAAAAAGCGCTGGTAGCCTTGGTCCTCCGGGTGATTTTGGTGCAAATCATAAATGGCCTTTTCGTCCTCGGGCGCAAGCAGCGTTTGGCGATCAACAAATACCAACGCGCAATCCGTGCATTGAAAGTACGCACGGCGTTTGTCGGTATGATAAAGATGGGTTGTTGTGTGCTCACATAAAGGGCAGTGCTGCATATCATTCATCTATGCCAAAGGCTGGCGCGAATGTAGCAGAAAGTGGGTCAATAAAAAAGCGACAGGCATAAAGCCTGTCGCGTATCGCGCTTGCGATAATAAGCGGATCGTGTCCGTCCTGGTACTGGGTTCATCCCTGATAAATGGCGCTTAGCGCCTTAGTATCAACACCCTGTCATTGTGGGTAGCATGCCTGCCTATCCGTCGCTTCCTGCGTCCTTGTCGCTCGACACCCACTACACATCCTGTGTCACGTCATCCTTGTGCGCCAACCTTGGCAACATCCACATCCTGTGGTTAGACCGTCCTGGTGCTCATCTGCCTTGCTTAGCTCAGTCTCTTGTCCTTAAGACCAACGTCCTGTTGATAGTGATAGCATATCGCAGTGACCGCGCTTGCCTAGAATGACCGCCAAATAAAAATAAGAAGCGAAAATGGAAATTGGAGGTAAAGCAATGATTTTAAAAGGATAAAAAATATATCTTTCAAAAAGTGACGTGTTTTTCTTGCTAGCAAATAGCCAATCTCTCACACACGAGGTCTCCGTTATCGCTATCGGCGTGGTGTGATGTCAAAGCGCGGGCCTAGTGAGATGGCCGGGCGAATAAACGGGAGGGATAAAACGGCGGCGTTTATCACACCACCGTTTTCGCAGAGCGGCTCGGTTATTAGTGTAGCCCGCCTAAGTAGTTAGACAGCGCGTCAATTTCCTTGTCCGTCAGCTTCGCCGCGACCGACCGCATCATTTTGTTCATATCATTATGACGCTCTGCGGCGCGGAACATTTTCAACTGACTGGCTAGGTACTTCGCAGGCTGGCCAGAAATTTTCGGGAAACCAGAAGAAGGGGTGCCGTTCCCGCGAGGACCGTGACAGGCTGTACAGGCTGCAATACCGCGCTCAGGATCACCGGCCATGTAGAGCTGGCGGCCTACCTCGATAGCGCCTTCAGGCGTGGTACCAGGCTTGGGTGTTAAGGTTGCATAATACGCCGCTAAGTCTGCCATGTCCTGCTCAGAAAGCGGCGCGACCATGCCAGCCATTACAGCGTTATATCGTCCTTGCTCACCGCCGCTTTGCGCGCCGAGCTTAAATTCTTTCAGTTGTTTCTCTAGATAGTTGGCGTGCTGACCCGCCAAGTTTGGGTAATCAGGCAAAACACTGTTACCGTCAGCACCGTGACAGGCGACACAGGTATTGGATTTTGCTTTGCCCGCTTCAGCATCTCCTTGGGCCCAGACTGAAGTGCTGGCGAGGAGAGTCAATATTAGCGCTAATTTCTTCATGACATTCCGTTTATAATTATCAAGCTTCCAGTACCACTACTTAGTTACCGTCATGGTACAATTACCGATCAAAAACCGAGCACGGTTATTTTACACAAATTCACACAAAAGTAATCAGTCTACTACACCAAGACGAGACGGAGTTAACAGTGGAGCAATCACTTAATTACCGTAACACCCAGTTTGTTACCAGCGCACCCGACATTCGCCATCTTCCTGATAATACGGGGATAGAGATTGCGTTTGCTGGCCGTTCCAACGCCGGTAAGTCTAGCTCCCTTAACCGTCTTTGTGACCAAAAGAGCCTAGCAAAGACCAGTAAGACACCCGGGCGCACACAATTAATTAACCTCTTTAAGGTGGACGAAGGTTGTCATATTGTCGACCTACCCGGTTATGGTTATGCCCAAGTCCCTTTGGAAATGAAAGAGAAGTGGCAGCGTTCACTGGGAGAATATTTACAAAAACGTGATCAACTTGGCGGATTAGTGGTGTTGATGGATATTCGTCATCCGATGAAAGACTTGGATCAGCAACTGATTTACTGGGCGGTAGAGTCTCACTTGCCAGTGTTGGTACTACTGACCAAAGCCGATAAGTTGAAATCAGGGGCACGTAAGCAGCAACTGATGAAAATCCGTGAAGCGTCACTGGCCTTTTGCGGCGATGTTGAGGTCGAGTTGTACTCATCGCTCAAAGGCATGGGCGTCGATAAATTACGCCGCAAGCTAGACGGCTGGTATCAACAAGATCCCTCTCCCCTCGCCGACGACGCACAACCAACCGATTAACCCGCTTTAACGGGGAAAGCCTGCCTGTCACTGACGTAGATAAAAAAAAGCCGACCCTCAATATGAGGGCCGGCGAATCTTTGTGCTTAAGCGATCTCAATCAGACCCTATAGACACATAAAGAACAAGAAGCTGTGCGCATTATAACCAAGCCCTTAGCCAAAATTAAAGTAATTGCTCTAATTTTTTTGAAAAGAATGGAATAATGCGAGTCAGCAAACGATAAAAAGGCAGTGGCAGGGTGACGCCTCGCGATGACGATTAGCCAATAAAAAAAGCCCCAGTCAGTATCCTGACTGGGGCTGCTGAATCAGCCAAATCCAATAACGTGAAACAAAAGGTCTGAAAGATAGAACATCTTACCTCTGTACCCTACGCTGTTAACTGTATATCAATCACTCAGTGTTGAAAAGTATCTTACGTAATTTTTTTTCATAAAAATAAACCTATTTAGCGTAAAAACGCCACAGATCAGGTGGATAATGAATAAAAAAAAGCCGATAAAAATATCGGCTTTCAGTGTAAAAAGACAGAAAGGTCAATAAAAACCCTGAACTTAGTGGGCTTCTCCCCAGTTATCGCCGAACCCTGCTTCGGCGATCAAAGGCACATCCAAGTCAGCCGCTGACGCCATCAATTTCCGTACTTTGCTTTCAACTTTGGACATTGATGACGTTTTGACTTCCAACACCAGTTCATCGTGCACCTGCATCACCAGGCGAGCCTCATCCGCGGCGTTGGCTTGGATCCATTGATCAACCAGTATCATCGCACGCTTGATAATATCGGCTGCCGTCCCTTGCATCGGCGCATTGATTGCCGCGCGCTCGGCCCCTTTACGACGCATGCCGTTTCGTGATTTTATTTCAGGCAGATAAAGGCGACGACCAAAAATGGTTTCCACGTAGCCTTTTTCCGCCGCTTGCTCACGGGTGCGGTCCATGTAGGCCTTCACGCCTGGATAACGCTCAAAATAAGTATCCATGTAACTTTGTGCTTCATGGCGACCAATCCCTAATTGACGAGATAAGCCGAAGGCACTCATGCCATAAATCAGGCCAAAGTTGATCGCTTTGGCGCGGCGACGCTGTTCACTGGTGACTTCATCGAGGCGGATACCCATCACTTCGGCTGCGGTGGCGGCGTGAATATCTTTGCCCTCTCGGAACGCTTCTAGCAAGGCTTTATCACCAGATAAATGCGCCATAATCCGCAATTCGATTTGCGAGTAATCCACCGCCAAAATGGTGTTATCCGCGTCTGCCGTAAAGGCCTCGCGAATACGACGCCCCTGCTCGTTACGAATGGGGATATTTTGTAAGTTCGGATCGGTGGACGATAAGCGCCCCGTCGCAGTGACGGCTTGATGATACGAGGTATGCACGCGGCCCGTTTGCGCATTAATCATGCGCGGCAATTTGTCCGTGTACGTCGATTTGAGTTTTGCCAGTCCACGGTATTCCAAAATCCGCGCAGGTAGCGGGTAATCGAGTGAGAGCTCTTGCAGCACTTCCTCATTGGTTGAAGGGCTCCCTGATGGGGTTTTCTTCACCACCGGCAGGCCCATTTTCTCAAACAAAATCGCTTGTAGTTGCTTGGGCGAGCTTAAGTTGAACTCTTCGCCGGCAATCTCAAAGGCTTCACGCTCAAGCTCAATCAAACGAGTATGTAGCGCCTCTGATTGGGTCGCCAGCTTGTCTTTGTCGATTAGCACCCCATGACGTTCCATGCGCGACAGCACGCTGACCAGCGGCATCTCGTAGCACTCAAAAATGGTTTTTAGTTTCTCGTCACTGGTGACTTTCCCAATCAGGTATTGGTGCAAACGCAACGTAATGTCCGCATCTTCCGCCGCATAAGGTGCCGCTTGCTCAAGCGGGATTTGGTTAAAAGTCAGTTGTTTCTTGCCTTTCCCGGCAATCTCTTCAAAGCTGATGCAGGTATGCTGCAAGTAGCGCTCAGCGAGGCTATCCATGTCATGACGTCCCGCCACACTGTTATAGACGTACGACTCCAGCATGGTGTCATAGGCGATCCCTTTTAAGGTGATCCCGTGACGCGCAAACACACTGGCATCATATTTCAGATTTTGACCGACTTTCGCCGCTGAAGGATCTTCCAACCAAGGGCGTAATACGTCCAGCACCTGATCCAGCGATAACTGCGCAGGCGCTTCCAGGTAATCATGAGCTACCGGCACATACGCCGCTTCACCCGGCGCGACGGCAAATGAAATCCCAACCAGATTGGCTTCCATATAGTTGAGGCTATCGGTTTCCGTATCCACCGCGACCACCTCAGCATCACGGATTTTTTCAAGCCAACTATCCAGCGCGTCGCGTGTCAGAACGGTCTGATAACCACTGCGGTCAATCGTGGCCGCTTGCGAGATAGGTTCATCAGACACCGCCTCTTCTGGCGCATCACCTTCATCCAGCTCTTTGAGCCAGCGGCGGAATTGCAAGTCACGATACATGGCCACCAAGGTGTCATTATCAGGCTCTTGCTTGACCAGCTGTTCAGGGGTGAAGTCCAGTTCAACGTCCAATTTTATCGTTGCTAACTGGTGTGACAAATAAGCCGACTCTTTATGCTCTGTCAGTTTCTTCGCCATGCTCTTCGCACCACGGAAACCAAGGTCGGCGATACGCTCAAGGTTGGCGTAAATATCATCCAAGCCGCCCAGATTGGCAATCAACGCGGTCGCGGTTTTATCACCGACCCCAGGTACACCGGGAATGTTATCGACTTTGTCGCCCATCAAGGCAAGATAATCAATCATATGCTCAGGACCAAAGCCATACTTCTCACGCACCGCCTCAGGATCCATCACCACATTGGTCATGGTGTTGATTAAGGTGACATGCTCATCCACCAGCTGCGCCATATCTTTATCACCCGTACTGATAAGCACCGGCATCCCCGCTTGTGAGGCTTGCGTGGCGAGCGTGCCAATCACATCATCGGCTTCCACCCCTTCTACCGCGAGTAAAGGCAAACCCATGGCTTTGATAATCTTGTGCAAAGGTTCAATTTGCCCGCGTAGATCATCTGGCATCGGTGGACGATTGGCTTTGTATTGTTCATACATGTCATCGCGGAACGTCTTCCCTTTGGCATCAAAAATCACCGCCACGTGTGAATGTGGATACTGTCGCAACAAGCTGCGCAGCATATTGACCACCCCAAATACCGCGCCCGTGGGCTCGCCTTGGCTATTAGTGAGATTAGGGGACGCATGGTATGCCCGGTAAAGATACGAGGAGCCATCCACAAGGATTAACGGATTGTCGGGAAGAGTTGCCATATCAGAATCTTGATCGCCAGTTAAACACGTTAGCCGTTAAGCATGCCACGAGTCTCGACCCCTGTTAACCATGGTTTTTCCCACAAGGTCGCCAATCTGTGGATAACTTTGTTGGTAATTATTTTATAGGGTTTTGATTTTGTCTAAACAAACATAAGAAATGGATTTTTTATTAAATAAAAACATTAACTTAGGAAAAATCACAGGATCTAGATCTTGATCGAAAAAGGATCCTGTGGTGTGGAAAAAGAAATCGCTACTGGCGTCAAAGGTTGCAGAGAAAGTCATCACAAACTGCGGAGATAATCACCAATTTCTCTTGCGATCTTGGCTACTATTTCGCATAAGCCCTTGGCCAATGCGACACTGTTAGACGCAATTAAGCGTAGACGACGCTTTAAGCATTGCCCACTCGGATTGCAATATTTTAAATGCCGATACAAGGAGAGCGTGATGAAAAAGGTGGCTGTGATCTTATCTGGCTGCGGCGTGTTTGATGGTGCCGAGATCCAAGAAACTGTGTTATCCCTACTGGCCCTCGAGCAAAACGATGCTCAATGGCAGTGCTTTGCCCCAGATATCGATCAGCACCATGTTATTAACCATCGTACTGGCGAAGCGATGAGCGAAACGCGTAATGTGCTCACTGAAGCCAGCCGCATTGTGCGTGGGGAAATACTTCCGCTAACGGATTTGAACGCCGATGACTTCGACGCCCTACTGGTTCCTGGCGGTTTTGGTGCCGCGAAAAACTTATCGGACTTTGCTTACAATGGCGATCCGGTTCAGGTACACCAAGATATGTTTGCAGTGTGTCAGGCCTTTGCCCGTTCCGAGAAGCCTGCTGGCTATATGTGTATCGCCCCGATCATGATCCCGCAGATCTACCCAAAAGGCGTCAAAGGCACCATTGGTAATGAGCCAGACATCGCCGCCGCCTTTAACCGTATGGGCGGTGAGCATATCGAATGTCCAGTATCGGATTATGTGTTAGACCAACGCCACCATCTGCTATCCACACCGGCCTATATGCTGGCAACATCTGTGTCGGACGCCGCGAGTGGCATCAATCGGATGGTGAAAAAACTGGTTGAGCTGGCCTAAGCACATAATAGGAAGACACAAAGAAAAAAGCGACGCCGAGAGCGGCGTCGCTGTAACAGGTGAGCGCAAAAACAAAGCTGTTTTAGTAACAGTTTGCTGGCCCCAATACACTGGAAGCAATGTGAGCAATGTCGTGCCTTCAGCGCTGAGCATGTGGGCTTGGCCCTGAAGACAAGTTAACAATAACCATTCTCATTAGCATTTTCAACAAATAATTTCGATGCTTTTTGATTTGTTGATCTTGTGCTCAGACTCTCTCGCTGTCATCAAACTGTCATTGCATCCACCGCCATAATGCCAACATCCATCGTTCGAAAAGCCAGTACCCAGAAAAGAAAAAAGCGACACCCCGAAAGGTGTCGCCTAGCAAAAATGGGCTAACTTAGTCACTGTCTGATAAGCGCCCCGCTAATACACTGGAAGCAATGTGAGCAATGTCGTGCCTTCAGGGTTAAGCATGTGGGCTTGACCCTGATTTCGAGTTAATAATAACCATTCTCATTATCGTTTATCAAGAAAAAAATATGCTTATTTTCCACTCACTGTTCATTTATTGATCTGCTTCTCAAAATAAAGTCGATAATCGGCAGGCTGACCTTTTTGCTCCAATGCCACCACCTGATAGCCATGACGCACCAGCATGCACACCATCGCGGTAAAGCGGTTGCGTGATTTGACCGCAAGCGTTTGATAACCAAACTCATCAACCCACGCTTCTTGAGCCTTGAGTAGCGCTTTCGCTACCCCTTGACCTCGCGCCGCTTTGCTCACCCCGCCCAGCCAGCTATAAAACTGCGTCTGACTGGTGGCATAGCCTATTTTCGCCCCCACAGGCTCACCGTTTTGATACGCGACCAATACCAATGCCGTGCGTCCGGCTAATCGCGCGTGGCATTGCTCCAAGGATACTCCTGCATCCAACTCGGGCACGCTGTTAAGTACCGTTACCGCCTCCTCTAAGTGCCCAGCACGAATTTCCATCTCACCTCCTCGTATTGACGTAAAAAAAGAGCCGCGATGCGACTCTTTATTCTACGACTGATTAGGACGTTTGCTGCACCGTCGCCGACGGGGTCACCTGTGTAATTCGTCGAATAATCAGGTTGAGCAACACCCCATACAAAGGAATAAACAGCCCCAAGCTGATAATCAGCTTAAAGGCATAGTCTACCAAAGCAATTTCAACCCAGTGCGCCGCCATAAAAGCATCTTGGCTTTGGTAAAACGCAATCGCGAAAAAGGCGAGCGTGTCTGACGCATTGCCAAACAAGGTCGAACAACTGGGCGCAACCCACCATTGGCGCTGCTGACGTAACCGGTTGAACACATGAATATCTAAGATCTGACCCAGCAAGTAAGCCATGAAGCTGGCAATCGCAATCCGCGCGACGGTGAGATTAAAGCTACCCAGCTGCTCCATGCCTTGATAACTGCCTTGGTAAAACAAGACGGATAACACGTAGGAAATCAGCAGCGAGGGCACCATCACCAGCAAGATAATGCGGCGCGCCAGAGTCGGACCATAGATCCTGACGGTTAAATCAGTGGCCAAAAAAATAAACGGAAAGGTAAAGGCTCCCCAGGTGGTATGGAAACCCCAAACCGTAAAGGGGATCTGCACCAAGTAATTACTGGAGGCAATAATGATTAGATGGAATAGAACGAGGTAACCCAGCGCTTTACGCTGCTGAGCAAGAGAAAAGTGGCTCATCGTGCACCTTTTTGTTATTGGGGGCGAGGGAACCCAAAAGACTTAGCTACCCGTCTACAGGCAGCGCGAGGTGGCGAATTATACAGCAATCAAGCGCCGGTGCCAGTGCAATTTAAAGAGGCGGATGACGCGTCCACCAATGGCGCAAAAAGGCAATTACCTCGTCGCCCTCATTATCCAGCGCTTCTACCCACACGCTCTGGGTATAATGTGCCGCTTTGAGCATCAAGCGCGTGCCTTCAAAATCAATCAGCCAAGTCATCATGTCAGCGTCCTGTTGGCACTCAAGCACAGAGGCCGCGAGGGTGTCTAACAACGGCTGACAGACTTCTTTAGCATTATCCGCATCAAGCTGAGGCTGATAAAACGCCAAGGCGCCGTCGGACGCCATCAGTTGCCAGTTACTCGGTGCCATAACCAAATTCACTTACACTAAGATGATCATCAATTAAGTCCAAAAACGCATCGCCGAATTTTTCCAGTTTGCGCTGCCCGACGCCACTGACCGCTAAGAGTTCCGCTTGCGATGACGGCAGCATCTCAGCCATTTCCATCAAACTGGCATCGTTAAATACCACGTAAGGCGGAATATCTTCTTCGTCAGCAATGGCCTTGCGCAACTTACGCAACTTGGCAAACAATTTTTTATCGTAATGGCGCTGGCTCAGTTTGTTGGCTTTGGTGCGCGGGCTTAGGCCAATACGCGGCACCGCCAGCTCAAGGGCAATCTCGCTGCGCAGTAATGGCCGCGCTTGTTCGGTCAACTGCAGCACTGAGCTGCGGGCAATGTTTTGTACCAAGTAACCGCGGTGGATCAATTGGCGAATAATACTCACCCAGTATTCATGGCTCCACTCTCGCCCGATACCATAGGTAGAGAGCTTGTCGTGACCATGATCTTTAATGCGCTGATTTTGCATCCCGCGCAATACTTCCACCACATACCCGACCCAGAAGCTTTGGTTAACACGGTACACGCACGACAGCGCTTTTTGTGCTTGTTCGGTGCCATCAAAATGGGTGGGCGGGTCGAGACAAATATCACAGTTGCCACAAGGGGTTTGGCGGTTCTCACCAAAGTAGTTTAGAAGCACTAAACGGCGACAGGTTTGCGCTTCGGCAAACGCCCCCATCGCGGTCAGTTTATGGCTTTCGACCTGCTTTTGTGGCCCATCCGGCTTTTCTTCCAAGCAGCGATGGAGCCATCCCATGTCGGAGGGGTCATATAACAACACCGCTTCAGCCGGCAGTCCATCTCGCCCGGCACGGCCGGTTTCTTGGTAGTAAGATTCAATATTGCGCGGCACATCATAGTGCACCACAAAGCGGACATTGGGCTTGTTGATCCCCATCCCAAACGCCACGGTCGCCACCACAATGTTGACATCATCACGTTGGAACGCCTCTTGGACCGATCCGCGCGCCTCTGTGGTCATCCCCGCATGGTAAGCGGCGGCAAGCATATTGTTGTCACACAGTTTTTGAGTGACCTGCTCAACTCGCTTGCGGCTATTGCAATAGACAATCCCGGATTGGCCGCGTTGACCACTCAGAAACTGCACCAATTGGGCTAAAGGTTTGTGCTTTTCCAGCAAGGTGTAACGAATGTTAGGACGGTCAAAGCTACCCAGGTGTACCAGCGGATCGTTCAGGGCAAGGCGGGATAAAATATCCTCGCGCGTGGTGGCATCCGCGGTGGCTGTCAGCGCCATCACAGGCACGTCAGGAAAGTGCTGTTTGAGCTGGCCTAAAGAGGCATATTCGCGACGAAAGTCATGGCCCCACTGGGAAATACAGTGCGCTTCGTCGACTGCAATCAACGCCAGTTGCCACTCCGTTAAGCGATGGATAAAGTCGCGCCCCAACGCGCGCTCAGGCGACACATAGAGTAGCTTCACCTCCCCCTGATTTAACGCACGCAAGGTATCCGCTTGCGCCTCAGGCGTCATCGCTGAGTTTAAGCACGCCGCGGCAACCCCATTGGCATTAAGCTGGTCAACCTGATCTTTCATCAATGAAATCAAAGGTGAAATCACCACGGTCAAGCCGGTGCGCACCAACGCGGGGATCTGATAGCACAGAGACTTGCCTCCCCCGGTCGGCATAATGACCAAGGCATCACGCCCCGCAATCGCCGCATCAATCACCGCTTGTTGCCCTTCACGGAACTGGTGATAACCAAACACCGCTTTGAGTACCTGATGGGCAGGGCTCATGGCAGGATCAGCAATGGGGGCGTCGCTAGACGTTGACGCATCGGCATGGGCGGGGGTGGCGGACATAATCAAGCTCGTTATTCAAACTGGCGCTCATTCTACCGACACCCTGTAGGCGATGAAACCCTGAGCACAGAGAAAGGTGCTTGCGCCCATCCTTACAACTTGTTACATCTAGACAACATGCACACGTTGGTGTTCATCCCTGACCGACACTTATAACGAGACTGCGCTGTGATTCCTGATCCCAAACGTACACGCCAAGGCGTGTTATTGGCCCTGGCGGCCTACATTATGTGGGGTATCGCCCCCATGTACTTTAAAACGGTCAACCATATTCCGGCGCCGGAAATTTTAGCGCACCGGGTATTGTGGTCGTTTGTCTTTTTGGCATTGCTGCTTTTTTTCACCCGTCGTTTTTATCAGCTCAAGCCGATTATCCGCGAACCGAAAAAGCTGTTGATGTTAATGCTCACCTCTTGCTTTATTGGCTGTAATTGGCTGATTTTTATCTGGGCGATTGTTAATAACCGCATGCTGGATGCCAGCCTTGGCTACTACATTAATCCACTGGTGAACGTGGCGCTGGGGATGATCTTTCTTGGTGAGCGTTTCCGCCGTCTGCAGTGGCTTGCCGCCGCGCTGGCGTTGGTGGGAGTGTTGGTGCAACTGATCACCTTTGGTTCACTGCCTTGGATTGCGCTGGTGCTGGCCACCAGTTTTGCGATTTACGGCTTACTGCGCAAAAAAATCAATCTTCCTGCGGTGCCGGGTTTGTTTGTGGAAACCTGCACACTCTTACCCATTGCGCTGATTTATCTGTGGCAGTTTGCCGATACACCCAGCGCCAACCTGCTCGAGAATCCCATTAGCCTCAATATGCTACTGGCCGCTGCCGGTTTGATCACCACGGTGCCTTTACTGTGCTTTACGGGTGCTGCCACCCGCTTACCCTTAACGGTATTGGGCTTTTTCCAATATATCGGCCCTAGCTTAATGTTTTTACTCGCCGTCGGCTTGTATGACGAACCCTTTACCCCAGATAAAGCCACCACCTTTGCCTTTATTTGGGCCGCCTTGGCGATATTTAGCTTTGATGCTTATCGGGCAAAACAACAGCAAGAGTCCAAGATAGAGACCACGCCTTTGTCAGCAGGAAAATCAGGATGAATGAGTTCGCTATTCTCGCCACGCTGGCGGGGGTACATATGATTGCGCTGCTCAGCCCCGGGCCCGATTTTGCCTTGGTGCTCCAAAATGCGACCCGTTATGGCCGTGCCACTGGCTTAGCGATCGCACTAGGGTTATCGCTCAGTATTTTGGCGCACACAATACTGAGCATTACCGGCATCAGTCTGTTGGTGCATCAGCACCCACAACTCTTTATGTGGGTGCAAGTGGCGGGGGGCAGTGTGCTGATGTATTTAGGCCTTAGCGCAATCAAAGGCTTGCTCGCCGCTACCACAGCGCCGGCACAAGCCGCCAATGATGCGCCTGCGGTACGCGGCCAAAAACAGGCCTTTTGGAAAGGGGTGCTGACCAACCTTTTTAACCCTAAAGCCTTGGTGTTTTTTATTTCCTTGATGAGTACCTTGGTGCCGGCCAGCATGTCTGCCAGTGGCAAAGCCATAGCCGTGGCGGTGGTGTTCCTACTCTCATTGGGCTGGTTTTCGTCACTCGCCTGGCTGCTATCAGGCAGTCGCGTACAGCAAGTGCTCACCAAAGTCGCCCCGGTTATCGATGGCCTGTGTGCACTGTTATTTTTGCTGTTAGGTGGCGCGGTCGTTTGGCAAGCCGGCGTGTTCGGCTAACGCCGCGGCAGAAAAAGCAGGCAATGGGATAAAGACCAATACGCCCAGCCAAGGCTGGGCGTATTTTTGACGTTAAGCAGCCGAGATTAAAGCGCTTCCAGTTTGGCGTACTGAGTCACCAACCACTTAATCCCTTCCCCATTAAAGGCAACTTGTACGCGGCTTTGCCCGCCACTGCCTTCAAAGTTGATGATGGTGCCTTCACCAAACTTAGGGTGTTGAACCCGCTGACCCAAACTAAATCCGGTTTGGTTAAAGTTCTCCTGAGTCTGCGTTTTGGAAAAACGACCACCGCTGGCGGCAGGGCGTGAGACATTGGCACGCATGCGCACTTCTTCCAAGCAGGCCTCGGGCAGCTCACGAATAAAGCGCGAGATCTTATGGAACATGTCTTTGCCGTACACACGGCGCATTTCTGCGTAGGTGAGATAGAGTTTTTCCATCGCTCGCGTCATACCGACATAGCAAAGGCGACGCTCTTCTTCTAAGCGACCCGCTTCTTCGGCTGACATCTGGCTGGGGAACATGCCCTCTTCTACCCCGACCATAAAGACTAAGGGGAACTCGAGGCCTTTGGCACTGTGCAAGGTCATCAATTGGACCGCATCATCAAACTCGTCCGCTTGACCTTCACCGGCCTCAAGGGCGGCGTGGGCCAAGAATGCCGACAGCGGTGTCATGCCTTCCGCTTCCGCCTCTTCGGGCGGCGTAAATTGGCGCGTGGCCGTCACCAACTCTTCCAAGTTATCGACGCGTGCTTGCGCTTTTTCGCCTTTTTCTTGCTCGTACATGGCGCGCAAGCCGGAGTGACGGATCACGGCATCGGTCTGTTGATACAGCGCCATGTCACGGGTGTCATCTTCTAGCGCATTGACCAGCTCGATAAACCGGCCCAACGCATTGGCCGCGCGTCCTGCCAACGCTTTTTCTGCCAAAATTTGCTCGGCAGTGTGCCACAAGGTTTGGCCGCGATCGCGCGCCGCGCCACGGAGCGTCTCAAGGGTACGATCACCAATCCCTCGAGTGGGCGTGTTCACTACCCGTTCAAACGCCGCATCGTCATTGCGATTCGCCATCAAACGTAAATACGCCAGCGCATCTTTGATTTCTTGGCGTTCGAAAAAGCGCATACCGCCGTAGATACGATAAGGCAAGCCAGCTTGAATTAAGGCTTCTTCCAGCACCCGAGATTGGGCGTTGTTGCGGTATAAAATGGCGCTATCAGTGAGCGCGCCGCCTTCGTCTTGCCAGGTTTTGATTTTCCCGACCACAAACCGCGCTTCATCCAGTTCATTAAAACCGGCATACACAGAGATGGGCTCACCCTCTTTGCCCTCGGTCCACAAGCTTTTGCCCATCCGGTCGGCATTGTTTTCAATCAGGGTGTTGGCCGCTTGCAAAATCGTACTGGTTGAGCGGTAGTTTTGCTCCAAACGAATGGTCTGTGGGGTAGTGAAATCGTCCAGAAAACGCTGAATATTCTCGACTTTCGCGCCACGCCAGCCGTAAATAGATTGGTCGTCATCCCCCACAATCATTACATGCGCCTGTTGGCCCGCCATCATACGCAGCCACGCATATTGGATGTTGTTGGTATCTTGGAACTCATCCACCAAAATGTGCTGGAAACGTGCTTGATAGTGTTCACGGATCACTGCTTTATCGCGCAATAACTCTAAGGTTCGCAGCAAGATCTCGGCAAAATCCACCAAACCGGCGCGATCACAGGCTTCTTGATACGCCTGATAAATCCGCAGCCAAGTGCTTTCAACCGGATCATGGCGGGTATCAATGTGCTTGGGACGCAAGCCTTCGTCTTTTTTGCCATTGATATACCAACTCGCTTGCTTGGCAGGCCAGTGTTTTTCATCCAAGTTTTGCGCTTTAATTAACCGGCGTAGCAAGCGCTGCTGATCGTCTGAATCAAGAATTTGGAAGTCTTGTGGCAGGTTGGCGTCCAAATAGTGGGCACGGAGAATACGATGACAAATACCGTGGAAGGTACCACACCACATGCCAGAGGCCGTGCCTTGCATCAATTGCTCAATACGGCCACGCATTTCCGCTGCTGCTTTGTTGGTGAAGGTCACCGCCATCACCGAGAACGGCGACGCCTCTTCCACCCGCATCAGCCAAGCCATACGATGAACCAGCACACGAGTTTTACCACTGCCAGCACCTGCCAGCACCAAATGGTTGCCGAGCGGCGCGGCCACGGCTTCACGCTGTTTGTCGTTGAGTCCGTCAAGAAGAGTTGATACGTCCATCGCCACCTGCCATTTTACTGGGTATTTATACACTGGTTGGCGATTATACCAGCTCAGCGCTAAATTGCGCGCCCGATCCCGGCGCAACTTTTTTAAGTTTAAAATTCAGCAGTTTATCCATAACCATGCAAAAAAAACACTTAAATGATGAAAGATTGTGCAATGTTTTCCTATCTTGATTTATAGGCCCACCACGAATCAGAGGGCTGATAACACCAACACGGAACAAGAAGAGGATACATGATGAAAAACACTAACCTAGCTGTTGCCGCTGCTGTCACAGGATTGTTGGCGGTGGGTACCACCACACTCACTAGCGCACCGGCCCATGCGGCAGAAAAAGAAAAATGCTACGGCGTCGTTAAAGCAGGGGAAAACGACTGCGCCACCAACACCAGCTCCTGTGCGGGCACGTCAACGAAAGATGGCCAAAAAGACGCTTTTGTCATGGTGCCTGAAGGCTTATGCGACCGCTTAGTCGGCGGCAGTACCTCGTCATCCTGATATGGCGCGCCCGGGCTTGCCCCGGGCTTTGTCACTCGACCACAAGGAGCGACCATGGATGAAGCAACCATTTTGACTGGCGTGGGACTCAGACAACCCCATCTCACCTACTTCGACCACTATCGCCCAAAGCTTGGCTGGTTAGAAATCCACAGTGAAAACTATTTCCGCCCTCACCGTCCGGCTTTTTCGACCTTGATGCGGTTACGTGAGGATTACGCCATCAGCTGCCATGGCGTGGGATTATCGCTGGGGAGCGACGAGCCGCTTGATCGGGCCCATTTAGACAAGCTGTGTACACTGGTCAAACACGTCGAGCCACTGTTTGTGTCTGACCATTTAAGTTGGAGCCGGATAGATGGGCAGCACTTTCACGATTTACTCCCCCTCCCTTACACCGAGCAGGCATTGCGGGTGTTTTGCGCCAATGTGCAGCAGGTTCAAGACGCGCTGCAGCGTCCTCTGCTGATTGAAAACCCATCGAGCTATTTAAGCTTTGCTCAGGGTGACTACCACGAATGGGAATTTCTCGCCGAAGTGCACGCTCGCACGGGCTGCGATTTACTGCTCGATTTAAATAATGTTCATGTCAGCGCGTTTAACCATCATTTTAGCGCCAGCACCTACCTTGACGCGATTCCTGCCCATGCGGTGAAAGAGATCCACCTGGCAGGGTTTACCGTCAAACACACACCCGCAGGAGAGATTTGGATAGATACCCATAACCAGCCAGTTAGCGAGGCGGTGTGGACGCTCTATCAACAGTGGATTGACCGCCACGGCCCACGCCACACCCTCATTGAATGGGATAGCGACTTGCCCACGCCCGAGCGATTGTTAGCAGAAGCGGCCAAAGCCCACCACCGACTGGCTCGACACAAGGAGGCAGTATGACGCTAGCCACCCTGCAACAGGCCTTTGCGGCCACATTGCGGGACGACCCTCAGCCGCTGCCGATAAAAGACGGTCGCCTTGCCGCTGACAAGCGAGTGCAGATTTATCGCAACCATTATGTGGTCACCCTGACCGACACCTTAAAATGCGAGTATCCCAAGACCTGTGCGCTACTGGGTGAGGCGTGTTTTGACGCGGTAGCCCGTCATCATGCGATGGTGCATCCCCCGCAAACCGGGGTGATGGAAGACTATGGCGCACAGTTCGATGCGACCTTGCGCGCCCTGCCCAATATTATCGAGCCCGTGCCGTGTTGCGCCGAGCTTGCCCGTTTTGAGTGGGCGCAAGTAGCGCTCACTCTCGCCCCAGCGTCTCCACCGTTTGAAGGCAGCGCGCTCTCATCGCTAAGCCCTGAGCAACAAGCGCAGGTTTGTTTACCGCTCAACCATCAAGCTCGTTTGTTTGAAAGTGACTACGCGGTGAGTGACCTGTGGCAAGCGATCGCCACCGAACAGTTCGAGGGCTTGGTGGTCGAGAAGCCGCAAGCTTTGTTGCTGGTTGCTCACCACGACAAGGTGCATTGGTACGCGCTCAATACCCATCATGTCAGCGTGCTAAAAACCTGCCCCCATACACCATTAGGCGCGCTGTCAGAGGCGCAACTGGCGTGTGTGTCTGAGCTCGCGGCCATGAATGCATTTACCACCCCAACGACTGCCTATAATGCAAAGGAGTAAGCCATGTGGCTAACCACGATCAATCACACCTTCACTCGCGCGCTTACGCCACTGCAGCCGTTACTTCTGCTAGTGGGCCGCGTCTATGTGGCATGGATTTTTTTTCAATCTGGGCTGATCAAATACCAAAGTTGGGACAGCACCTTATACCTGTTCGAGTTTGAGTATCAGGTGCCTTTGCTGCCGTGGCAGCTGGCCGCGTATTTAGGGACCGCGGCGGAGCTGATTTTGCCGGTATTTGTTGCTTTGGGCCTGCTCGCGCGTCCCATGACCTTGGCGCTGTTTGTGTTCAACATTGTCGCGGTCGCCTCCTACCCACTGCTATGGGAGCGTGGCTATGATGACCACATTATGTGGGGGGTGATCTTGTTGGTGGTCAGTGTGTGGGGGCCGGGTTGGTTTAACCTCGATAACTGGCTAGCCCGCAAACAAAGCGGCAGCGATTAGCGGAGCCTCTGCTGAATAAGGGTATCGAGTTCAGATAGATCGTCGATCGCCACATCCGGCAAGGTGCGCCCTTTATGCATCATGGGGGACTGGCGGTCTGGGCGGATCCAACAGGCTTGCATGCCCGCTTGGCGCGCGCCAGCCACATCCGAGCTTAAGTGATCGCCCACATGTAAAATACGCGCCGGGGCAAGATCCAAGGCCTGCGCGGCCTTATCAAACATCTCGGGGCTCGGCTTGGCCTCTCCGTGTTCACCGGCACGGAAAATATGCTGGAAAAACGGCGTCAGGCCAATCGCATCAGTATCGACGTTGCCGTTAGTGATGGCCACCAATGGCAGTTTCTCGGACCAGGCTTTTAAGTAAGCCAAACTTTGCGCCGGCGGGGTAAAGTCACTGCGATATCCGCAAAAGAAGGTCGTCGCCGCTTGAGCTTGTGCGCGCGCTTTCTCCGCGGTTAAACCAACATGCTCTCCGGCTAAGGTCAGCTGGGCAACTCGCATCGCGGTGACGTCAAAGCGTTGGGCTGGATTCTCATCACGGGCTTGGCGGCGAAATCCCGCAAGGGTGGTTTTATCAAGCGCGGCGAGCGGGGGGCAGTGCTCACTCAAATAGTCGCTTAGCGCCGCCTCCGCGCGTGCGATCACCGGCCAGTTATCGTACAAGGTATCATCCAAGTCAAAACTCACCGCATCAAACGCGTTTAAGCGACGATAAAATTTCATATCACGACTCCGAGTTGTTTTTTTTGCCTGCGCTGGGTTTACGAGCCCCTGTACTACGGGCACGAGGATGCGCCGCGTCATACACTTTGGCCAAGTGTTGAAAGTCCAAGTGGGTATAAATTTGTGTGGTGCTTAAATCGGCATGGCCGAGCAGCTCTTGCACCGCCCGCAAATCCCCAGACGACTCCAGCATATGCGTGGCAAAGCTGTGGCGCAGTTTGTGAGGATTAATATGGCTGTTTACCGCCTGCTTTTGTCCCCACTCCGCCATACGTTTTTGCACGCTACGGTGCGAAATTCGCTGGCCCAGTTTAGAGATAAATAGCGCCTCTTCTGGCCCTTTGAGGAGCTGGTTACGCACTTTCAGCCAGTTCATCACCCAAGTTTTAGCCATGCCGGAAAAAGGCACGATGCGCTCTTTTTCCCCTTTACCGGTGACACGCAAATCCCCTTTACGCACCGAGACATCACGCACGTTGAGATCTACCAGCTCGGCTAAACGCAATCCTGCGCCATACATCAGCTCCATCATCGCCCGATCCCGTACCGACAGCGGGTCGTCTTGATCCACCTCGAGCAGCTGATTCATTTCATCCACATCGAGGTTTTTCGGCAACTGGCGCCCTTGCTTGGGCGCGGCGACCCCTTTGGCCGGATTAGCCGCGAGCTGCTCGGTTTGCACGAGATAGTCGAAAAAGCTGCGCAATGCGGACAGCCGCAACGCAATACTGCCCGGTTTGAGGCCATCGCGTTTGGCTTGGCTCGAAATTTGTCGCACCCAGTCGGCATCTACATCTTGCCAATGAGCGATGCCCCGCGCGGTCAGAAAGTCGACAATCTTATCTAACTGGCGCTGATAATTACGTTGCGTATGGGCACTGAGGCCCCGTTCGCTGAGCTGATATTGATAAAAGCGGTCAAGAGGGACCGTCAGTGAACGGGGGGCATTAGCAGCTTGGTCAGACGTTACCGTGGTCACTGACGCTCACCCCTTTTTGCCCATTGGCTACATAAGATGGCTAAGTGCGAGGCCAGTTGTTCAATAAAGAGCGTATCCATTTCTGGCTGAAAGTGCCCGCCATCGGCGCTCGCAAAGCTCAACAGTCCCCACTCTTTGCCTTCCCCTTTAATCGGTACCAGCGCGAAAGAACCTAGCTCCGGTGGCGTTGCCATCACCGCTTCCGCATCCACACGGCGTAAGCGCCCAAGATAACAAGGACGTCCGGCAAAATGATGGCTTTTTAATTGCTCCACCACCTGACGCGAGATGGTCTGCAGCCCGTCGATTGGCGCATACACCCGTAAGCTAACGCTCAGTTGCAGTTGTTCGCTAAGTGCCGTTAACGCTTTTTGCACCGCCTGCGGTGTGTCGGCACGCAACAGTGCCTGATGCGCCTCAGCAAAAGCACGAAACAGGGCATCGTTTTTCGCCCCTAGGCTCATTAGCTGAGTAATGTCTTCTTCCAGCTCCGTCACCCGTTCACGCAGGCGCTTGAGTTGGATTTCCACCAGCGATACCGCACCTTGCTCACCGTGTGGCACGGTCAGCTGCGTCAGTAAATCACGATGGCGAATAAAAAAGTCTGGATTGTCTTTTAAATACGTCGCCACCGCCTCGTCGCTCAGTGGCATGGTTTCCAGTGTCGAGGCTTCTACCCCATCATTCATAATTGCCATTGTCCATCAAATACATGTGTCGCTGGGCCTGTCATTGATAAAGGGTGACCCGGCCCACGCCAGCGAATGCGTAAATCTCCACCGGGTAAACTTACCGTCACTTGCTCATCAAGCACGCCTTGCATGATCCCGACCGCCACCGCGGCACACGCGCCACTGCCACAGGCCTGGGTTTCGCCGGCGCCGCGCTCGTACACTCTAAGCTTAATCGCATTACGCGATAGGATCTGCATAAAGCCGGCATTGACCCGCTCAGGGAAGCGTTCGTGACTTTCAAGTAACGGCCCCAAGGTGTCCACATCAGCGTGGTCGACATCCTCAACCACAGTCACCACATGCGGGTTCCCCATGCTCACGGCACCAACAAACAAGGTCTGTTCCGCCACCCGCATCAAGTAGGTTTTCTCTTGTGAGTTAGCACGAAACGGAATTTTCCCCGGTGTGAAGACCGGCTCGCCCATGTTCACGCGTACCTGATTGTCGTTTTCAATGTGCAGCAGCATTTTACCCGCTTGGGTGCTCACGCTGATCTGATGCTTATTAGTCAGGCCTTTCATTCGCACAAAGCGCGCAAAGCAGCGCGCACCGTTTCCGCATTGCGAGACTTCCGATGCGTCAGGATTAAAAATGCGATAGTGGAAATCCGTCTCGGGATCGTAAGGTGGCTCCACGACCAATAGCTGGTCAAACCCGACGCCACGCTGACGATCAGCCAAACGCCGAATCAGATCCGGCGAAAAGAACGCGTTTTGCGTCACACAATCAACCACCATGAAGTCGTTGCCCAGTCCGTGCATTTTTGCAAACTGTACCTGCATGCCAATCCTTATTCTGGTAGGCGCTGTTCAAGCTGCCATAACGACGCCAAGCTTTCGCGCTCGCGCACAAGGTGCGCCTGGTCACCATCAACCATCACCTCGGCAGGACGGCAGCGTGAGTTATAGTTTGACGCCATCACAAAGCCATACGCGCCGGCTGAGCGCACTGCCAGTAAATCACCGGCTGCTAGCACCAACGAACGGTTTTTGCCTAAGTAGTCACCGGTTTCACACACTGGGCCAACCAGGTCATAGGTTTGTGGCTCACCGTCGCGCGGTACTACAGGAATGATCTCTTGATAAGCTTGATACAAGGACGGGCGAATTAAATCATTCATCCCCGCATCGATAATGGCAAAGTTTTTGTGCTCACTGTGTTTAAGAAATTCCACCTTGGTGAGCAAGACGCCGGCATTAGCAGCAATGGCGCGGCCCGGCTCAAAAATCAGCTCAAGATGACGATGATTATCCAAACGCGCCAACAGCGCTTTAGCGTATTCCGACGGCTGAGGCGGTGTCTCGTCGCTGTAGGTCACCCCTAAGCCCCCTCCCACATCCAGATGGCGAATCGTAATGCCTTCGCCGGCCAAGGTATCAATCAGCGCCAGCAAACGGTCAGTGGATTCAATAAAAGGGGCCAGTTCGGTCAGTTGAGAACCGATGTGGCAATCAATGCCTTCGACCTTAAGGTGTGGCAAGCTGGCCGCATAACGGAAGCTCGTCAGCGCTTGATCAAAGGCAATGCCAAACTTATTGTCTTTCAACCCGGTAGAAATATAAGGGTGAGTATTGGCATCCACATCGGGGTTAATACGCAACGATATCGGCGCTTGCACACCCAATTCGCCCGCCACTTGGTTTAAGCGGTCGAGTTCAGAGTGTGATTCCACGTTGAAGCACTTGATGCCCACGTCCAGCGCGCGACGCATCTCTGCGGCCGTTTTGCCGACGCCAGAAAACACTACTTTCGTGGGATCACCACCGGCGGCAAGCACCCGCTCCAATTCACCTTGAGAGACAATATCAAACCCTGAGCCCAAACGTGCCAACACATTTAATACGCCAATATTAGAATTCGCTTTAACGGCATAACACACCAAATGCGGGTGGTCGCCCACGGCGCGATCAAACGCGTGCCAGTGGCGCTCAAAGGTAGCACGCGAGTAGACATATAAAGGCGTGCCGTGATCGTGGGCCAGTTGGGTTAAGGGCAGTGATTCCGCCCACAGCTGGCCGTCTTCCTGATAATTGAAATAGTCCAAGGTGCTCTTCCCTGTCGTCGTTGGTTATTGATTTTGTGTCGGTTGTTCGTCCGGATAATACAGGGGCCCTTGTTGGCCACAGCCGGTCAGTGTCATGATGACAGTGAACATCAGTAAAATGACGAGTTTTCGCATAGTGAATGCCAGTGATTATCGAGTCAATGCCCTCTATAATCGCATCACAACCATGAAAAGCAATAGGATGTAACGGGATGAACACAACGGAATATCATCAGTTGGTCGATTTACAAATGCAGGCCATTGAAGAAGGTATCGATGACTCAGGCGCCGACATCGATTATGAGAGCGTTGGCAACGTGATGACGCTGGAATTTGATGATGGCCGCCAGATCATCATTAACCGCCAAGAGCCTATGCAAGAAATTTGGGTGGCGTCAAAAAGCGGTGGGTTCCACTTTGCTCTTAAAGACGGCGAGTGGACCTGCAGCAAAACCGGCTTGATTCTGATGGAGTTGGTTCAGCAAGAGTGTAGCAAGCACGCGGGTGAGCCTGTCTCTTGGTAAGAGGGCGCGGGGAAAGCACCCATGAGATCCCGCGCATCGGGATCTCATGTTTACTTAAATGAGGCGACTTGCCCGGTAAACCCGCCTTGAGAAGGCGGACGTGGTGGCTGCCACTGACTATCACATTTAAAGGGTAATGCTTGGGTGTCGCCCCTGTCATCTGTGACAATCTGATAAAACTGCGGCAAATTAAAGTTAATGAAATTGGCGCTGTAGCTGTAACGGTCGTGGGACGAGGTATAAAAACGGTTGACGCCCTGCACCATTTCGGTTTTATCCCCGCTGCACTGGCGATACACTTCCACCCGGTTATTCTCGTCGAGAATATAGAGGTTGTAACCATTGGTGCAATCTTCAAAGAAAAACTGCACCAAGCCCTCGCTGGCATAGGCATCCACGACTTCTGGCGGATGCACATCCTGCGGATTATCCACCACCATCACTGGCGTACCGTTGACCTTGTTGGTGGAAATACAGCGATAAAAGTCGACCGAGTTTTCCAACCGCTGGACGGATACGCCACGACGCTCAAAGAATAAACCATGGGTTTGCTTGCCAATCCGTAGCGCCTTAAAGCGGCGACGTTTTTCTTTCTCAACCGGTTTAAGACGCAGCTCAATGCACTCCGCCACCAGTTGGTAAACCAAATTACGGATTAAGCCGCGCATTTTGCTCGAATAACAGAACACATCGACCGACTCTGGCGGCACCGCATCCTGGTGCATTTTCCCCAACATGGTTTTCAATGCTTCCAAAATGGCATCGTCGCCCCGGTAATTGAGCGTGCGCACCTCGTTCCATGAGTTGCGGTAAACGAGGTCAACACTGCCCACCAAGCAGGTTTGTTCCGGGCCATAACTGAATATGTCGCTATTTTTGAAATCAAAGCGCATCGACGGCTTTTTGTACGCTGATGTCGGGTCTTGCTCTAAATTGACAAACAACGCGAGCTGACGGATTTCGCATGGGCTCGACAGCGCATCCAGCGTCGGGCGTGGTGGGTTGAGCGAGAAGGTGTTGCGAATATCGCTCACCAACTGATAGAGAGTATCAAGGTTAACATCGGCATCCCGCACCACAGTATCCAGTCGGGTAGACTCGGTTAGCAGGCCATTAAAAAATGCCCAAGCGACCAGCTTTGAGAGGTAGCTGTTGTGCTCAAGAGGCGCGCGACCGATGATATCGACCGGATCAAGCGAGTGCTTGTACAAATACCATCCCGGCGCATTCGTCCGCCCCTCAGGCACTTGAATAAAAGTGAGATCCGCTTCGTGTAAATCTGGTGAAATTTGCGGGTTAAGCAAGGTCACTTTACCCGGCAACTCTTCAAATGCGGCGTAGAGTTTGCGAGCAAGAATGCTGATGTCTTGCGGACTGATCGCGGATGTAATGTCGTTACGACGCGCAAAGCGGATCAGGTTACGATAGCTTTGCATCAAGGCATCAAGCAATTCATTGTGCGCGTATTGGACTTCTTCGACTTTCCAATGGCGACGGTTGTCGAGGTAAGCCAATGCTTGCTCATCCCAACCCCATTCACGCGCTAACAAGCGCAGCACTTCACGGCGCCAGGCGACCGAGCCAGTCGCTGGGGATTGCGTCAATTTCTCGTGGGTTTTCAGATAAAAACAACGGCGAACCAAATCTAACCGGCGCGTGTCACCAATCGATTCCAAGTAACGGGTGACTTTTTCCAGCATCAGGTAATAGGCGTCAGACTGATACACATCAACCCAACCGGCATAGAAACGACGCTTACCATCGACACTCAACAGCTGGGTGCCGGGGTACTGCCACGAGTACGCCTCGAGCAAAATGGCTTTGAGCACCGACTTATACGGCGAATCAATGCTTTTATACAGCTGCCACAAACTCGAGCCAAAATACTCTTCGGCGGGAATGGTGGGCAAACCACCAAAATCAACCCAATTACGACGGTCAAGGCCATGTTCAGCCACCAGTGTATCGACGTATTCCTCGTAGCAGCCTTCCATTTCTGGTGGGACCATGTACCACAACAGTTTTTGCCCAGCGAGTCGCATCGAAGAGCGATAGAACTCATCAAGCAGCAGGAAGTGCTGACTGGTGCCGCAGTTGTCACTGGTCATTGCCTGGGAGAGGTGATGACGAAAACGCCCCTCACAAACCACAAAAAAGTTGGCTTCGATCCCTTGGCTTAACGCCCATTCAGAGATCGCCATACACTTGGCATCGAGTTTATCGCGCTGAGCAGCCGTCACCGAGGCATCGATGCACACCCAGATATCGAGATCACTGGTGAGACTTTGCCCCATGGACCCGGTACTGCCCATGGTATACATGCCTTTAATCGGATGGCGCTTACGGCCTTCTAAACAGGCAGTTAAAGAGGAGAAACGGGTATCTGAGTGGATCAGGCAGTCAGAGACAAACTCACGCTGTGTCTCATCGAGCGCGTAGTCAGCAATACCGAAAGGCACGCTGTCGCCACAAAACCCGGGTAATGCGGGGTGATTTAGATGTAAAAGCACTGGCAGCACATCAAAGATAGCTTGAGCCTGACGACTCATCGCGGACCGCGCGCGATCCATTCTCACGCGGTTAAACGCTTCTATGCGCTCAGTTTGCTGTTCTACGTATGTTTGCAAGGCAATCATCCAGATTCGTTGACATCCCGGTCAACAGGTCGACGTTACTGTCTTCACCGTATCCGCCCAATTGCAGATAACAAAACGTGATCAATGTAACACTCTCGACAACTCGGGTAAAGCCAATAACCCCGATGCCTGTGTGGTGGTATCAAGGTCGCACTATAGGTGCTTTTTGAGACCAATATCAACTTTTCTGCTCTACTACCTTAGTCGTAACTCAGCCATATTGCCGCGTTAGGATCTCATTATTTGCGTAAATAACACGCTACCGATCACATTTTTTCATCTATATGACCATAACGCCGTCATAAATCGTCAAACCGCATGGCAGAGATTACGAGTCGCCCAGCGCCAATGTTACGATGGACGTTATGAACCAAGAAGGAAAATAAACCATGTACTCAACGCCTGTACGCATTGCCACGCGCAAAAGCCCTTTGGCTCTCTGGCAAGCTGAATTTGTTAAAGACGCATTAGAGCGCTCTCACCCGGGGCTAACGGTTGAACTGGTGCCAATGGTGACGAAAGGTGACGTGATTCTGGACACGCCTCTGGCAAAAATCGGTGGTAAAGGCTTGTTTATTAAAGAGCTTGAACAAGCCATGCTCGACGGTCGCGCCGACATCGCCGTGCACTCAATGAAGGATGTCCCGGTTGAGTTCCCTGAAGGATTAGGGCTGGTCACCATCTGCGAACGTGGCGACCCCCGTGATGCGTTTGTCTCCAATCATTACGACAGTATTGACGACTTACCTGAAGGCGCCGTGGTGGGTACTTCTAGCCTGCGCCGTGAATGTCAATTACGCGAGCGTCGACCTGACCTGGTGATTAATACTCTACGAGGCAACGTGGGGACACGCCTCGGTAAACTCGATGACGGCCAATACGACGCGATCGTCCTCGCGGCCGCCGGCTTAAAACGATTAGGCTTGAATGAACGCATTCGCAGCGAAATTCCCCCTGAAGTGATCTTACCCGCCGTCGGCCAAGGTGCCGTGGGAATTGAGTGCCGATTGGATGATGAACGCATTCGCACCTTACTCGCGCCACTGTCTGATGCCAGCACCACCCAACGCGTATTGTGTGAACGCGCAATGAATAACCGTCTCGAAGGCGGCTGTCAGGTGCCCATCGGCAGCTATTCAGAAATTCAAGGCGATAAAATTTGGCTACGTGCGCTAGTCGGAGAGCCAGACGGTTCGACCATTTTGCGCGCCGAAGTCACGGGCCCGCTTGAAAAAGGCGAACAGCTCGGCACCGATTTAGCCGAGCAACTTCTCGCCCAAGGCGCGCGGCAAATACTGGATAAGCTTTACCAAGACGACGCATGACCATTGTTGTTGTTCGCCCCGAGCCAGACTGCAGTCAGTTAGTCGATCAGCTTGCACAGCAAGGGCTGTCCGCGATCCCCTGTCCACTGTTAAGTTTTGCGCCGGGGCAAGGCTTACCCTCTCTGGCCAACCTGTTCGCCTCACTGCCTACCGATAGCGTCTTGGTCGCCGTGAGCCCACGCGCCGTGGCATTTGCGCATCAAGCCTTGCAACACCAAAGTGGAAGATGGCCCAGTGACTGTCACTACGTCGCCGTTGGGCAACGCACCGCCAACGAATGGCAGGCCGTCTCGGGGCAGCCTATCTTGACCCCCACCCGTGAAGACAGCGAAGGCATGCTTGCACTTGCCCCTTTTAGTGCCGTGACAGGGACGCAAGTGGTGATTCTGCGCGGGGAGAGTGGACGCGATATGATGGGGCAAACGTTACAAGCACAAGGCGCGCAAGTTCACTATTGCGAGACCTATCGGCGACAATGGGCGATTGAGCCTTTAGTATCGCAAGTAGTAAGCTGGCCGCATGACGCTATCGACATAGTGGTTATCACCAGTGGCCAACAATTAGCCTACTTTGATCAACTTATCACACTGAGCGGACAGCACTGGCTGCGCCAATGCCGTATACTAGTGCCCAGTAAAAGGATTCAAGATCAAGCCTCTGCGCTTGGTTTTGACACGATTACGACCGTTGACAGCGTGGCCAATGATGCACTGGTTAACACGCTGCTCAGGTTAAGTAAAACGGGACTTTCGGATGACTGACAACAAAAATACCGACACCAAGCAAAGCAAGGCCACCACGCCATCTTCACCCAAGACCCACGCTACCGATGCGCCGGCACCAGAAAAAGCCAGCAAAACCTCATCGGGGGGACGTGGCGGCATACTACTCGGCGCTATCGCCATCGCCTTGGCCCTCGGCTCCAGTGGCTGGGTATTTTACCATGGCCACCAGCAAGCCACCGTGTTGCAAAACACCGTATCCGCGCAACAATCTCATATCTCACGCCTTGAGCAAGATCTTAACCAACAAAAACAAGCGGCAGAACAGGCGCGAGAACAACTTAAAGCCACCACGCAAACACGTTTGAACCAGCAGGACAGCAGTTTATCTAGCTTGCAAAAAGCCGTGGCGGAAGTGAAAGGCCGACGCCCCAATGACTGGTTACTGGCTGAAGCCGACTATCTGATCCGAATGGCAGGGCGTAAAATTTGGCTCGAACAGGATGCCCAAAGCGCCACCGCCCTGATGGAAGCGGCCGATCACCGCATTGCTCAGCTCAACGACCCGTCCTTGATGCCGATTCGCCAAGCGATGGCTGACGATATCACCGCGTTAAAGGCGGTAAAACGGATCGATAGAGATGGGATTGTACTGCGCTTGACCAGCATGCAGCAGCGAGTCGAAAACCTCCCGCTTGCCAGTGCCGTGATCCCAGAAGCACAAGAAGTAGAAAAACCCGTGGTGTCTGAATCGGTCAATGACTGGAAGCGCAACCTCACCACGTCGGTTACCGATTTTGTCGATAACTTTATCACCTACCGCAAACGTGACGGCAACGTGGTGCCCTTGTTATCGCCCACCCAAAGTTATTACCTGCAAGAAAATCTCAAGAACAAGCTCGATCAAGCGATGCGCGCCGTGTATGAGGGCAATGATACCCTGTATCACCAAGCGCTAGAGATGGGAAAAGACTGGACACTACGCTTTTATAATCAAGATGCGAATGCCACGCGCCGCTTTGTCGAGCAGCTTGATGAGCTAAACCAACAAACCATTGGCGTCGATCTGCCGCAAAAACTGAAAAGCCAGTCGCTAGTCAGTGATGAAATCAATACCCGACTGCGCCGAGACATTGCGCCGCTGACAGGAGGCCAATCATGATTAGATTGCTTTTGCTCGTCCTTGTTCTGGCGGCCGGATTAGTGGTTGGCCCGCAATTAGCCGGACAGCAAGGTTATGTGCTTATTTCCGCTGCCGAGCAGACACTGGAAATGAGTGTCACGACTTTGTTGGTACTGGTTGGCATTTTAATCGCAGTATTATGGGCACTTGAGTGGCTACTGAGAAAGCTTTTATCTATCAGCAGTACCGCAACAGGCTGGTTGTCCGGCCGTAAGCAACGCAAAGCGCGCCAACAAACCCAAACCGGCTTAATCAAGTTACGCGAAGGGGAGTGGAAAAAAGCCGAAAAACTCCTCGCCAAAGCCCGCCCTCACAGCGATGCGCCCATGCATAACTTATTGGCTGCCGCGGAGGCGGCACAGCAGCGACAAAACCTGCAGGCGCGTGACCAATACCTGCAGCAAGCCGCTGATCTTAACGCCAATAGCTTGGCTCTCGCCCTGACTCGTGCGCAACTCCATAGCCAAAGTGGTCAGCACGAAGAAGCCTTAGCCTCGTTGCGTGCGATTAAACGTCAGCATCCTCGCAACCCAGTGATGCTGGCGCTGCTCAAAGATACCTATATTCATCTAGAGGATTGGTCTGCCCTACTCAACCTTCTGCCCACGTTGAAAAAGGCCCAGCTGCTTGATGATGCGCAATTTGATGCCTTGCACGAGCGAGCCGAGCTGGGCGTGATGGCCCATGTCGCCAGTCAACAAGGCACCGAAGGGCTGCTGGCGCATTGGAACCAACTCCCCAAAGCCAAACGCAACCAGCCTTCACTCTTAGCAGGGTTAGTCAAACATCTCGCGGCGCGCAATGCCGACTCAGAAGCCTATATTCTGCTGCGTGAGGCCTTGAAAAAACGCACCGATGATCGCTTGATTGCGCTGATCCCGACACTAGACTTACCAGATAACTACCCCGCGGTGGTGATGCTAGAAGAATTGCTCACACAAGATAGCCGCAACCCTGTGCTTCATAGCGCGCTTGGGCAACTGCTTATGCAGTCGGGAAAATGGCAAGATGCGCGCAGTCACTTTGAAAACGCCCTCGAGTATCGCACGGATGTCAGCGACTATGCGTATTTAGCTGATGTGTTAGATAAGCTTGATCAAGGTAAAGCGGCGAGTGATGTCTCACGTACAGCGTTAAAGTTAGCACTGCCTGAACAGCCCCCCGCGGCATAGCATTTCGGCCAAAAAGCCTCGCTATTCGCCGAAAAGCCCGTCAGTTCAGTTCGCCGTCTAATGCGGAAAAGAACGCCCCGCACTGCGGGGCGTTTTATATTGCGGGTAAAGACTACCGTTTTTTACACAGGACATTGAGCGCCGCATCGGCATTACGTGTCACCACTTTGCCACTTCGGGCGTCCACCCCCTTAGCGCCTTGCACCCAGTACGGTAAGCGCATGGGGAGCTGATCCGTCGCTTTTGCCACTTCCACTAATTCCTGTTGGGAAGCCAACATCATGCCTTCGCGTTGGCAACGAGGGGCCGCCTGCGCATAAGGAACGCGCAACCAACTCATGGATTTTTCCATGTACTGTTTATCTCCGGCCTCAGGCTCCGGTAAACCAAAATGGCTTAAGGTAATCGCCGTTTCCATCGGCGCCGACGTTTCATCCTCCGGGGACGATTGGGTTTGAGACAGCGGCGGTAAGCGGATCACGGCTGGTTGCGACAATGGCTGACGAGTTTGGCGTAACACCGCTTGTTTGGTCGGCCCAAATTGACGCACACGTCTCAGCACCAACTGTGCCACGTCTAGGTTAGGATACGGACCAATCAAGCAACGTCCTCGGCCCTCGCGCACTTGCACTTGAAACGGTAAGTCCGGCAAGCCTTGACGCAGTGACTGATAGAATTGACGCGATGGCACGCCTTGCGTCGCACCGCATTGCACCCAGAACGCGGCACTTTTGGGATCGGGGGCTTGGTTGCCCCACAGACCTTGTCCGATATCACATGTCTCACCAATGATTGGCCAGCCTTGCTGGCGGTCAACAATCGCGCAAGGGCTCTGTTCTGCGCGCACTGGCGCACTGATTGCCCACATTGCTACCACACTGACAGCCAAACCTCGCCACCGCCCCATGAGTCGCTCCCTTGATAATCTAATCTGCTCAGCTTAAGCAAAGTCATACATTGACTCAAGCCACTGATCACCAAGCTGTCAGACAGCCATCAAAAAAATGGCTGCATTCGCAGCCATTTTCCTTACCCTTTGTAGATTTTGGGGTTGAAGACATCCCGCAACCAATCGCCGAGCAAGTTGATCACCAGTACCAATAAAACCAACACGATGCCAGGGAAAGCAGTGATCCACCACGCCCCTGAAAAGATGTAGTTAAAACCGATGCTGATCAACGACCCCAGTGATGGCTGATCGACAGGCATCCCTAGCCCCAGGAAAGACAGTGCCGCTTCCGACATGATTGCGTTAGCCACCTGCACGGTCGAAATGACCAAAATAGGCGATAAGCAGTTGGGAAGAATATGACGGAACATGATACGAGGCGAGCGGAAACCCATTACCCGCGCCGCTTCTACATATTCCTTTTTCTTTTCTGCCAGGACAGACGCACGAATGGTCCGCGCATACTGTGGCCACTCGGCAATCCCGATAATCACCACCAGCATTAAAATCGCGTATTGGCTGTAAAACTCACTGCCAAAGCTGGCCTTAAAAATCGCTGAAACAATAATAGCGACCATCATGGTCGAGAAAGACAGCTGGATATCGGCGATACGCATAAAAAAGCTATCAATGCGGCCACCAAAATAGCCGGCACTCAGACCAATCACCGTCCCCAGAATCAACTGTAGGCCGACGGCACACAAACCTATGGTCAAAGAGATCCGCAGACCATAAATAATGGTCGATAAGATATCTCGCCCTTGGTTATCGGTCCCGAGCAAAAAGCGCGGATCGCTCCACTCCATCCAAACGGGGGGGAGCTCAGAGTCCATAATATCAATCGCCATTAAATCATAGGGATTGGTCGGGGACACTAAGGGCGCAAAGACCGCCAGCAATAAGAACACCATGAAAATGGTGAAGCTAGCGATCGCCACTTTATCGCGTTTGAAGTGATAAAAGAAATCCGAGTCTAAGAAGCGCTGCCAGCGACTTGGTGTCGTATTTGTTTGTGTCATCGCTTACGCCTCCTTGCCGGTTAAGTTAACCGTTGGGTTAATCAAGCCATAAAGCAGATCGACAATGGTATTGGTCACCACAAAGATCAGCCCGACGAAAATCACGTAAGCGGTAATCAACGGCGTATCGACACGGTTAATCGCTTCAAGGAACAAAAAGCCCGTCCCGGGCCATTGGAAGACAGTCTCGGTCAAAATGGTATACGCAATCATGGTACCGATTTGCACCCCGCCAACCGTTACAACCGGCAGCATGGTGTTTTTTAACGCGTGTTGATAATAGACCTTGTTTTCGGGTAACCCTTTAGCACGTGCAAATTTCACATACTCGGTGCCTAACGCTTCCAGCATTTCAGAGCGCACCAAGCGGATAAACAAAGGCAACATGATGGACGCCAGCGACACAGAAGGCAGCACCAAGTGTGCTAAGCCATCCAGAGTGAAAAAGCCGGACTCCCAACCGAGCCAATTGGCGGTTTCTCCGCGTCCATAGGAGGGCAACCAACCTAATTCAATCGAGAAAACATACATGAGCATGATCGCGGTTAAGAAGACAGGTATCGAAATACCCACGATACTAAAGCCCATGATTATCTTGGTGAGCATGCTATTGGGGTGAATCGCCGAGTACACGCCGAGTGGTATCGACACCACGACAATGATCAGTGCCGCCCCCGCCACGAGTTCTAGCGTTGCCACCAATTTATCTAAAATGACATCCACGACTGGACGCTTAAAGAAATAAGAATTGCCTAAATCCCCTTGTAGGGCCTTGCCTACAAAGCGGGTATATTTGGTTAAGAAGGGATCGTTAAGCCCCATTTCATCACGCAGCGCATCACGCTCCGCTTCTGATACTGATTGCCCCACCAGCTCCCGCAAGGGGTCGCCGAGGTTGTCTTGGATAGCAAACGCCACCAGACTGATGACAAACATCACAATCAGTGCCTGTACCAGACGTTTGACTAAAAACGTTACCATGTGTGCCTCTAAGCGATTGGATAATCAGGACCCCAGTGGTTGGGGCCCTGTTTTAGTCCATTACTCGACCACTAGATCGCCGAAGTAAGGGAAGTTCATACCGTTAACGATCGGCTCGATGTTAACGTTATTTTTGGCTGCCCATGATGGATCTTGCCAGTGCAAAGGTAAGAAGGCCGCTTCGTCATACAGGATCTTCTCAACCTTTTTCAGCATGGCACTACGCTTTTCCAGATCCGTTTCTGAGTTGGCTTCCATCACCAGCTTGTCCACTTCGCTGTTCGAGTAGTGACCACAGTTGTATTGGCCCTTACCGGTGTCAGCGTCACGGGTCATGGTGAGGAACTCAGTGAAGTTGGCAGAATCTTCTGTATCTGGGTGCCAGCCGATCATCTGCATGCCGGCTTCGCACTTATCGAACTCAGGCCAGTACTGCGCTTTTGGCATGGTCTGCAAGTCAACCTTGATACCAATTTTCGCCATCATTGCCGCCACCGCTTGGGCGATTTTTTCATCGTTCACGTAACGGTTGTTGGGCGCAATCATGGTGACTGAGAAACCATCAGGATAACCGGCCTCTTCCATCAGCTTTTTCGCTTTGGCCAAGTCATAACGCGGCGCTAAATCTGCGTTATAGCCTGCGTAACCAACCGGGCTTTGCTGACTCGCGGGCGTGGCCGCCCCTTTCATGATCTTCTGCGCAATACCTTCATTGTTGACCGCATAAGCCACCGCTTGACGGACACGTGGATCTTTAAACTCATCCACCACGCTCTGGTTCATTTGGAAGGTGATCACGCGCGTCCCTGGCATGGTAACCAGTTGCAGCTCGTCGGCACGTTCGAGACGGCGATAATCGTTAGGAGAAACAGGCGCAATCATATCGACATCACCAGACAGCAGTGCTGCAACACGGGTGGCATCTTCTTTGATCGGACGCAGTGTGATGTTATCCACATTGCCTTCGCTGTCTTTGTCCCAGTAATTCTCATTACGGTCAAACTCGACGACCACGCCTTGTTCACGCTCGTCGACCACATAAGGGCCTGTGCCTGATAGGTGTGTTGATGCATAGGTTGAGCCATTTTTCTTCAGCTCAGCTTTATCACGGCCGTCTTCGGTCTCACCACTGTAGAATTTGCTGTCCATGGGGAATACGTAGGTCATGACGTTTTCTACCAGCGGATAGGTACCGTCCGTGACCACATCTACCGTGTGCTCGTCGACTTTCTTGATGTCAACGATTGGGGTGAAAATCCCTTTAAAATCCGGTGATGACTTCAAACGGTCAAAGGTCCAGACGACATCGTCAGCAGTAAATGCGTTACCGGAGTGGAACGTCACGCCTTCGCGAAGGTTGAAACGCACGGTTTCATTATCGATACGCTCCCAAGACGTGGCGAGACGCGGCTCAAAATCCATCTCTTGGGTAAAACGGACCAAGGGGTCGAAGACCATGTGTGATAGCTGTAGCGTACCACCGGAAAGCTGCTCATGAGGGTCCAGTGAGACCGGATCCGCATCATAAGCGACGGTGATATCCGCTGCCGCGGCACTTACGCTCAGGCCGGCGGCCATAAGCGCCACGGCAATCTTGCTCTTCATTGTTTTCATTGCATAGCTCCTTTATGCGTAGGGGTTGCCCCCTGCTGTGTTTGCATCATGGATGAGGTGCGGCGCAATGCCGCGTCGACATAGCGTGCTATGCCGGTTGCAAACCTTCCGTGCTCATTCCCTTAAACTCTGGCATCAATGAGATAAGCTGACGGCTATATTCGTGTTGTGGGTTAGTAAACAGTTGCTCTGTCGGCGCCACTTCTAACAGCTGACCTTTACGCATCACACCAATGCGGTCACACATTTGTCGAATCACCGGCAGATCGTGACTGATAAACAACATGGTGAGATTGAGCTCGTCCTGCAGATCTTTAAGCAGGTTCAAAATCTGCGCTTGTACCGACACATCCAACGCCGATGTCGGCTCATCACAAATCAGTAAACGCGGACGCGTCGCCAATGCGCGAGCAATCGAAATACGCTGGCGTTGCCCCCCAGAGAACTCGTGCGGATATTTAATCCCTGCGCCGCGGCCTAAACCCACGTGGTCGAGCAAGTCGCCGACGATTTGGCGGATTTGAGACTCGCTTTCGGCCAAACGGTGAAAACGAATGGGCTCAGCGATAATGTCGTAAATCTTCATCCGTGGGTTCATGGATGAATACGGGTTTTGAAACACCATTTGCATTTGGCGACGAATAGGACGTCGGGCGCGTTCGTTTTTAATCGCGGTCAGATCGATATCTTCAAAAATGATTTGCCCCGTGTTGGGCGGATAAAGCCCGGTGATCGCGCGCGCAATGGTCGACTTTCCTGAGCCCGACTCACCAACAAGACCAAAGGTTTCCCCCTCAACCACGTCAAAGCTCACATGATCAGAGGCTTGGACGTATTCGCGGCGGCTCGCAAAGAGAGAATCCTTAGTAATAAAGCGCAAGGACACATCTTTCACCTGCAGTAGCGGACCGCTGTAAGCGCGCTGATCTTGGCTTTGCCCCAGCCAGTGATTCTTAACATCAAGCTCCAGGGTCTCACCGGCCTCCTCGATATAATTGACTAGCGGAAAGCGCTCTAACTTGATATCAGAGCGTGGCACCGCTGAAATAAGGCTTTGCGTGTAAGGGTGCTGAGGCTCACCTAACACTTGCTGGGTGGTGCCCAGCTCCACCAAATCACCACGATACATCACCGCGACACGGTCGGTCACGTTGGCGACCACGCCCATATCATGGGTGACCAGCATACAACCCACGTTTTTCTTTTGGCATAAATCGCGGATCAGGGTGAGAATCTGATCTTGAATGGACACATCCAATGCCGTGGTCGGCTCGTCGGCAATGATTAAATCCGGCTCCCCGGCCAGTGCAACCGCAATCACCACGCGCTGACGCATCCCGCCGGAAAACTGATGGGGGTATTGTTTGATGCGCAGCTCTGGCTCCGGGATCCCCACCTGCTCCATTAAATGAAGCGCGCGCTGATAGGCCTGTTGCTGGGTGACATTCAAGTTGGTCAAAATGGTTTCGGTCAGCTGTTGTTCGACCGTAAACAGCGGGTTCAGGGAGGTCATCGGGTCTTGAAAGATAAACCCAATTTTATCACCGCGTACTTTGCGCATTTCATTAGGGCTAAGACCGGAGATTTTTTTACCATCAAGGTACACATCGCCACTGGCAATGCGGCCCGGCGGGCTGAGCAAATCAATCACGGCATTACCCACCGTTGACTTACCCGCTCCAGACTCACCCACCACGCCAACAATCTCACCACGCTCAATCGTGAGTGACAATGACGTCACAGCGGCGTGAACGCCGTGGCGAGACGGGTACTCTATTCGTAGGTTATTTACTTCTAGCAGTGACATTTTTCATCCTTGATATCGTCCTCGATGACGATCGACTTCCTGACCAAAACAAGGTGATAGGATCTTGCCTCGGAGAGATGCGGATTTAATCTGGCAAACATTTCACAAAAAATCAACATCACAGCAGAAAATGCCATAATGACACAGTCGGCTCGAATATTCATTCACTTGGCTACGATTACGCACCCAAGCGTCAAACAAAAAATACACTTCATATCATAAAGATATAAGGTATTACGCTGTCCCCTGTTTTAAAGCAAATCGCGCATAGAATAAAGCAAAGTTATTTAACAGCGCGTAAACAATGATAGCGATAAACTCCAAAAAAGAAGCAATTAACAACTTAAATAATTAGTTAGTCAATTAAAGGTAGGTTTTTAAACCACTAATCAACAGGTATAGCAGTCACATCAAAAGGTGTGGTTTTTATTGCTAATTGGTGACTTTTTATCTATCAGAATCTTGATAGATCTCTAATTTCTGCATTTTATCCTCTCTCAAGGTCGCCGCGTAGGGAAAAGGCTCACCAACACGTACTCGGCAAAGCGATATAAAACCGCCCAACAGCAGTGACAATTTGAGGGGGGAGAGAAATGTCCAGAGGGGGGTGGGTGAAACGAAAAAACCCCAGCCGTTAGGCTAGGGTTTGTAATAGTGGTCGGTGAAGAGGGCTTCGATGGGGCGGCCTACCGCGCGACCGGGCTTCCGTTGGGCCGGCTTCCGGCCCCCGACCCTCGCTCTCCAACGAACAGGCATAAACAAAAAAACCCCAGCCGTTAGGCTAGGGTTTATAATAGTGGTCGGTGAAGAGGGATTCGAACCCCCGACCCTCTGGTCCCAAACCAGATGCGCTACCAAACTGCGCTATTCACCGACATATTCGCTGTTAGCGAAAATAATGGGGTGGCTGACGGGACTTGAACCCGCGACAACTGGAATCACAATCCAGGGCTCTACCAACTGAGCTACAGCCACCACTGATTTTTTGCCAATTTCCTTTATCCCCGGAATGGCGCGCCCGACAGGATTTGAACCTGTGACCTTTGGCTTCGGAGGCCAACACTCTATCCAACTGAGCTACGGGCGCTTGCCCCGTTGGCGGTGACGAATATTACGGATATCACCACCAGCCGTCTAGCACTTTTTTTAATTTTTTTACTGACTGGTCTCTTTTTCAACAAATTGCGTAGAAAACGTCAGTAAGGTCTCTACTATAACGGTTTAACGTAACAATCTAAAGCGCTATAATCACCTAATCTTTACACGGAGTTAACCCAGCAACGTTGGCAAATCCGTTAAGACGAGACTGACAGGCCGCAACCGAATCACCCTTGATTGATTCACCCCCTTAGGTTGGCGGCAAATAAGATAAAAAAGGCGTTAAGCCACCAGTAATGTGGGAGTGTCATTGTGAGCGCAAAGGGAAAAAGTCTAGGTCAAATTATGGTTGCCACTGTGGCGGCCCTGTTGTTTGCTTCTGCTGCGCAAGCGCTAGAAGTGTCTGAGCAAGAAAAAGCCGCCATCGCCGAACGCATTGCCCCGGTTGGTGATGTGTATATTGACGGCGAAGCGCCAACGCAAACCGCCGCCGCAGAGCCAAGTGGCCCACGCAGCGGCGAGCAGGTCTACAATACCTACTGCACCGCCTGTCATGGTACAGGGGCGGCGGGTGCTCCGAAAATGGGCGATGCTGCTGCATGGGGCCCACGTGTCGATAAAGGCATGGAGACCCTCACCAAACATGCCATCAACGGCTTTAATGGCATGCCGGCTAAAGGGACCTGTATGGATTGTTCGGATGATGAAATAGTGGCAGCCATCGAGCATATGCTCGACGCACTTTAATACCGCGGCGCATTGCCAACGTGACAATAACGCCGCCTTTGCGGCGTTATTTGTTTTTATCCAGCATGGCTTTTAGGTTGGCGATCGCGGCTTGCCCTTTCTCCATCCGCTCTTCTTGTGAAACAGGCTTTCTTTGCGACTCCCACTCCACATCGTCAAAAGGAAGCTCCTCCAGGAAGCGGCTTTGCTGAGGTTTAATCACTTCACCAAATTGACGCCGCTCTTTACACACTACAAAGGTCAACGCCTTTTGCGCGCGAGTCAGTCCGACATAAGCCAAACGCCGCTCTTCATCGATGTTGTCTTCATCAATGCTCGACTGATGCGGCAATAAGCCTTCTTCCATGCCAATCAGGTAGACATAAGGAAATTCGAGCCCTTTGGAGGCATGCAAGGTCATCAACTGGACTTGGTCTGCGTCATCATCGTCTTCGCCCCGCTCCATCATGTCACGTAGGGTAAGGCGCTGAACCACTTCTCTTAGCGTTCGTTCCACCTGATCGGGGTTGTCACCTTCTAAGTCGGCGACAATCCAACTGTAAAGCTGTGAGACGTTTTTCATCCGCATTTCTGCGACTTTGGGGCTTGAAGAGCTTTCGTACAGCCACTCTTCGTAGTGAATGTCACGCAAAAGCGCCCTCACTGCCGCCACGGTATCGCCTCGCTCGGCTTGATCGGATAATTCCACCACCCAGCGGGTAAACGCTTGTAGCGACGCCAAACCACGTCCTGATAAATGTTGGCTGAGCCCGAGCTCAAAGCTTGCCGCAAACAAGCTCTTTCCCCGCTGGTTGGCATAACTACCGAGCTTTTCTAGCGTCACTGGGCCAATTTCACGTCGTGGTGTGTTAACCACCCGCAAGAACGCGTTGTCGTCATCGGGGTTAGTGAGCAGGCGCAGATAGGCCATGATGTCCTTGATTTCTGCACGTGAGAAAAACGAGGTACCACCGGAGATCTTGTAAGGAATGCGGTTTTGCATCAGCGCTTTTTCGATCAAGCGTGATTGGTGGTTTCCGCGATAAAGGATGGCGTAGTCTTTGTATTGGGTGCGCCCCAAAAAACGATGACCTATCAGCTCGCCGACCACGCGCTCCGCCTCATGTTCTTCATTGTTCGCGGTCAGTACTTTGAGCATGTCGCCATCAGGCAAAGCAGAAAATAAGGTCTTTTCGAATACATGAGGGTTATTGGCAATCAAGATATTCGCGGCGCGCAGAATGCGACTGGTTGAGCGGTAGTTTTGCTCCAGTTTCACCACATGCAAACGCGGAAAGTCTTGCTGCAGATACACCAGGTTTTTCGGCTGAGCCCCTCGCCACGAGTAAATCGACTGATCGTCATCCCCGACCACGGTAAAGCGTGCACGCTCACCCACTAGCAGCTTCACTAACTGATATTGACTGGTATTGGTATCTTGATATTCATCGACCAATAAATAACGAATGCGCGCTTGCCAGCGCTCACGTACAGCTTGGTTTTGGCTAAGCAGCGCGACTGGCATCAAAATGAGATCATCAAAATCCAGCGCATTATACGCACGCATTTGTTTTTGGTAGCGCGCATAGCAGGCGGCAAACAGTTGATCACGCTCGCCTTGCGCCTGAGCCAGTGCTTCATCCGGCCCCAACATGGCATTTTTCCAATTGGAAATGGTATGCACCAACTGCCGTAGCAAATCTTTGTCGTTGTCCAACTCTTGTTCGGTCAGGGCTTTTAACAAAGCTAATTGGTCTTGATCGTCAAATAGCGAAAAGCCCGCCTTGAGCCCCAAGGTTTTGTACTCGCGACGAATGATATTGAGGCCCAAGGTATGAAAGGTCGACACCATCAAACCACGCGACTCTTGCTTGCCTAAACCTTGTGCTACCCGCTCTTTCATCTCGCGAGCCGCTTTGTTGGTAAAAGTGACCGCGGCGATATGACGTGCTTTATAGCCGCACTGCTGAACCAAATAGGCGATTTTGTGCGTAATCACCCGTGTTTTGCCCGACCCTGCTCCGGCCAAAACCAGGCAAGGTCCAGAGATATGTCGGACGGCATCGGATTGCGCGGGGTTAAGTTTCATGGTGACAACACCTCATCAGTGGCTGAATGAGCATTGTAGAGCGAATCCGACTGATGTCTATCTCACCGCAGCAGAGTGCATTTTGCTTGCTACACTTTATGCTTGTCATTTGCGCGAAAAACGCTCTAAAATGAATGAACGTTCATTCATTGCTTGGTGCATTATTCATGGACAAACGTACACAAATCTTTGCCGCGACCGAGCAATTAATCGCGACGGTTGGGCTCGACAAAGTCTCAATGCAACAAGTGGCGATACAAGCACGGGTCGCAACAGGGACCATTTATCGCTATTTCAAAGATAAGGATGACTTGCTTCGCCAACTGTCTTCGCACCTGATGATGCAATGTGCAACCCATATCCAGCAAGGGGTCAAGGATGAACCGACACTCAAACGTCAGTTTGAACGCTTGTGGCGCAATACGTGGACCATGATGCTACAACGCGATCATCTTTTATTGTCTCGTGACCAGTTTGATGCCCTGCCACGCGATGATCAGTCTCATACTCAGCAAGAGCGAGAAGCCTTCTCCGATCTTTATCTGGTCTTTCAAGAAGGTAAGCAACAAGGCGTGCTCAAGCCCCTCGATGATGAGGTGTTAATCACCTTGGGACTCGAACCCGCTTTTTGTTTAGCTCGCAAACAGGTTCGGGGTGTTATAACCCTGGACAGTCATGCTATCGCAGATGCGATCCACGCTTGCTGGGATGCAATTTCTCTTCACTAACGACGTTCGGAGCTTACTTCGATGAAAAAATGGTTTTTCTTTATGGTTATCCTCGCGCTGCTGCTGTTTGGCAGTGTGATTGGCTTTAACCTGTTCAAGCAGCAAAAAGTTGCAGAGTATATGGCAAACATGCCAGAGCCCACCCACCCAGTCACCGCGGTGACGGTTGAGGCTGAGCCTTGGACACCAACGCTTGACGCCATTGGGTTTATTGAGCCTAACCAAGGGATCACCTTAACCACCCAAATTGCCGGTGTCGTCGATGTGATTAATTTTGAGTCTGGCCAAACCGTTGAGCGTGGACAAAACCTGGTCGAGCTCGACTCGAGTGTTGAAAAAGCCAATTTAGCCAGCACCCAAGCGCGCCTACCGGCGGCGGAAGCCAAGTTTAAACGCTACCAAGGCCTGTTTGCTAAAGGCTCTATCTCTAAAGAAGCGCTGGATGAAGCCGAGGCCAATTATCGCTCGCTACAAGCTGACATCAATGCGCTGAAAGCCACCATTGCCCGTCGTAATATCCAAGCTCCCTTCGATGGTGTGATTGGTTTGCGTGATGTTTTCTTAGGTGAATACTTACAACCCGGTACGGACATTGCCCGCCTCGAGGACACCTCGGTGATGAAGCTGCGCTTTACCGTGCCACAAACGGATATTTCCAAAATCCGTTTAAGCCAGCCGTTACGCATTACTGTCGACGCGTATCCTGAAAAGGAATTTATCGGCTCTATCAGTGCCATTGAGCCTGCAGTCAACAGCCAGAGCGGCCTGATTAAAGTGGAAGCCAATATCCCCAACAACGACGGCCAGTTGCGCTCAGGGATGTTTGCCCGCGCCGATATCGTCTTACCGACCATTGAAGAGCAAATCGTGATTGATCAAACCGCGATTAACTTCAATTTGTACGGAGAAAGCGTCTACGTCATCCGCGAAGAGGAAGGAGAAAAACGCGCTTATCAGCAAGTACTCAAGGTCGGTGAACGTCGTGGCCATCAAGCGCGTGTTATCGAAGGTCTGCAACCTGGCGATCAGGTCGTCACCTCCGGCCAAGTGCGGTTAAGCAATGGCTCCAAAGTGAAAATCGTCGAAAACGACGCTCTCACACCACCAGAACAATTACCTCAATTGTAAGACGAGGATGTGATGCGCTTTACTGATATTTTTATCCGGCGCCCCGTGCTAGCCGCGTCAATCAGTATTCTGATTGCGCTGCTCGGCCTGCAATCTTTATTTAAGATGCAAGTCAGGGAATACCCGGAGATGACCAATACCGTGGTCACCATCACAACCAGCTATTATGGCGCCAGTGCCGACTTGATTCAGGGCTTCATCACGACGCCACTCGAACAAGCCGTGGCCCAAGCTGATAATATTGATTTTATGACCTCAGAGTCGGTACTTGGCTCCTCGACCATTACGGTCAACATGAAGCTCAATACCGACCCTAACGCCGCCTTGGCCGATATTCTTGCCAAGGTAAACTCGGTGCGTGCTCAGCTTCCTGCCGAGGCGGAAGATCCATCGGTATCCATGTCGACCGGTTCCACCACCGCTGTCATGTATATTGGCTTTACCTCGCCCGAACTCGACTCCAGTCAGATCACTGACTACCTCGATCGCGTGGTCAAGCCTCAGCTATTTACCGTGGATGGTGTCTCCAAAATCGACCTTTACGGCGGGGTGAAGTATGGCCTTCGCGTGTGGCTCGATCCTGAGAAAATGGCGGCGTTTAAATTAGCGGCCACCGACGTGATGTCCGTGCTCGATGCCAACAACTACCAGTCAGCCACTGGTCAGGCGATTGGTACCTTTATGATCTATAACGGTAGCGCCGATACTCAGGTGTCCACGCCCGAAGAGCTGCGTAATTTGGTGGTTGATACCCAAGATGGCCGCGTCGTACGCCTCGGAGACATCGCTAAGGTCTCACTCGAGAAAAGCCATGATCGGGTACGTGCACTGGCTAATGGCTCTGAAGCGGTTGTCGCCGCGATCAATGCCACCCCGTCGGCTAACCCCATCAATATTGCCGCTGACGTCATGGATATGTTGCCGGAAGTTGAGCGCAACATGCCAAGCAATATCGAGATGAATGTGCTGTATGACTCATCCAATGCAATCAATGAGTCCATCAATGAGGTCATCAAAACCATCATTGAAGCGGCGCTGATCGTATTGGTGGTGATTACCCTTTTCTTAGGTTCGTTCCGTGCGGTGATTATCCCCATTATTACCATCCCACTGTCCCTGATTGGTGTGGCGCTGGTGATGGAAATGATTGGCTTCTCGCTCAACTTGATGACCCTGCTGGCGATGGTGCTGGCTATCGGCTTGGTGGTCGACGATGCCATCGTGGTACTCGAGAACATCGACCGCCATATCAAGCTGGGAGAGTCCCCTTTCCGCGCGGCCATTATTGGTACACGGGAAATTGCCGTGCCGGTTATCTCCATGACACTAACATTGGCGGCGGTGTATGCCCCTATCGCGATGATGGGCGGGATCACCGGCTCGCTGTTTAAGGAGTTTGCGTTAACCCTTGCCGGGGCGGTGTTTGTCTCCGGGATTGTCGCGTTGACACTCTCACCAGTGATGTGTTCAACCATGCTGAAAGCTAACGCCAAGCCAAGTCGCTTTGAGCTTGCCGTGCACCGCTTCTTGGATGGCATGACCGACAAATATGCGCGCATCCTCAGTAAGGTGATGCAACGCCGTCCTGTGGTGGTGTCCTTTGCGGTGATCGTCTTTGCTTCTTTGCCTGTGCTATTTAACTTTATCCCCAGTGAGCTGGCGCCATCGGAAGATAAAGGCGTGGTGGTAATGATGGGGACGGCGCCCTCGACGGCTAACCTGGATTACATCCAAAACAGCATGGCGGAAGTGAACCAAAAGCTCGACGAACAACCAGAGGTGGCCTTTTCTCAGGTCTTTTCAGGGGTGCCGAAGTCGAATCAAGCCTTTGGTATCGCCTCACTGGTGCCTTGGAGTGAGCGGGAAGCCAGTCAGTCCGAAGTGGTAAAACGCATGGCTGACGAAGTGAAAGACATTCCGGGTATGAAGGTCACTACCTTTGAAATGCCAGAACTGCCCGGTGCCTCCTCCGGCTTGCCGATCCAGTTTGTGGTGACCACCCCGAATAATTTCGAAAGTCTCTACCAAGTGACCGCCGATATTATGTCCGAGGTACAATCTAGCCCGAATTTCGTCTATTCGGAGCTTAACCTCAATTTTGATTCGGCCACCATGAACATCAGCATTGATAAAGACAAAGCTGGGTCATATGGCGTGACCATGCGTGATATTGGCGCCACCATTGGCACCATGATGGCCGATGGCTACGTCAATCGTATCGACTTTGATGGCCGTTCATATGAGGTGATCCCGCAAGTTGAGCGTAAGTATCGCCTCAACCCTGAATCGATCGAGAACTACTACGTGCGTGCGGCCAATGGTGATTCCATTCCGCTGGGCTCGCTGATTGACATTGAAGTCACCGCGGAACCTCGCTCACTGCCGCACTTTAATCAGCTAAACGCTGCTACCATCAGTGCGGTATCTGCGCCCGGTGTCACCATGGGTACCGCAGTGGATTGGTTCGAGAGCAAGGCAGCAGAGTTGCCTAAAGGCTATCAGCACGATTACCTCGGTGAGTCGCGCCAATACGTGACAGAAGGCAGCGCGCTGTATGCCACCTTCTTGTTCGCCTTAGCGATCATTTATCTGGTACTGGCGATTCAGTTTGAATCCTTGCTCGACCCACTGGTGATCTTGGTCTCTGTGCCACTCGCGATTTGTGGGGCTTTGATTGCGCTCGCGTGGGGCCTGTCATCCATGAACATCTACTCACAAGTCGGGTTGATAACCTTGATAGGTCTGATTACTAAACACGGTATTCTGATCTGTGAGGTCGCCAAAGAGCAGCAACTGCATCATCAAGCCAGCCGAATGGACGCAGTGAAAGAAGCGGCCAAGATTCGTCTGCGTCCGATCTTGATGACCACTGCCGCGATGATTGCAGGCCTCATCCCGCTAATGTTTGCCACCGGCGCAGGCGCCGAGCAACGCTTTAGCATCGGGATTGTGATCGTAGCAGGTCTCGCTATCGGTACGTTATTCACGCTATTCGTTCTGCCAGTGATTTATACCTATCTGGCCAGCAAGCACAAACCACTGCCTGTGTTTGTCGAAGACGATGAACTTGATAAGCTCGATGAAGACTATCGCGCATCACACTAACCCAAAGGGCCTTCGGGCCCTTTTCTTTTATCATCCTTTCGACAAGCTGTGCGTATTTACATAGAATAAAGACAGTTAATAAAGGAGTATTCCATGTTTGACCCCAAAAAACTTGAGCAAATGGCCAAGCAAATTCACGACGCCATGCCTCAGCCTGTTAAAGAGTTAGGCACGGATATGGAAGGCCGTGTGCGCCAAGCCATCCAAGGCCAGCTGACTAAGCTGGATGTAGTAAGCCGTGAGGAGTTTGATGTACAAACCCAGGTGTTACTGCGCACCCGTCAAAAGCTCACCGAGCTTGAAGCCAAGCTGGAAGCCATGGAAGTAAAAGTGGGTCAGTCGACAGATAACCAAGAATAACCCTCGCAGATATAAAAAAGCCTGACCCTCAGGCCAGGCTTCTCTTCCGCGTTATCTCAAACGATCCGCGTTATTATTTGTCGAGCGCAATTTGCTTCATATCGGTCATATAGCCGCGCAATTCCTCGCCGATATACTCAATCGGGTGGTTGCGGATACGGTCATTGACCTCGATTAAGGTGGCATTGTCAACCTGGTTCGAGGTTTCTCCGAGTCCTTTACCAATCACATCTGCACCCACTGTTGGCATAAAGTGTTCGCGCAACAGCGGTGTCGCCACGTTTGCGAATAAGTAGTTGCCGTACTCAGCCGTATCGGAAATGACCACGTTCATTTCGTACAAGCGCTTACGCGCAATAGTATTGGCAATCAAAGGCAATTCATGCAATGACTCGTAATACGCTGATTCTTCGATAATGCCAGATGACACCATGACTTCAAAAGCAAGCTCGACCCCTGCACGCACCATAGCTACCATCAAAATGCCGTTATCAAAGAATTCCTGCTCACTGATGCTTACATCCGACTCGGGATAGTTTTCAAACGCGGTCTGTGCGGTTTCTTCACGCCATGTGAACAGATCTTTATCGCCGTTTTCCCAATCGGCCATCATGGTCGCGGAGAAATGGCCAGCGATGATGTCATCCATATGTTTGTTATATAGAGGACGCATCAGTTCTTTAAGCGACTCCGACAACTCAAAGGCTTTGATTTTCGCTGGATTGGATAAGCGATCCATCATGTGAGTGATGCCACCGAACTTTAGCGCTTCAGTAATGGTTTCCCAGCCATACTGAATCAATTTACCCGCATAACCTGGATCAACACCTTCTGCGATCATTTTCTCATAGCAAACGACCGAGCCTGCCTGCAGCATGCCACACAGGATGGTTTGTTCGCCCATCAGATCGGATTTCACTTCTGCCACGAATGAAGAGGCAAGTACGCCAGCACGGTGGCCACCGGTTGCAGCTGCCCACGCTTTCGCAATCTCAAAGCCTTCACCTTTAGGATCATTTTCTGGATGGACAGCGATCAGCGTCGGCACACCAAAGCCGCGTTTATATTCTTCACGCACCTCGGTACCCGGACACTTAGGCGCCACCATAACCACAGTAATGTCTTCACGGATACGCTGACCGACTTCGACAATATTAAAACCATGTGAGTAACCGAGCGCGGCGCCCTCTTTCATCAGTGGCATCACGGTTTCGACGACGTTGGAGTGCTGTTTATCTGGTGTAAGGTTAATCACCAAGTCTGCCTGTGGGATCAAATCTTGGTAGCTACCCACTTCAAACCCATGCTCAACCGCGTTCTGATAAGAAGGGCGCTTTTCATCAATGGCAGCCTGTCGCAGTGCATAAGCCACATCAAGACCCGAGTCGCGCATGTTTAAGCCTTGGTTGAGCCCTTGCGCACCACAGCCGACAATCACCACTTTTTTACCTTTGAGAAATTCGGCCTCGATGGCAAATTCGTCACGATCCATAAATCGGCATACGCCTAATTGTTCCAATTGTTGACGCAAATTCAGGGTATTAAAGTAGTTCGCCATGGGGTGCTCCATTGATTCAAATCCGTGATTGGGTGTGTTTTCACCGAGTATTTTTGATACTACCCTAACCACTATATTGCCTAAAGTGATATATTCACAACATAACATTGCAATTACAGCAACAATAAAATCATGAATGCAAAGCAACTCACGGGCTTTCTCCACCTCTGTGACACCAAAAGCTATACCCGGGCCGCACAGGCAATGCACGTCAGCCCTTCTGCGCTGAGCCGAATCATCCAACGTCTTGAAGAAGATATTGGGCAGCCGCTATTTATTCGTACCAATAAAGCGGTCGACCTCACCCCGGCGGGTAAAACGCTGCTGCCCGTTGCACGCGATATTCTGCAGCTTTGGCACACCACCAAAGCCAGTATCAATGAACATGCCTCTTTGCTCGGCGGTAAGCTCACGCTCTTTTGTTCGGTCACTGCAAGCTATAGCCATTTACCTGAGCTCCTCGCGCGGTTTTGTCAGCAATACCCAAACATCGAGCTACAACTGCTGACCGGTGATCCCGCCCAAGCAGAAGAGAAGGTGCAAGACAATAGCGCCGACATTGCCATTGCCGCTAAACCGAAACGCTTGTCATCCAGCTTGGTGTTTCAACCGATTGATACCGTGAGTTTATCGGTTATCGCACCGGCAATGGCCAGTAGTGGCATTGATTTGCAAGCCATTGATTGGCAGCACACACCTTTAATCTTGCCCGAAGCAGGAACAGCGCGCGAACTCGCTGATCAGTGGTTGGTCAGTAAAGGGATCGAGCCAAACGTCTATGCGCAAATAGCAGGCCACGAGGCGATTGTTAGTATGGTGGCATTGGGCTGTGGTATTGGTGTCGCGCCAGATGTAGTGATTGATAACAGCCCAGTAAAAGACAAGGTTGAGCGATTACGCCAAGAAATTGTGCAACCCCTCGAACTGGGCCTTTGTTGTAAAGCCTCCCGCGCTAAAGAGCCTTTACTCAACGCCCTACTCGACGTCATGCGATAAACACAAAAGCCCCAACACAATGATGCTGGGGCTTAAACGCAAAAAACCCCAGCTTTTCAGCTAGGGTTTTTAAGTAGTGGCGGAGTGGACGGGACTCGAACCCGCGACCCCCGGCGTGACAGGCCGGTATTCTAACCAACTGAACTACCACTCCGCACCAATTCTGTCTCATCAAAGTCTTACGCATATCTGCTTTGATGCTTAAATTTTTGCTAACTAAAGCCTAACAGTAAGCTCTAATTAGGTTATCTTGTTTGATGCGATGAGGATTTTGAATCGAGACGCGCAGTGTATGCCAATACATGAGCATCATCGTTATCAAAAGCATCGAGCAATCAGCAAGATAAGCGTTTTTGCCTTCAGATTTTTCCAAAAATCTGAAAACAAGAAAGCAAGCCTGGCGATGTCCTACTCTCACATGGGGAGACCCCACACTACCATCGGCGCTGCTTCGTTTCACTACTGAGTTCGGCATGGAGTCAGGTGGGTCCAAAGCGCTATGGTCGCCAAGCAAATTCGGTAATCTAGAAAGCTGTTCGTTCTCGCCACAATCAACTGGCTTTATTTTAAGTCCAACCCAAAACCGCTTGGGTGTTGTATGGTTAAGCCTCACGGGCCATTAGTAC
>NZ_MEBQ01000001.1:0-33474 GCF_001722105.1 Salinivibrio sp. SS3 | reverse complement strand
AGACCGAGACCGAGACCGAGGCGTACGTCGATGTCGCGGTAGAAGCAGAACAAGCTGTCCCCGAACTTGATACTGAGGCCGTTGAAGAGACGGTACAAGCAGAGCAGATTCACGACGAGGCTGAAGCCGACACGCAAGCCGGTGACGATCTGCCCCCCACTCAATGGGAAAATGCTGAAACCGAGGCAGAGTTTCAGGTATTATTCTTCGAGAGTATGGGGGTAACCTATGCGGTGCCTTTGGCCGAATTGGGCGGTATTCATCAGCTTGGCGAATGCAACCGTCTTATCGGTCGACCAGATTGGTATCTAGGATTACAGACAGAAAAGCAACAACAGCTTGATGTCGTCGATACAGCCCGCTGGGTGATGCCAGAAAAACTGGCAGATAATCAGCACAGGGACGACTATAATTATATTGTGATTCTGGGCGATAGTAAGTGGGGACTGGCATGTGATCAATTGCTCGGTACCCAAGCGCTCAGTGGTAAAGCGATTCGCTGGCGAAAACAAGCGGGAAAGCGGCCTTGGCTCGCAGGCATGGTCAAAGAAAAAATGTGTGCTCTGATCCATGTTCAAGCATTTATTGCTATGTTAAATCAGGGGATTGACGCCAAGGCGATGGCGTAATAACTAGTTACACAGCGCGTAAAGAGGAAAATCAATGTCTCAGGTAGCTGAAGTTCAAAAAGAAGGCGTCAATGACGAGGTGTTGCAGTGGGTTACTTTTCAGCTTGAAGAAGAGACCTACGGCATTAATGTGATGCAGGTGCGTGAAGTGCTGCGTTACACCGAAATTGCACCCGTTCCGGGCGCCCCTGACTATGTATTGGGTATCATTAACTTGCGTGGCAATGTCGTCACTGTGATTGATACGCGCTCACGTTTTGGTTTGGCGTCAGCCGACGTCACTGACAACACGCGCGTGATAGTGATCGAAGCTGAGACGCAGGTGATCGGTATTATGGTCGATAGCGTCGCGGAAGTGGTGTATCTAAAAACATCGGAAATTGATACCACGCCAAGTGTGGGAACAGAAGAAAGCGCTAAATTTATTCAAGGCGTCAGTAACCGCAACGGCGAACTGCTAATCTTGGTTGATCTCAACAAGCTGTTGACCGACGAAGAGTGGAATGAGATGGCCATGCTGTAATGATGGAGCTTGTGCTGACGTGGTCGCCCGTTGCTGTGACGGTGGTGTTTGCCATCGTTGCTTTATGGTGCCTTCGCGCAGAAAAGCGTGCCAGACAGCGGCTAGAGAATAAACTGCAAGCAATGGAAACCGTGCTCAAAAGTGCGCGCCAACGCCATGACAGTCTGGCGAAGCAATTCAATGAATTGCGGGCGGGTAGTATGGGGATGGGGCAGAAGCTCGCCGACTTATCTGCCAGTGTGGATGAGTTGTTAGAAAAGCATGTTGAGCTGGAAATGCAAGATTCGGAAAGCCGCCTCTATAGTCGAGCCAGTAAAATGGTTGATTTGGGTGCGGATGTTGACGAGTTAATGCAAGAGTGTGATCTTCCCAAAGCAGAGGCTGAATTGCTGCTTAATCTGCGTAAGCGACAAGCTGCCAACCAGCAGCGCTAACCGCTAAGCTATCCTACACCAACGTATCTATCGGTGTGTGTCCCTGCCAACCTGGTGGGGTCTTTCCCTCCAATACCCAAGCGTAAGCAATCAACTCGGCAATCACTCGATAGAGTTCAGGTGGGATCTCATCATCTTTATCCAGTCGCTCTAGCCAGGCGAGCAAATGGGCATCTTGATGAATCAGTGCACCTTGCTCACTCAAGGCCTCAATCAGCTCCAGCGCCAGTTGATCAGTGGCTTTCGCTTTGACTTTGGGGGCATGGTAGCCGTCATACCCAAGCGCGACCGCGCGTTTTTTATCTTTCATCGTTAAACCCTCATGGAAATGCCAGCGGCTGGCACGTCACCCTCAGACACGGGCCCGGTTTCGTCGATGTCGTCATTGATGTCGATATCCAAGGCAATCGCTTGATGGGTAAGCCGTTCATCGAGCCAATCAAGTGTTTGATGAATCCGTTGTTTAAGCCTAGCGGTCGGTGCGGTCAGTGTCAGTGCCCTCTCTTCCTTTGATAGCGATAAATCTGCGCGGACAAACTGATGGCCGACAGGAAGGTACAGTCGAACTTGCCACTGCACCCTATCCGCCGAGGGAGACGCCGATTGTCCGGTTTGTTTGCGTGCTGTGACGCGAATGGGCGGACGCTGCGGATCAGAAAAGGGTAAAACCCATTGCCACTCGCCGGGGCGAGATGACTCAGCGACTCTTTGCTCGGCCATCAGTCTTAAGGCACCCGTCATATTATCCCCCTCTGACTGAGACGAAAGCCATTGCTTGAGCAATGTGGTAAGCAACTTATCGGCGGGGCGCTGCGCGAGCCATTGGGCAATGGTGTCTGAACGGGGTGCCTGTTGCTGAGCGGAAGTGGGGAGCGTCCAAGCACTAAGCAGTGATTGCATCAACGTTTGCGCCGACGCGGGTTGCTGTCTCATGGTGGCAGTCAATGCAGGTAACAAATGTAACTGGGCTAACACATCGGTCAATCCCGTGCTGGCCTTGGTATGTATCAGGGTAAATTGTGCCTGCAACAGCGCACGTCCATCGATTGGTGACGAGGACTGTGAGGCTAAGCCAGCCGGTTTTATCACCAGTTGTTGTGGATTCGTTGGGGCAATCTTCATGGTTTCTCACAATTATTTACGCGAGTCACACTTTGCAACCCTGTGGTAACTAACAGTCATTTTGACCATTGTGGTACTATGCGTCCACTTTTGTAACACAAGCAGGATGCAACATTTGTCATGTTGGAAGTGAAACAGCTTTGCTGTGTTCGTGATGACCGAGTGTTGTTTGATGCGCTGACATTCTCTCTGTCTCCCGGTGATCTTGTTCAGGTAGAAGGCCCAAACGGAGCAGGCAAAACCACGTTATTGCGAATTATCGCGGGTCTAGGGCTCGCGGACAGTGGCGAGGTCTGTTGGCAGCAGCAGGCGATCACCCAACAACGCGACGCCTTTTATCGCGATCTCCTATTTTTAGGCCACACCACAGGGGTTAAGCGCGAGCTTACTGCCTTCGAAAACCTGGCTTACTATCTGCAAATGCATGGGCGGTGTGATCATGATGCCATTTGGCAAGCGCTTGCCAAAGTCGGTTTGGCGGGGCGAGAGGATATTCCTGCGGGGCAGCTATCAGCGGGACAAAATCGGCGCGTTGCCCTTGCGCGACTTTGGTTAAGTGATCGGCGATTGTGGATTCTCGATGAGCCGCTGACGGCGATTGATAAACAAGGGGTAAAGGTGCTTGAAGCTGTGTTTGAGCGGCATGTGCAACAAGGCGGGATGGTGCTATTTACCACTCACCAAGACATGTTTGTGGATCACCCGCTATTACGTCGTATTCAGTTGGGGGCGCAATGATCAAAGCAATGTGGTTGATTGTTCGCCGAGAGCTAAAAGTCGCTTTTCGCCAGCCGGCTGATAGTCTGAATCCTTTGTGGTTTTTTATTATTGTGATCACCTTGTTTCCGCTCGGTGTCGGGCCAGGTCCCCAGTTATTGCAGACCATCGCCCCCGGCATTATTTGGGTCGCGGCGTTACTCTCTGCGCTGCTGTCATTGGAGCGCTTGTTCCGGGACGATTATCTGGATGGGTCACTTGAGCAAATGATGCTGATGCCCGTCCCCTTACCACTGTTAGTGATCGCGAAAGTCATCGCACACTGGTTACTGACCGGTTTGCCTTTATTGTTAGTCAGCCCGGTGTTGGCGTTATTACTGTCACTCGATGCCACCCAGTATCAAGCGGTGGTCATGACTTTATTGTTGGGTACCCCAACATTAAGTTTTGTCGGTGCGATTGGGGTTGCTCTGACAGTAGGGCTGCGGAAGGGAGGCGTTCTTCTGAGCTTGCTGATCCTCCCGCTTTATATTCCTGTACTGATTTTTGCCACCTCAGCGATTGATATGGCGGGATTCGGTGCAGACATCAATGGACAGCTGGCGATCCTTGGTGCCATGTTGGCTGGGTCCGTCACCTTGGCCCCCTTTGCTATCGCCGCCGCGTTGCGTGTGAGCGTGAACTAATAATTAATCAGGAAGTAGAGCAATTGTCATGTGGAAGTGGCTTCACCCTTACGCAAAGCCGGAAGTGAGCTACCGGCTGTGTGGAAAACTCCTCCCTTGGTTTGCTGTGTTAGCAGGCCTGAGCTTGGTTGTGGGCATGGTTTGGGGCTTAGCCTTCGCGCCAGCAGACTACCAACAAGGCGATAGTTTTCGCATTATCTATATTCATGTCCCCGCTGCCATTTGGTCGATGGGCGCCTATATGTCGATGGCGATCGCGGCATTTATTGGCCGTGTTTGGCAGTTAAAGATGGCCGATTGGGCGGTGGGAGCGATCGCGCCGGTCGGTGCGGTGTTTACCTTTATTGCCCTAGTGACAGGCGCGATTTGGGGTAAGCCGATGTGGGGCGCTTGGTGGGTGTGGGATGCACGCCTCACGTCTGAGTTAATTCTATTATTCCTCTATATTGGCGTCATGGCTTTGTATAACGCGTTTGACGATGCGCGCACGGCCTCACAAGCCGCGGGGATATTAGCGATGGTGGGCGTGATTAACCTGCCTATCATCCATTTCTCTGTTGAGTGGTGGAACACCTTGCATCAAGGCGCCACTATCACCAAATTCGCTCGGCCTTCAATCGATCCTGGCATGCTTTGGCCCCTACTGGTGTGCTTACTCGGCTTTGCGTGCTTTTTTGTCGCCTTGACCTTGATGGGACTGCGGAATCAAATTCTCTTAAGAGAGTCTCATCGGCCTTGGGTGCGCGCTTTGGTGGAGGGTAACTAATGCATTTTGAGAGTTTTAGTGCGTTTTTAGCGATGGGAGGCTATGCCGCCTATGTATGGAGCGCATTCGGTATCACCGCGGCGGCCATGTTGGCCCTCATTATGGGTTACCGGCGTACACATAAAAAACGCCTGCAAGCGGTCAAACAACAAATCGCCCGTGAGCAGCGAATAAAAGATGCACAAGCACTGGAGAACACATTATGACGCCTCGACGCAAAAAACGGTTGTGGATCACTTTAGCGTTGCTAATTGGTGTCTCGACCACTATCGGCCTGGTCTTGTATGCCTTAAACCAAAATATGGATCTGTTCTACACACCGACCGAAATCGTGCAAGGTAAGCCGGATGGAAGCAAGCCGGAAGTCGGTCAGCGCTTAAGAATTGGCGGCATGGTGGTGGAAGGCTCGGTGAAACGCGACCAAGAGTCGTTGCTTATTCAGTTTGACGTCGCCGATGTGGGCCCAGCGGTCACCGTGACCTACGAGGGCATCTTACCGGACCTTTTTCGCGAGGGACAAGGTATTGTGGCTCAGGGGGTATTGGTTGACTCACGCACGGTAAAAGCCAGTGAGGTACTGGCTAAGCATGATGAAGAGTATATGCCGCCCGAAATTGCCGAGGCGATGGAAAAGAATCATCAGCCGCTTGAATACACAGAGGAGCAAAAACAAGGTAGTCAGTTATGATTGTTGAGCTCGGGCATTATGCGTTAATCCTTGCGTTGGGATTAGCGCTGTTATTGAGTTTTTATCCGCTTTATGGTGCCAATCAGGGCCATGAAGGAATGATGAAAATGGCACGTCCTCTTTCTTTAGGGATGTTTGCCATGCTGCTGTTTTCTTTTGTTGCGTTAAGTTGGGCGTTTTATACCAATGACTTTACGGTGGCCTATGTCGCCAGTAATTCCAACAGTGCCTTGCCTTGGTACTATCGCTTAACCGCAGTTTGGGGGGCACACGAGGGCTCACTGTTACTGTGGGTACTGATTCAGGCGCTTTGGACCGTGGCGGTGGCGGTATTTAGCCGTGGTATGCCGTTATCGTCAGTCGCGCGTGTGCTCGCCGTGATGGGCATGATATCGGTCGGCTTCTTGTTGTTTATTATCCTGACTTCGAACCCGTTTGACCGCACTTTGCCATACTTCCCTGTTGATGGCCGTGACTTGAACCCATTGTTGCAAGATCCTGGACTCATTGTGCATCCACCTATTTTGTACATGGGGTATGTAGGTTTTTCGGTCGCCTTTGCTTTTGCCATTGGCTCATTGCTCGCGGGACGCTTAGATACCGCGTGGGCTCGTTGGTCGCGTCCTTGGACCACGGCTGCATGGCTTTTCTTAACCTTAGGCATTGCGCTCGGCTCTTGGTGGGCCTATTACGAGCTTGGCTGGGGCGGCTGGTGGTTCTGGGATCCGGTCGAAAACGCCTCATTTATGCCTTGGCTGGCGGGAACCGCTTTGATGCACTCTTTAGCGGTGACAGAAAAGCGTGGCACCTTTAAAGCGTGGACGGTATTACTCGCCATTTCTGCGTTCTCTCTTAGCTTATTAGGGACATTCTTGGTGCGCTCCGGGGTGCTGGTATCGGTGCATTCGTTCGCCTCCGATCCGGCGCGTGGCCTGTTCATTCTTGGCTTTCTTGTGGTGGTGATTGGTGGCTCACTGTTGCTCTATGCACTGCGTGCCTCCGAGATCAAAGGGCGAACCAAAGTGTCGTTCATTTCTCGTGAGAACGCCTTGTTGGTCAACAATACCTTGTTGATGACCGCGCTTGTGATTGTCTTGATTGGTACCTTATTGCCGCTTGTGCACAAGCAGTTGGGCCTTGGCTCAGTGTCGATTGGCGAGCCCTTCTTTAACTTCCTGTTTGCGTGGCTGATGCTACCGTTTGCCTTTTTCCTCGGCATTGGACCTTTGATTCGCTGGAAGCGCGACAAGCTGTCAACCTTAGCCAAGCCGATGCTCGTGAGTGGGATTGCGGCTGTCACTCTAGGCGTCGGAGCCATCGCAATCTTAGCGGACAGTTTCAAAGCGATGGCGGCAATGGGCGTAACCATGGCGCTGTGGATCACCTTCCTGCATGGCTATGAGCTTCACTTGCGTGCTACCCATCGTCATGCCTTTACGGTAGGGATTAAAAAACTGGGTCGCAGCCATTGGGCCATGGTACTGGGTCATATCGGCCTTGCGATCACCATTATTGGGGTGGCAATGGTCGAGAATTATGACATTGAGCGTGATGTCAAAATGGCGCCGGGCAGCAGCGTCACTTTGCAAGGTTATACCTTTAAGTTTACGGACTTATCAGACAAGCAAGGACCTAACTACCAGGGTTACGTGGCCTCGTTTGATGTATACCGTGGTGATACCTTTATCAACCATTTGGATGCTGAAAAGCGGTTCTATTCCGTGCAGCGCTCGATGATGACAGAAGCCACGATTGATCGCGGCTTTACCCGTGATCTCTATATTGCCATGGGTGAAGAGCTGCCTGATGGCTCATGGGCAATGCGACTTTACTACAAACCCTTTGTGCGCTGGATTTGGTTCGGTGCCATTGTCATGGCATTGGGTGGTGCGTTAGCGATCAGCGATAAGCGCTACCGGTTTCGTCGCAAGCAGGCACCCAAACAGGAGGCCAGCGTATGAAGAAGTTACTTTGGTTTCTGCCACTCCTGGCTTTTGCGGCATTGGCGGGCTTTTTTGTCGCTCAACTCGACAACAACGCCAAAGGGGATGATCCGACCAAGTTAGAGTCAGTATTAGTGGGCAAGCCTGTGCCCGCTTTTCACCTTGAGGATCTACAAACCCCGAGCAAGGAGTATGACCAAGCCATTTTCACCGGCGAGCCACTGCTGCTGAACGTATGGGCCACCTGGTGTCCGACCTGCTATGCAGAGCACCAGTTTTTGAACAAACTGGCGGCACAAGGGGTGAAAATCATCGGACTCAATTACAAAGATGATCGGCAAAAAGCAATCAAATGGTTAAACAACCTGGGTAACCCTTATCAGATTAGTTTGTATGATGGCGATGGGATGTTAGGGCTGGATCTCGGCGTCTATGGCGCACCGGAAACCTTTTTGATTGATGCCAACGGCGTGATTCAGTACCGACACGTGGGTGATGTGAATGCACGTAATTGGCAAGAGACCCTCAAGCCAAAATTTGATGCATTGAAGGGGGCTGACAAATGAAGCGACTGATCCTGCTTGGCGCGTTGTGGCTAACCGCAAGCTTGGCATTTGCCAACGCGATTGACGTGTATAAGTTCGACTCTGCCGAGCAAGAAGCCCGTTTTCGCGCCCTGACCAGTGAGTTGCGTTGCCCCAAGTGTCAAAATAACAGCATTGCCGACTCCAACGCGGAGCTTGCGCAGGATTTACGCCAAAAAGTGCACCAAATGCTGCAGCAAGGGCGGACGGATGAGGAAATTCGCAGCTTTATGGTCGCGCGTTACGGTAACTTTGTAACGTACAACCCGCCTGTCACCGCATCAACTCTCATTTTGTGGCTTGCGCCGGCGTTGGTGCTGATTTCTGGCGTGGGGGTGGTGATAGTGCGCAGCCGACGCGCTAAGCAGACCGTTAATCACGCCCTGAGCGATGAAGAGCAGCAACGACTCGATGCGCTGTTGTCATCGCCAGAACAAACCGATGCGTCGTCAAACGACTCGTCAGCGACGAGCATCGATGAACAAGCGGAACAACCGGCGTCATCTGAGCATGCGTCAACCCAGCAAGATAAGGAGCCAAAATGATTGAGTTTTGGGGCGCGACCTTGGTGTTTTTTGTCCTTGGCGCAGTGATGTTTTTGTGGCCCCTTTGGCAAAAAAGTGAGCACGATCATCAAGGTAGCCGTGATGCACTCAACAAAGCCTTTTACTTTGATCGTGTAGAAGAAATTGAAGCGGAAAGTGCCGAAGGCTTAATCGATAATACGCGTGATCTGAGGCAGGATCTGCAGCAGTCATTGCTGGATGATATCCCAGAAAAAGAGAAAGCCAAGCAAGCGCGTCATTTGCGTCTGACCCCGATGCAGTGGGTGCCAGGTTTGGTTGTGTTAGCAGTGGTCAGCTTTGGCTTGTATGGCATTGAGGGTAGTGCCAATCAAGTGGCGCAGTGGCAGCAAACCGCCAAACAGTTGCCTGAGCTATCAAAGCGGCTACTCGAGGGTGAGAAGCCATTAACCAAACAAGAGATGCAAGATCTTACCTTGGCGTTGCGGACCCGGTTGCAGCATGAGCCGCAAGACAGCACCGGTTGGTTGTTGCTGGGACGAATTGGGCTAGCAAACCGAGACGGAGAGACCGCAAAAGGGGCGATGGAGAAAGCCTATGCCTTGGCACCTTCACAGCCAGATATTCAAGTCGGGCTCGCGCAAGCCTTGTTGTTTGCCGGTGATGAAGCAGACAGTGCCCGGGCGCAGAATTTATTAAAATCTGTGGTGAAAGCGGATCCCTTTAATCTACAGGCGATGTCTTTGCTCGCTTATCAAGCGTTCGAGCAAGGGCGATATCAGGACGCTATTGCCACGTGGAAGGCGATGAAAACTTTGATAGGCAGTGACGATCCGCGTAATCAAACGTTAGATCAGTCGATTGCGCGCGCAAACCTAGCCCTTAACAGCGCCGATGGCGCGAAAGTCGCGGTAACAGTGGTATTGGATCAGCAAGTGCAGTTACCCGAGGATGGAGTGGTGATTATTTCCGCGCATGCCTCGGCCGACTCACCGATGCCAATCGCGGCTAAGCGCCTACCGTTATCTAAGTTTCCCTTGTCTGTGGACTTGGCAGACACTGACAGCTTGAATCCTAATCAGGCGTTATCCTCGCACGATAAGGTAGTGATTCGGGCGCGGATTGACCAAGATGGCGATGTGGGCACCAAAGAAGGTGACTGGGTCGGGCAAAGTGATGCGGTGCGTCTAGGCAGCCACGCAGAACTGGTTATCGACAAACAGCAATAACCAAGACAAAATAGTTATCATTGTTAGCAAGGCTGGGCATTCCCAGCCTTTCATTGTGTAGAGGAATCCCATTTGATGTGGAAACGTCTGTGTTTGATGGTGGCGGTACTCGGCCTGTTATCCGGTTGTGTATCACGTCCGCCAGGTGCAGAGCCGCACCCAGAAGACCCGTTAGAAGGCTTTAACCGTGCGATGTGGACAGTCAACTACGACTATCTGGATCCCTATGTGGCGCGTCCTGTTTCAATCGCTTATGTTGATTACGTGCCAAGCCCCGTGCGCACTGGGATTTCTAATTTTTTGGGCAACCTCGAAGAGCCCGCCAGCATGTTGAATAGTTTGATCATGCTGGAAGGCGAGAAAGCCGCGACCCATTTTAACCGCTTTTGGATCAACACCTTGTTTGGGTTAGGGGGCTTGATTGACATCGCGTCAGCGGCTGATATTCAAAAATATGATCAGCGCGAATTTGGTGATGCCATCGGTCACTATGATGTGGGCACGGGCGCGTATATTATGCTGCCTGGCTATGGGCCTACCTCAGTGCGAGAAGGCGCGGGCGAAGTCGTTGATGGCCTGTACCCGCCGCTGGCGTTACTTACCTTGCCGCAGTCGGTTTTAAAATGGATGTTTGATGGGATGGAATCGCGCGCCGCGTTAGTGTCTCAGGAGTCGCAATTGGACAATTCGCCAGACCCTTATGCATTTGCCCGCGACGCTTACCTGCAAAATCGCCGTTATCGCGCCAAAGGGGACGAGGCATTGGAGCAACAACCCGCTTTGGATGATGAGTTTCTCGATGACTTTATCGATGATATCGATGCCGCCCCGTAAATCAGCGTAAGCGAGTCGGGTAAAACGTGATAAAACACACCACGGCTTGGGCCGTGGTGTGTTTGTTAGATAAGGCGTGATGCTTAGAAACGATAGCTGGCTTGCACGCCGACTAACCACACATTACCTGTGGTCTCGCCTTCAAAATTACCGCCAAACGCAGAGCCTGATTTGTCGGACTCAATGCCATCACGCGGCTCTTTCACCGGGGCATCTTTGGCAAACACATAGGTAAACGCGGCATCCAGCGTTAGCTTGGAGGTCACGTCATAGCCGGCGCCCACGCTCAACCAGGTCCGGTCAGTCTCTGGGATGGTCAGAGTACGGTTTTTATCGCTCACTGCCGAGGTATCGTAGGCAACGCCTGAGCGCAACGTCAGTTTTTGATCCCACTGGTAGGTGGTGCCGATGGCAAAGCGATAGTTATCTTCCCAGTTTTCCACTTTCACCATCTTTGGATCGCTAGAAAGGGAGGGAATGTTCGCCTCGAGTTTGTCAAAGCTGCTCCATTCGGTCCAGTTAATACTGGTGTGTACTGCCCACTGTTCAGTCAGCTGATGCAACGAAGAGAACTCGGCGGTAGCGGGGAGGGTGAGATCCATACTGCCTGAATAGTGATTGCCACTCAGATAATCTGCTCCAGAAAGTTGACCTTTTTGAATCGCTGCTAGGTTGTAAGTTAGCCCTTCTGCATGCCCATCTAATGTCAGGTTTACCTCAGAGCGATAGTTAACGCCAACACGGTGCATATCATTGATGTCGTACACGGCACCCAACTGCCAACCCCAAGCACGGTCATCCCCTTCCATGTATTTTAGAGTGCTGTGTGCAGGAACAGGGCTGCCAGCAAGTGCGCCTGCGCTGGTAGGTAGTTTAGAATCTGTACTACTCTTGGCGCCAATACTCCCTTCTCCCAACACATAACGGATACCGGCACCGAGGCGTAATTGCTCGGTGGCTTTCCAAGCGATATTAGGGTTGATTTCAAAGGTCGTCACCGCCGCTTCGTTACCAAACTGGGTACCCGTGAAGTCATTGCCCAACTCGGTTTCCATGCCAAAGTTGGTCGCCAGAGCGAGGCCAGCGGTCAAGCGATCGTCGATTTGATGGGCAAAATAGAAATTAGGGATCACGGCATCATGGGCAACATCATCGGTTGACGTTGCAGTCTTTTTACCATTCGAGATGTTTGTGTTTGTCCCATCAATATCAACGTTGGGGTTCACGTAGATGCCACCGGCTGATACTTGCGTATCGGCAAGGTAGCTTAATAGCGCAGGGTTACGAAATTGCGCACTGGCGTTATCCGCCATGGCCGCTTCCCCTGCGAAAGCGCGGCCAAGGCCGGTCGCTGAGGTTTCTGCGAGCTGAAAACCGGCACTGTGTGCGGTGGTGGAAAGAGAGCCGAGCGCGGTGGCGACGGCAAGATAAACGATCTTATTATTTTTCATCTGCTTACTTGTTCGCTGTATAAAGGGAGGCCTAGAGTAAAAGCTCGCGTGCGTAAATCAATTTATCGCTACGATAAAGGGTAAAAACAAAATAATGAAACAATAAAAATAGCATTATTAGTATTTTTATCTATAGGATTGGCGAGCATTTAAGCGACGAGGGATGAATTCAGCGAACACCTGTTACACATTACCAGGCGAAAAGTCATTGGTACGGAAAGAAAAATCGCAGCGCGCGCCCTCTCTGTCTACCGAGAGGGCGCACAATGAGTGGCTAGATCGCTTGGGGCGTGAGTTGCTGTTGCAGTTGCTCGGCAATGGGGGCGGCGGGGCTTTTCGCCTCACCGACCACAATCACGCTCGCCGATTGCACGGGGCGGCTGACGGCTTGCATTTTTCCGTCACTTTTCTGCGCGGGCGCCTGACTGGCTGACGGGACTACAAACACTGTATACGCTTGTCCATCACTCTCCATGACCATGTGCAACGCATGTTGATCCCCAAAACTACAATGGTTGATGTAAGTGACCTCGCCGGGGAGCGCATTAAAAGCTTTGCCAAACGGCTGTAGTTTGGCATTGACTTGCTCAATGGTTGCTCCTTCGTTAATGCCTTCTATAAAGGCATGTTCGTGATAATAGTGCGCTAATGCCGTTTGATTAAGGTCCAGCGTGGCACTGCCCCAGTTAAACTGACCAAGTGCAATACCAAACACAAAGGCAATCGAGGCGGCAATGGCGAGATGCCAGCGTGGGCGTTTGACTCCTTGTTCCACATCGGTAGTTTGCGAAAACAAAATTTTATCGGCCAAATCCTCCGGTACTTCCACGCGAAGCGCCTGGTCGATTTTGCTGTCCAACTCGGCGATATCGTCCGCATAGCCTTGGTGACGTTCAGACTCGGCCTTGGCGGCTTGCAACTCAGGATCGGTATCATAAGGGTCTGCAAGTAGGCGGCGGCGAAATTCAAGATCGTCCATACTGTTGGCCTCCTGAAGTTGCGGTGGTGTCCAGTGCTTCTTTAAGTTGAGCGCGAGCGCGAAAGAGGCGAGTCATCACCGTGTTTTTGTTTAAGTCCAAGATTTGGGCGATTTCGTCGCCACTAAAGCCGGCAATCACCTGCAAGACCAAGGGCTCACGATATTCCGGTGATAAAGCGGCAATTTGTCGGTGTAGCCAGCGCTGCTCCATGGACGCTTCTTCGCTGGGGCGGGTTTTGTCTTCCAGTTCGCCATCGTCAACGTCCACATGGTCAAACTGCTTACGTTCGAAGCGTCTTGCATTCTCTCGGCGCAAAATGGTGATGAGCCAGGCTTTGGCTGCCTTGTCATCTTGCAAGCTGTCTAACGAGCGCCAAGCGCGTAAGCAGGTTTCTTGCACCAAATCTTCCGCGATATGCGGATCTTTTGCTAACCAGTAGGCATAGCGGTAGAGGTCACGATGCCATGCGCGCACCAATGCCTCGTATCGTGCTTGTCGGGTCATACCGGATGAGCCTTTGTCCATGGATTGCATCAGTCTATAGAGACCGAGTGATTTGTCACTTTATTTCATCTTAGGTGAAAAATCGGCACAAGTTTGATCTGTTTCAATATTAAAACACCGCAAGTCGGTAAAGTGACTCCTGTCGTTATCGGCCATGTGTCGACACTCGTGAGGTTGAGTGAACGGCGTTTCCTTTTTGAATGATATGACTTTCTGTTCGGATCTGGGTGCGGGAAAAGCACTGCACACTTCCCAGATTATCGTTTTGCTTTCCAATATTTTGGGGCCTGCGTTCGCGCAAGGCCCCTTTTTTATTTTTCTTTTTGCTTCTTCGTTTGTTTACCATGAACCATTGTGGTGGCACTGGTAGCGGATCTGTGCGCCTGTTGGCAATCTTACCAATCAATTAAAACGGATGTTTTAAGCTGGTAACAATTTGGTTACACTCGTGGTCAGACCTGTAGAACATCCTAAGGAGCAGTGATGACGTCTCAGCAACACCTCAAAACCAGCAATGGTGATCGCATTGCTATTGTGTCTGGGCTACGCACACCCTTTGCCCGCCAATCAACCGCTTATACTGATGTGCCGGCGGTGGACCTCGGCAAAATGGTGGTACAAGAGATGCTCAACCGAAGCAGTATTTCCCCGAAAGAGATTGATCAAGTGGTGTTTGGACAGGTAGTGCAAATGCCTGAAGCGCCAAACATTGCTCGCGAAATCGTGCTGGGTACCGGCATGGATATCCACACCGATGCCTACAGTGTCACACGTGCCTGTGCGACCAGCTTTCAAGCGGTCGCCAATGTGGCAGAGAGCATGGTCGCAGGCAATATCCAGGTGGGGATTGCTGGTGGCGCGGATTCATCATCTGTATTACCCATCGGCGTCAGCAAAAAACTGGCGCGGACATTATTGGATTTAAGCAAAGCGAAAACCATGAGCAAGCGATTAAAGCTGCTCAGTAAGCTTTCAGTGAAAGATCTGGCACCGGTTCCGCCTGCGGTGGCTGAATACTCGACGGGGCTGAGCATGGGGCAAACGGCCGAGCAAATGGCAAAGTCGCACCAGATCCCACGTAAAGAGCAAGATGCGTTGGCGCTGCGCTCCCATCAACTGGCGAGCAAAGCTTGGGATGAAGGCTTGCTCAGTGATGAAGTGATGACTGCCTATCCTGAGCCCTACAAAGCCTGGATTGCACAAGATAATAACCTGCGTCCTGACTCCACGCTAGAAGACTACGCCAAGCTGCGGCCAGCGTTCGACCGCAAGCATGGCTCGGTCACGGCAGCGAATAGCACGCCGCTTACCGACGGCGCGGCTGCGGTATTGATGATGCCAGAAAGTCGCGCGAAAGCATTAGGGCTTGAGGTGCTCGGTTACATTCGCTCGTATGCGTTCTCCGCCATCGGGGTGGAAAAAGACATGCTGATGGGCCCTTCTTATGCCACACCACTTGCGCTTGATCGCGCGGGTATTTCTCTCGCGGATTTAACCTTGATTGATATGCACGAGGCGTTCGCCGCGCAAACCTTGTCTAATGTGAAAATGTTCGCCTCTGATACGTTTGCCCGTGAGCATTTAAACCGTGACCGTGCGATTGGTGACATCGATATGGATAAATTCAACGTGTTAGGGGGGTCAATCGCCTATGGTCACCCCTTTGCCGCGACAGGTGCACGGATGATCACCCAAACCTTACGTGAATTAAAACGTCGTGGCGGCGGTTTAGCATTGAACACAGCCTGTGCAGCAGGTGGCCTAGGCGCAGCAATGATCTTGGAGGCAGAATAATGACCACAGAAACCCAACAAGCCTTTCATTTAACGGTTGCTGATAACCAAATCGCCTGGCTGACCATAGATGTGCCGGGTGAGAGCATGAATACACTGCAGGCAAGCTTTGTCGAGGGCGTTTCCGCGGTATTAGACCAACTCGAAAATGATAAAAACGTCAAAGGGCTAGTGATTCACTCGGGTAAACCCGATAACTTTGTGGCTGGTGCGGATGTGCGCATGCTCGAAGCCTGTGACAGCGCCGAGCAAGCCCGCGATATTGCCGCGCAAGGTCAAGCTCTATTTTCACGCATTGAGACGCTGCCATTTCACGTGGTGGCGGCGATTCATGGCCCTTGCTTAGGTGGTGGGCTTGAACTCGCGCTGGCCTGTCATAGCCGTGTGGCCACCGACTGGGATAAAACTCGCCTTGGTCTGCCAGAAGTACAATTAGGCTTATTGCCAGGGTCGGGCGGTACACAGCGACTCCCTCGCCTTATCGGCGTGCCAGACGCTCTGGATATGATGCTAACCGGCAAACAGTTACGTGCCAAAAAAGCGAAAAAGCTGGGTGTGGTGGATGATTGTGTGCCGGATACCGTTTTGCTCGACGTGGCCGAGCAGCTGGCGCAGAAATCGAAACCAAAACGCCACCGTAGCTGGCAAAGTTGGATGCTGAATGGCAATGCGGTCGGGCGTAATATCGTCTTTGATCAAGCGGGCAAAAAAGCGCGAGCGAAAACCCGTGGTAATTACCCCGCCGCTGATGCCATTTTATCTGTGGTGAAAAAGGGGCTCGATAAAGGCTTGAAAGCCGGATTTGAGGAAGAAGCACGCCAGTTTGGTGAGCTGGTGATGACGTCGGAGTCTAAAGCGCTACGTAGCATCTTCTTCGCCACCACCGCGATGAAAAAAGAAAACGGGGCTGATGCTGAGCCGGGTGATATTAGTCGTATTGGTGTGCTTGGCGGTGGCTTGATGGGCGCCGGGATCGCGCATGTTTCGGTCGCTAAGGCCGGTTACCCGGTACGCGTGAAAGATGTGAGCGAAGATGGCATATTGAATGCGCTACGCTACAGCTACAAATTGCTGGACAAAAAGCGCAAGCGCAAACAGCTTAGCAAAGCCGAGTTGCAAGCCACCATGATGCAGCTATCGGGTGATACACAGGCGACAACCCTCTCTAACTCGGATGTGGTGATCGAAGCGGTATTTGAAGATTTATCGCTTAAACACCGCATGGTCGAGGAGATGGAGTCAATCACAGGTAACGACGCTATTTTTGCTACCAATACCTCGTCATTACCGATTCATCAAATCGCTGAGGGTAGCCAGCGCCCAGAAAACATTGTGGGCTTGCACTATTTTAGCCCGGTAGAAAAAATGCCGCTGGTGGAGGTGATCCCCCATAAAAACACCAGTGATCAGACGATTTCGACTGTGGTTAAGCTGGCGCGTCAGCAAGGTAAAACGCCGATTGTGGTCGGTGATAGCGCAGGCTTTTACGTTAACCGGATCCTTGCCCCTTATATGAATGAGGCCGCGCGTGTGTTGTTGGCAGGCGAAACGATTGAACATATCGATACCGCGCTATTGGACTTTGGTTTCCCTGTTGGGCCAATCACTTTGCTTGATGAGGTGGGCATTGATATTGGCGCTAAGATAGCGCCTATCCTGACGCAAGAGCTGGGTGAGCGTTTTGAAGCGCCGGATGTCTTCGATGTGCTGCTGAATGATGACCGCAAAGGACGTAAAACAGGTAAGGGCTTCTATCGCTACGATGCCAGCAAAAAAGGCAGCAAGGCCAAGCAGGTGGATAAGAAAGTTTATAGCTTGCTGAATATCACCCTAAACGCCCAGTTGTCCGGTCATGAGGTGGCGCAACGTTGTGCGTTAATGATGCTCAATGAAGCGGCTCGTTGCCTCGATGAGGGCGTGATTCGCTCTGCGCGTGACGGTGATATCGGTGCGATTTTTGGTATCGGTTTCCCGCCGTTCTTGGGTGGACCTTTCCGCTATATGGACCATATCGGCATCGATCGTGTGGTCAACTTGCTCAACGAGCATCAAAATCGTTATGGTGAGCGCTTTGCACCCTGTGAGCGTTTAACCGTGATGGCCAAAGAGGGACAGGTGTTTTATCCCGAGGGGTAAGGCAACGCAAGTGGAAGATACGAGGGCAGCCAGTGGCTGCCCTTTCTGTTTGCTGGGCGCTCAGTCTTCACTACGCTGACATAACGCGCGGAAGGCTGCGATGTCCGCAATCGGATAGGTCCCATCTAGGTGCGCGTCTTGTTGATGGTCGGTCCCGCAACTGTGCATCACTAACCTATCTGCGGTTCTCGGTTTGAGTGTGTTGACCACAAACCGCACCATATCCGCGCGGCTGAGTGTCGCCATCGCCTCTGCAACCTGCTCGCGACGTTGGTATTGATAGTCTTTGTTGCCAATACTGATCCAGTAACGTTGAGCGCGGGCGCGCAGGTTATTATCCGGCTCTCTCACTTGCGCTAATAAGCTTTGTTTACTGCTTTGCCAGCGCGCTTCTGTCATTTCCAACAGCACCATGAAAAAGGCATTCAGAAAATCATCAATCGCTGCCATTAACTGGTTAGGACCTGCCATAGGGGACTGGACATAAAAAATCAGTCCAGGGTGGCGGTTTAGCGGTAAGTTATTCGCCCCAACCATATAGCCTAATTGCTGTTTGGTGCGCAATTCGTTGAAAAAAGTCGCCGACATCAGGTGGTTGGCCAAGGTGTAGGTCGCCACAGCTTGAGGGTCGGTCGATGGGCTTTGGTAATACACTAAAAGCGCTGACTCAGCATGCGCAAGAGGGCGCTCAAAACTAACGGTACCGACGCCCTCAAGTAAGGTCAACGGACGCACAGACTCCTGATACGCTTGCCCTTGCACGCGCAAACTGTCCTTGACGGTTTCTGCCAAGGCCTTGGCATGATGGCGGTGCCAATTACCATACACAAACATATCGACATGCAAGGTGGCAAGCATGGCATCGACAAAGTCAGGTAAGTCACTCAGGGTCACCGTCTCTAATGCCGCTAAAAGAGCGTGGTACGGTGGGTTATTAGGCTGAAGTAGCCCGGTCATGCTGTTATATAATTGGCTCAGCGGCTTATTCTTTTCTGCGTTTTCCCAGCTGCGTTGCAGCTGCGCTTTTATGGTCTCGAAGCGCTCAGGGTTGAAACTGCGCTGAGAGAAAGTTTTCAAGATAAGTTCGAGCAATAGCGGCTGTTTGTCATTGAAGCCACTAAGTGTCAGCGTCACCCCACCTTGGTGCGCGTATAAATTGTAATTTATTCCCGCAATTTCAGCCTGATAGGCTTGCTCATTCAGGGCTTCGAGTAACATTTCGACACTTAAGCGGGTCATGACAATGTTTTTCACCGTCGCCACGGCATGTGGGCTATCGATGGCGATATAGATATGGCCTTTGGGCACGCTAAAGTGTGACTCTTGGCCATGCCAGAGGCGAAAGCCAGGCAGCTCTTCAATCAAGCTTGGCTCCTCGCTGGCGTCTTGCTCGATAGCTATTGGGTGCAGGGCATCAGCAATATATGGGTTGGGGTCAGGCAGTGTCAGTGCCGGTGAAATGTAATCCGTTTTCCATTTGGCAATTTGTTGCGCAGAAAACCGTTTCACCGCGTAAGGCGTGTGATACCAATCGGCGCGCTGATCGTAATGTTGCCCTTTGGCAACCAGCATCACGCGAAGGTTATCGACGCTCATATGTTGCAGCATGGCTTGAATCTGGTGGCGATCGAACCCTGTCATCATGTAGTCGCCGTACAGAAGATCGGTTGGCGCATAATGCTGCATGTTCATTACCAAATGACTGACGGTATCAATAGGGCGCTGTGGGTCTTGGTAATGAAATGCCAGCTCTTGGACTTGCCGTTTTTCTTGATAGCGCCAAGGTTGTAAGCCATCGCGCCGAATGAGGGCAATGGTTTGAAAAACATAGGTAATAATATCGTCGAGATGGCTCAGCCCTAATGGCGTCAACGAAAAGCCGAGGGTAAATTCACGAAAATCTCGTCCGCTGATCCCACCACCTGCAGACAAGGTGTTGATATAGCCTTTGTTTTTTAATAGTGACATCAAACTCCCAGGCCCCTCATAACCCAGTAAGTGGGCAATGTAAGACAAAGGCTTAGTGCGGTATTGCTCGGGGCTTTCAGGGACAGAAAACGCCAAGGTGAGCTTACGAACCTCTTTTAAAGGTTCAATCGTCACCCATTGATGCTGCTCATTCTTGGTGGTCAGGGGCGCATTGATGGCAAGTTCAGGATAGTGATGGTTGGCAATGGTGGAAAAATACTGTTTCGCGAAGCGCTCAAGCTCATCCAATGACTGTGGCCCGGTCAATGCCAGTGTCATGAGATTGGCGCTATAGTTAGCTCGGTAAAAGGCGATGAGATCATCACGTACATTGGAATCATCACGATCCGCGAGCGTCTCGACACTGCCAACGGAGAACTTGGCAAACGGATGGTTAGGATTGATGGTTTCTTTGTGAACTTGATAGATACGTCGCACGTCGTCATTGAGCTTCATGCGATACTCGGCGTCGACCGATTGGCGTTCTTTATCTACGGCATCGGCATCAAAACGGGGTGAAATGAAAAAGGCGCTGAAGCGATCTAAGCTTGCCGCGAACTGGCTGGGGCGAATATCGAAAAAGAAGGTGGTGTGCTCGGTGCCTGTCCACGCATTATTGTGGCCACCATGCTGGCTAATAAAGCGCTGAAAGTCACCGATGACGGGGTACTGATCCGTCCCCAAAAAAAGCATATGCTCGAGAAAGTGCGCCAGCCCTTGTCGCTCGACTGGGTCGTGAAAGTGACCGACATTCACCGACAGTGCCGCGGCACTGCGATGCGCATGTGGGTCATTCACCAATAAGACACGTAATGCGTTAGGAAGCGTGATATAACGGTAGTGTTTATGGTCGTTAGGGCTGACGTGCACAAGCATCTCACTATCAGAGTAAATAAGTTAGTAGTAAGTATGACTACCAGTGACCAGAGTCGCAAACCACTTATTTGGTCTTTTGCGGATCATCTTGATAGCATGCAGCCAATCTTGGCATATGAATGTGGGTATTAAGGCGATGAAATTAATCATAATGCGTCATGGCGAAGCGCAAGCATTTGCAGCCAGTGATAGCGACCGAGCGCTCACGGCCAATGGTGAGCAACAGAGCAAACAGATGGCGACGTGGCTGAACCAGCAATTGGATGGGCAAGGAATTGATAAAGTGCTGGTGAGCCCTTACTTACGTGCGCAGCAAACCTGGCAGGTGTGTGCGCCTTTGTTACCCGATGCAAAAGAGGTGATCACAGAAGAAGAGATCACCCCTTTTGGGCAAAGTGATCGTGTCTATGATTACGTGAATGCAATGATAGAGGTTGAGAAACTTGACGTGGTCTTGGTCGTCTCTCATCTGCCTTTAGTCGGATACCTTACCAACGAGTGGGTGCAAGAAGGGCAACCGCCGATGTTTGCCACGTCAGCGATGGCGTTGATTGAGGTCGGTGTCACCAACCAACAGGCGTCGCTGAGTGCGCATATGTCGCCACGACAGCTTTTAAAATCGTAATCGGTAAAAAGTGCTTGACGCGCTTCTGTCTCTTTAGCGACAGGTTGCTTTAGCGCTCGGGCACTTCTATCAGCACCAACAAGGCGCCATCCCCCCCAAACTCCCTTGGCGCTTGGTGAAACGCCATCACATTGGGGTGCTGTGCCAGCCACAGTGGAATTTTGTCTTTGAGTACCCGTTTACCAATCCCGTGCATCACACTGGCGCAACGAGTGCCGTCCTTGACACAGGCCGCGAGCATCGCCCCCAGCTCTCGCTTGGCTTCTGTCTGAGTCATTCCGTGTAAATCGAGATAGATATCGGGCACATACACACCACGACGAAGCCGCTTGACCTCGTATTTAGAGACATCCTGACGGGCGTACTGCATTGGACCCGATTCATTGAGCAGCGGCTCGAACTCATCGGAAAAGTAAAATGCATGATCGCTACTCTGTCGCTCAAACTGACGTTGTTTGCGCGTCTTGGTCGTCTGGCGTTGTGGTGGGTTTATGGTATCCTGCTTCAACTTTTTTGCGCCTTTGACGGCATCACGGAATAGCGCCAAGTCCTCTTCCGTCATCGATGGTTTTTTGCTCATAAAAAACTGTCCCCGAGGTGATGACCTGAATTGTACATTCAGCTAGCTCAAAATGCTGCTTATTGTACTGACCTCGCGTCAAAGGGCGACCCCCAATTGCATGAAGCCGATGGAGGCCAATGTGGATACGATTTTTACTGAAGAGGTGGTCAGCGAGTTACATACGCTGCAAGATATGCTGCGCTGGACCGTCAGTCGTTTCAATGCGGCAGGCTTGTTTTATGGCCACGGCACCGACAACGCGTGGGATGAGGCGGTACAGCTGGTGTTACCGACACTCTACTTGCCGATTGATGTGCCCTCAGAAACGCGCTTTTCGCGTCTGACTACCAGTGAAAAGCATCGTATTGTTGAGCGTGTCATTGCACGTATCAATGATAAAACACCGGTTGCCTATCTGACCAACAAAGCGTATTTCTGTGGCTTAGAGTTTTTTGTCGACGAGCGCGTGCTCGTTCCACGTTCACCGATAGGTGAGCTTATCCAGCAAGAATTCGCTGGCATCTTGCCTCACCCTCCTCGCCGGATTATGGATTTGTGTACGGGCAGTGGCTGTATCGCTATTGCCTGTGCCTATGCGTTCCCAGAGGCAGAGATCGATGCGGTGGATATTTCCACCGATGCGCTGGATGTCGCTGAAATCAATATTCAGGATCATGGCTTGGAAGAGCAAGTGATCCCGATGCGGTCGGATTTGCTTAAAGATGTCCCGCAAGATAAATACGATTTAATCGTAAGCAACCCTCCCTACGTCGATGCGGAAGATATGGACGACTTACCGGACGAGTTTCGCCATGAACCTGAGCTGGGGCTTGCCGCCGGCACGGATGGGTTGAAACTGGTGCGTCGGATGCTTGCCAATGCCCCCGATTATCTGACAGACGATGGCGTGTTGGTGTGTGAGGTTGGTAATTCGATTGTGCACATGCAAGAGCAATACGGTCATTTGCCTTTGCAGTGGATTGAGTTCGAAAACGGCGGTCATGGTGTGTTTATGATCAGTCGCCAAGATCTCGTTGCGTGTGCGGATGAATTTGCCCTTTATCGCGACTAGAGGCTGTACCCGCCGATCATGATATAAAGCCAGCCTCGTGCTGGCTTTTTAGTCTCTAACACTTGCAGTCGCTCCGTTGCTCACCTGGATTTTCTTTGCGTATTTGATTGCTTTATGGTTAATTGCTAACAAAGTACGCAAAAATACAACAATGCCCATCAGGCAAGTAGAGGAAGGCATGGCAGGCAACACGATAGGACAGATATTTCGCGTCACGACCTTTGGAGAAAGCCACGGCGTTGCGTTGGGGGCGATTATTGACGGCTGCCCACCGGGGTTAGCATTGACTGAAGCGGACATGCAGCATGATCTCGATCGCCGTCGTCCTGGGACGTCGAAATACACCACTCAGCGCCGTGAACCGGATGCGGTGAAAATCCTTTCTGGGGTCTTTGAGGGCCAAACCACGGGGACATCGATTGGCTTGATGATCGAAAACACCGATCAGCGCTCCAAAGATTATTCCAAAATCAAAGATGTGTTTCGCCCTGGGCATGCAGACTATACCTATCACCATAAATATGGCATCCGCGATTACCGCGGGGGCGGCCGTTCATCGGCACGAGAGACGGCGATGCGAGTCGCCGCAGGCGCGGTGGCTAAAAAATACCTCGCGCAAGTGCACGGCATTCAAGTGCGTGCTTACTTGGCGCAAATGGGCGAGGTCACCACTGATACCGTCGATTGGGCGCAAGTTGAGCAAAACCCTTTCTTTTGCCCGGATGTGAACAAACTAGAGGAATTGGATGCGCTGATCCGTCAACTGAAAAAAGACGGAGATTCAATCGGTGCCAAGCTCACCGTGGTGGCAGAAAACCTTCCTGTCGGCCTTGGCGAGCCGGTGTTTGATCGCTTAGATGCGGACATTGCCCATGCGTTGATGGGAATTAACGCGGTGAAAGGGGTCGAAATCGGTGATGGGTTTGACGTGGTGAATCAGCGTGGCAGTGAGCATCGTGATGAAATTTACCCTGACGGCTTTGCCTCAAACCATGCCGGTGGCATTCTTGGTGGGATCTCATCAGGCCAGCCACTAGTGGCACATTTAGCGCTCAAACCCACCTCTAGCATTACCGTGCCGGGCAAGAGTATTGATGTTCACGGTGAATCTGCGGATGTGGTGACGCGTGGTCGTCATGACCCGTGTGTAGGGATCCGCGCCGTGCCGATTGCCGAAGCCATGGTGGCGATTGTGCTGATGGACCATTTGCTTCGTCACCGCGGCCAAATGGGCGCATAGCGATATCCCAAACGTTTCATCTTCTTTAACCCCATCTGTCGTTTTGGATAGGTGGGGTGTTGTTATTGTTTAAGATTATGACCCACAATTATCACGACTTGATCCAACTTTTTAACCAAACCTTTCTTGCCTCTTTCAATACTGAGCTGGTGCGTGGCGGGGATGAGCCTATTTACTTACCTGCTGATGCCGATCATCCTCATCATCGTGTGATTTTTGCGCGCGGCTTTTTTGCCTCGGCATTGCACGAAATTGCACATTGGACCATTGCCGGTGAGCAGCGTCGTCAATGGGAAGATTATGGCTATTGGTATCATCCGGATGGCCGTGACGCTGACACGCAAGCCGCCTTTGAGGTCGTCGAAGTGAAACCACAGGCGATTGAATGGATCCTCTCGGCAAGCTGTGGGTTTCGCTTTCAAGTGAGCTGTGACAATTTAAGTGGTGTTGAGCCCGATCGCCACGCGTTTACTGAGAAAGTTCGGCAACAAGTCGTACAGTATGTCTCTGATACCGCGACAAGCACCGCTTTGCCCGTGCGCGCCAAGCAGTTTTCTGATACCTTGCGAGACTTTTATGGTGTTGCGCCGTTGACGCCAGATACCTTTACGTTGCCAAGCCAAGGTTAAAAAGATGAAAGTTCAAGACTATGAAGCACGCATTTTAGCGTTAATCGATGAGATGGTGGAAACCGCCTCAGACGATGAATTGTTTGCCAGTGGCTATTTACGTGGCCACGTTTCTTTAGCGGCAGCGGACTGTGAGTTGGAGGGTGTTGATGAGGTGTCAGCATTGAAAGCGCGCGTCGATGTTAGTCTCAATGACAATGCCAGTGAGCTGTCACCCGGCGACCAACGTCTCGTCGGGGCGCTGTGGGATTTATTGCAACAGCAAGTGGAAAAAGACGCGTAACACTCTGTTTTAAATGGAACACTAAGCGGTATCGCAAACGGTACCGCTTAGCAAAAGAAAGCCATCGCCTCGGTGATGGCTTCTTTGTTGGCCGTGACGCGCTATAGTGTTTTACCTTTTAGCAGCTTACGAACCCACATCCGCCCTGGGTGCAGCGTGTCTAGGACCGACTGAGGTAAAGGTAAAGGCTCGTCACACAGCTGGGCTGCTAGCACTTCTGCCGCCAATGGGGCTGAGGTGAGGCCGCGAGAGCCGAGCCCCAGCAAGCAAAATAACCCGGGATAAACGGGAACGGCGTCCGCTTTTTCTTTGTCTTTTTGCAAGGTTTGGTAGGCAGACACCAAGGCGTCGTAATCACACACGTTGCCCACGAAAGGTAAATGGTCGCGACTGGCACAGCGCACGCCAACGCGTCCGTCTTCCGCCAGAGGCACCGCGTGTGCCCAGTCTGTATCGACACAATCGGTTAAGCGCTGTTGATTTTCAAGCTGATCGGCGGCTTGGAACCCTACGTCCGCATTATTGCGACGGTAGCTGGCCCCTAGACAATGCTCGCCCGCCTGATTAGCCGGGGTTAAATAGCCCTCGAAACACAATACAGTGCTGAGCTTACTGAGTTCGGTATTGGTGGGCACATGGCTGACTTGGCCGCGCACCGGATAAACGGGAATAGGCTGTGTTTGGCTGAAGCTATCTGCTTGGTGGCCGTTGGCGATCACCACATTTGGGTGGTGAACCTCACCCATGCTGGTCTCGAGTGTCCAACCATTGTTCGATTGTGTTAGCGCTCTCACGGGACAATCAAAATGGGCACGTAGCTGTCCGCTGGCAATGGCTTTATCTATTACACCCGCGGTAAACTGTTGTGGGCTTATCCAACCGCCAAGCGGATAAAACACGCCGGCATGCCCGGTTTCTAAGCCGACCTTCTCGCTCACGCCATCGGCGTCTAACGGCGTGACCAATGCCTCAGGGAAGGCGCCATCGGCCATCTTAGCAAGTTTAGCGGCACTCTTGTCGTCGTAACCCAGCTGTGTCACCCCACACCAGTCGTGCTCAAAAGCGATGCCTTGAGCGTTTTGTTGTTGAACAAACTGTCGTGAAAACAAAAAGGCGGGGGCAAAAAACTGACTTAAATTATCGTTATTGCCATTTAAAAGCGGATAAATGGCGCCTTGATGGTTCCCTGATGCGCCAGCAGCCGGGCGCGGATCTTGGCAATACAGCGTGACTTGCTTGCCCCGTTGCAGCAATGCGGTGATCAAGGCGGCACTGGCAATGCCGCCGCCAATAATGGCGATGTCGTCCGCTGTTGAAGCGGGTGTGCGGGCATACCATGGTGAGTAGCTGGCATGGGCTTGGCGAGCAGGCAGTGCACCTGCCAACATGTCTCGCTTGTGGCCAAAACCTTTCACCTTTTTCATTTCAAAACCGGCCTCGATAAGGCCACGACGCACAAAGCCAGCGGCGGTAAAGGTGGCGCAGGTGCATTGCTCGCGTGCAAGTCGTGCCATGCCATTAAACAAATTTTGGTTCCACATCTCTGGGTTTTTGCTTGGGGCAAAGCCGTCTAAATACCAAGCATCCACCACCCCTTCAGGGCCTGTTGGCACTTGTGGTAACCAATCTTTAATATCACCAAACCACAAATCGAGTGTAATCTGACCTTGAGCCAACACGATTCGTTGACAACCGGCTAACGGCACAGGGTAGTCGGCGCGCAGCCGTTCAGCATAGCGTGCCAGCTCTGGCCAAGCTTGATGTGCACGGGCGAGATCCTCTACTGTCAGGGGGTACTTCTCAAAACTGATAAAGTGAAGCTGGGTCACGGGCGCGTTTGGATGGGTTTGACGGAACTGCTCGAAAGCCGCCCAAGTGGCCAGGAAGTTGAGCCCAGTGCCAAAGCCGGTTTCCGCAATCACAAACCGGGATGATGTGGCAGTTTGCCAACGTGCGGGAAGTTGGTTTTGTTCGATGAACACGTAGCGGGTCTCGGCCAAACCGTCGTGATTGGAAAAGTAGACGTCATCAAACTGTTCCGCGACGGGGGTGCCCGTGTCATTCCAGCTGATTTTTGCGTGGTCGATCGAGGGAGTGCTCACAAATGCCTCTTACACAGGAAAGGAAAAAGCAAATTGTACTGGCTCAAAGGAAAGCTGACCACTTATCAGCTTCAAAAACGCTATCATCCACTGCGAAATTAACGTCTAGGAAAGAATCATGAAACGAGCTGTCATTACAGGCATGGGGATTGTTTCCAGTATTGGTAACAACGTCAAAGAAGTGCTGGAGTCGCTCAAAGCGGGGAAATCTGGCATTAACTTTTCTCAGCAGTTTGCAGATATGAAGCTGCGTAGCAATGTTTGGGGGGATCTCAAACTCAACCCAGCCGACCATATTGATCGCAAAAGAATGCGCTTTATGGGTGACGCGGCGGGCTTTGCCTACTTGGCAATGGAGCAAGCCATTGAAGACTCGGGCCTGGCTCCTGAGCAAGTTTCTAACCCACGAACTGGTTTAGTGGCCGGTTCAGGTGGTGCGTCATCGGTGAACCAAGTCACCGCGGTTGATACATTACGCGAAAAAGGCGTGAAGCGTGTTGGCCCTTACATGGTGCCACGGACCATGTCATCGACTGTTTCAGCCTGTTTGGCTACCCCGTTCCAAATTAAAGGGGTGAACTACACCATGAGTTCTGCGTGCGCGACCTCGGCGCATTGTATTGGTCACGCCCTTGAGCTGATTCAGCTGGGCAAACAGGATGTGGTGTTTGCCGGTGGTGGTGAAGAGCTGGATTGGTCACTGACCATGATGTTTGACGCCATGGGGGCCCTTTCAACCAAATACAACGACGACCCGCAGAAGGCCTCTCGTACCTATGACGCGGAACGAGACGGTTTTGTGATCTCTGGTGGTGGCGGCATGCTAGTCGTGGAAGAGCTGGAGCATGCGCTGGCGCGTGGTGCGACCATCTACGGTGAAATTGTCGGTTACGGTGCAACGTCTGACGGCTATGACATGGTGGCGCCGTCGGGTGAAGGCGCGGTGCGCTGTATGAATATGGCGATGCAAGATGTAGAGGGTGAGGTTGATTACATCAACACCCACGGGACCTCAACCCCAGTAGGAGATGTAAAAGAGCTTGGCGCGATTCAGGAAGTGTTTGGCGGCAAGAGCCCAGCGATTTCTGCGACTAAGTCAATGACAGGTCACGCGCTCGGGGCGGCAGGGGTGCACGAAGCCATCTATTCAACCCTGATGCTTGAGCAAGGTTTTGTCGCGCCAAGTATCAACGTGGAGAACTTGGATCCCGCGGCTGAAGGGTTAGATATTGTGACGCAACCGCGAGAGCAAGCACTGACGCGCGTCATGTCCAACAGCTTTGGCTTTGGCGGTACCAACGCCACCTTGGTAATTGAAAAATATCGCGGTTAATACAATCGCCCCTTTTTCCAGGTATGCAGAGAGGCTCTGCCATCAGACACGGACCATTATCGTTGAGAGCCGTTAATGGTCTTTTCAGGTCCTGGATTTACCCGGCTTCGGCCGGGTTTTTTTCTGCCTGAGGCCACCCGGTGAGCGGGTTATCCACTCAGTTCAAGGGTGTTTTCTTACCGTGAGATAGATACAATGATTTTCTTGCATTGAGCATCCGATAAGCGATGCACCGACTCACACAGGACGTTGAACGTGAAAATTGTTGTAGACGAAAACATGCCTTATGCCCAAACCTTGTTTAGTCAATTGGGTGAGGTGGTTGCATTACCCGGGCGCGCAATCCGTGCGACGGATTTGATTGATGCTGACGCATTAATGGTGAGAAGCGTCACGCAAGTGAGCCATGCTCTGATTGACGGTGCAACTCGTCTGCGTTTTGTCGGTTCAGCCACCGCGGGTGAAGATCATCTTGATTTTAACGCCTTGCACGCACAAGGCATCCACGGTACGGCGGCGCCTGGCTGTAACAAGGTTGGGGTGGCGGAATACGTGATTAGCGCCTTGCTGGTGTTAGCGCAACAGCAAGGCTTTAAGTTGACCGACCGAACGGTCGGTATCGTGGGCGTGGGTCATGTGGGGCACTACTTGGCCGAGCGGCTTGCGGCACTTGGGATTAAAACCTTACTTTGCGATCCCCCTCGCCAGGATCGAGAGAACCTTACTGAGATGGTGGACATTGACACTCTGATCGCACAATCGGATGTGGTCACTTTCCATACCCCTTTGACCAAGACCGGTACGCATCCCACTTATCACCTCATGAATCAAGCTCGATTAGATGCGCTCGCGTCAGGCAGCATTTTGATAAACGCCGCTCGGGGGCCAATTGTTGATAACCAGGCACTTAAAGTGCGGTTAGCGCGAGGCGATATTGATGCGGTGTTGGATGTTTATGAACATGAGCCCGAGGTCGACCTTGCCCTGATGGACCAGCTTACGTTTGCTACGCCTCATATTGCAGGCTATGGTCTGGAAGGCAAAGCCCGTGGTACTACCATGGTCTTTAACGCACTGTGTGAACACCTGGGCCTGCCTCATCGTGCCCATGCCAGTGAGCTGCTGCCCACCGCGCCGATTCCACACGTTGCCTTGGCACAGCCGTGGCAACAAAGTGATCTGATGGCACTGACGCAATTGGTCTACGATATTCGCCGAGATGACAGTGATTTTCGTCGGGCCATGCATGCGGCCGCTGATGACAAACTCGCTCAGCGTACAGCCTTTGACCAATTACGGAAAAATTACTGGGATCGACGCGAGTACAGTGCGATCACGGTAGCCGGACAGGCTGATTTCGGGTTACAGTCGCTGGCTAAGCTGGGCTTTAGTATTGAGGAGCATGCATGACACAAGCATTTGACGTTGCCATTTTGGGCGCAACCGGTGCGGTAGGACGCACCATGATCGAGATTTTAGAAGAGCGCGATTTCCCCATTGGCACGCTACACCTCCTCGCCAGTGAGCGGAGTGCAGGTGAAACCATCACCTTTAAAGGTGAGAGCCTGCGTGTGCAAAATGTCGACAAATTTGATTGGACACAGGTTCAGCTTGGCTTGTTCTCGGCGGGCGCACAGGCTTCTGCGCATTGGGCGCCGATTGCAGCGGAAGCGGGCGTCGTCGTTATCGATAACACGTCGCAATTCCGCTATGACTTCGACGTGCCCTTGGTGGTCCCTGAAGTGAACGCAGCCGCGATTGGTGACTTCCGTAATCGTAATATTATTGCTAACCCAAATTGCTCGACGATCCAAATGCTGGTGGCATTAAAACCTATTTACGATGCCGTGGGTATCGAACGTTTAAATGTGTCTACCTACCAATCGGTCTCAGGGTCAGGGAAAGAAGGCGTTGATGAGCTTGCCGGGCAGACGGTTAAATTGCTTAACAGCCAAGATGCGGAGCCTGCGTTATACAGCAAGCAAATTGCCTTTAATTGCTTACCACACATCGACCAGTTTATGGAAAATGGCTACACCAAAGAAGAAATGAAAATGGTGTGGGAAACCCAGAAAATTCTTGCCGATGAGATGATAGGGGTTAACCCTACCTGTGTGCGCGTGCCCGTGTTTTACGGTCATGCTGAAGCCGTGCACCTTGAGTGCCGTCAACCGATTGACGCAACGGAAGCGGTAGCGATCTTGAGTCAGCATGAACACATCGAGGTCTTTGAAGGGGAAGATTACCCCACTCAGGTGAAAGAAGGCACTGGCTCAGATAAGGTGCTGGTGGGGCGTATTCGCAACGATATTAGCCACCCTAATGGGCTCAACCTCTGGGTGGTAGCAGACAATGTGCGTAAAGGGGCCGCGACTAACTCGGTACAAATTGCGGAAGTATTGGTTCGCGATTACCTTTAAGCAATAAGTGTCGCACCCATAAAAGAGCGTGATAGCCCGCCCATCACCACACTAGGTTGATTGATACCCCATCCGTTGATGGGGTATTTTTTTAGGCATTAATTTTGCAAAGGTGGGCGATACGCGACGTGTGACGATGCTATCATCGAGTCAAAACTGAGGCAGAGCGCCCACAGTTTGATCGCGCAACACACTTTTATATCACCAAACTACAGTTTTTAGCATGGCTTCCGATATAGTTAGATATTTAGTGAGGCCATTTTTGCCATAAGGGAGTGCGGGTGTGTCCAACGCACAGCAAAGTGAACAGTCTTCTTCTCAAACTCGATTGACCATAACCTCGCATCGCGTTAAGCGGCATCTTATTGCCGTCGCAGGGGTATTGGCGGTTGCGCTTGTCAGTGTTTCAACGGTGCCGGTCGAAGCGGCAATACGCATTCTTGGTCCGCAAGATGAAATGGCGGCTGAAACCGCTTCGCCCCAACCAACGCCAGCGGTTGCATCGGCACAACAATATGGTCCAACCGGGGCCAATGAAACTTTGTGGTCGATTGCGACTCAAATGCGCCCTAATACGCAAGTGAGTGTGTATCAGACGCTCGGCGCGATTTTTCGTCTGAATACCGACGCATTCACCAACAACAATATTCATAGTTTGCAGCCGGGTAGCACCTTAGTGATGCCGACGCTGGCGCAAATTGAGCAAGAAAGCACCCAAGATGTGATCAATCGGCTTGAAATTGATGAAGCGCGTAAGCAAGCCCAAAATACCACGCCACTCAGCGAACAGGTTGAGCAACCGAGTCCGCAACCGTCGCCAGCGCCTTCAACGAACACCCAGCCGGAACAATCGCAACCTGAGCAAACAAGCCAAGACACTTCCCAATCCAGTGAAGAGACTCAGCAAGCCAGTGCGCCTGAGCCTCAAGTGGTACAGAATTTACAGTCTCAGCTGCAAGCGTCAGACCAAGAAATGACGCGTTTGGTTGAGAGCAATCATGTGCTCAAGGTTCGTTTGTCTGAGGTTCAGCACGAGCTGAGCGCCCTAAAAGAGCAGATGAGCGGTGATGCTGAACTCAATAAAGAGATCCGGGCATTTTTAGAAAAGCAGCGTCAGCAACAGGTGGCTGAGGACACTCAACCCCCCTCAGCGGTTGAATCTTTACTTGATAGCCCATTATTGCTTGCTATGTTGGCCATCATCCCGGGGGCCTTGATTGCAGGGGCGATATTCTTCTTCCTCGCGCGTCGTAGAAAGCAAGAAGAAGACACGGAAGAGCCCGCGGCACTGGATCATGATGATATGGACGATATGCCTGTGGTCATGGTGCCCGATCCGGATGACGATGAAGACGATGTTGACGATCCGCAAGATGACGATGAGTTAGAGATCACCGATGATGAGACGGCGAGTGAGGATATCGCGTTTGGCGATGATACCGACCTGGACGATCTGGATCTGGATGACGAACTCGATGATATGGCTGGCAATGAATCGAGTGTCGCGCCTACCAGCGATGATGCTATCGGTCTTGAAGACATGGAGCGCGCGCTGGATGAGCTGGCCGATACGCCGCCGGCTGATAAGGATAGCGCTGCCGATGACACATCATCCCACGAGGGGGACGAATCGGAAACGGGCGACACAGAGCAACCTGAAGAGGAAATGAGTGCTGATGAAGCGCTTGCCGCCGAGTGGGCTAAAGCGCTCGAGGAAGGCAATGACAGTGATGTCGACGATATCGATGCCTTATTAGCAGGTGAAGCCGATGGAGACGCCGCTGAAGACCCAGCGGAAGAGCCTGAGAGCGGAAGCGCCGAGACGAAAGCGCAAACGTCAGAAGAGCGCGACGACAATGACGAGCAAGCGCCAAATGACGCGCTATTTGACTCGGTGCTCGACGATGAACCTGAGCTGGATTTAAGCCAAGACATTGACTTATCTGATGATGACAACGATGACAACGTTTCTCTTGATAACACAACCGAGTTGCTTGATGAACTTGTCGGTGATGAAGAGGACGAAGATAGCTGGCTCAATGAAGGGGATGATACCGAGGGCGAATTCGATGAAAGTAGTGACGCCTTACTGGATGAAGTCTTAGACAAAGATGATGACCCTCATTTAGAAGATTCTGACGCTTTACTCGAAGAAGTGTTGGGGGATGACGATGAACCCGACCCACTCGCTGAGGATGATGATCCAGCATTGTGGGGAGAAGAAGATGACAATGATCCGAACGAAGCGGAGTTAGAGCAACTTCTTTACGCGTCGGATACGCAAACAGAAGAAACACCTGACACTGATCCAGGATCAGAGACAGGTGCTGAGCAAGACAGCGACGCTGACGCACCAGCGGACACCCCCGCCGCAGCAGAGTCTAGCGAGGCCGATGAAGAACCCGCAGCTGACGATGACGCGGAAGACGAACCCCAAGCAGCGTTAAACGAAGACAATGCACCGGCGGACGAATCGGCTGAGCCAGAGGCTACGAGCGGTGCAGATGAAGCACCCGCAGCTGACGCTGACGCGGAAGACGAGCCGCAAGCAACGTTAAGTGAAGACGATGCAGAGGCGGACGAATCTGCTGAGTCAGAAGCCACTAGCGAGGCCGATGACGCACCCGCAGCTGATGATGACGCGGAAGACGAGCCGCAAGCAGCGTTAAACGAAGACAATGCACAGTCGGAAGAACCGGTTGAGCCAGAAGCCAAGCGCGGGGCAGATGAAGACACCGCCGCCAACAACAACGCCACACACGACACGACCGCAGGACACAGAGACGACAACACCAAACCACAACCAACACCAGACGAACAC